>JBLNAZ010000022.1:0-52400 GCA_050259615.1 Syntrophomonadaceae bacterium | reverse complement strand
TATTCAGGGCTTCAATTACTTCGCTTACAACCTTCGGCATATACATCTGATGCTCCATATAGAAAACACCGTTGTTTGTCAGAGCGCAATAGTAATCCTCAAAAGCCTCTGTTGTAAAGAGGTAATTTTCAGCAAGCGCAAAAGATCCCGATGCCAGGGCGGCAAATGTGTTTGAGCTGAATGAAGTAATTAGGTCAAATTTATTCCTGTATCTCCTTACATAGGTGCGCCCGTCTTCAGTTATAACCTTAACGCGGGGATCTTTATAGATCTTCCCGGAAAAGTCTGAAAGCTCCCCGTCCTTAAGCATGCTGTTAATTTTAGGATTAACCTCAACAGCGTGGATCTCTTTTGCTCCCTCCTGAAGCGCCTGCAGGACTTCCCCGCCGCCGCCTGAGCCAAGGGATAAAACCGTACAACTGCTTTTGGGCTTAATAAAATTCTTCAGGCTGAAAATTCCGAAGTCAAACTTCATTGAATCGGGACGGTTCCAGTTGCCGTCGAAGTAGTGTACCGGAGTATTAGCCATATTGTCTATATTGATGCCGCGCGAGTCCTTGCTGTAGTTATAGATCTTAATTTTTGCCATGGCATCCCAGTACTGATACACCACCGGGGCCCTTTCCTTGCGCGGAGGATTTAGCAGTGTGTGCGAGTAGCTGATCATTACGAACATCAGTGTCAGCGGCACAATCTCGGCATATCGGTACCACCTTTCCAGTGCCAGAAAAGAAGCCATTATCAGGGGCAGACAGATTAAAAACGACGCCCATGGAGTACCGAAGGTATTCATGAGAACAATAGCCAGAAGTGCCCCCGATCCGGCTCCGATCAGGTCCGCCATATAGAGCCTTGGCATATCGCCGCAGTTATCCCTGAAAAGTTTTGCCAGGGCTATGCCTCCGGCGAAGAAAGTTGAGCTCAGAAGAAATACGGTCAGAAGAAATTTCCATATCATTTCTGTGTCGGTAAAAAGGCGGGAAAAATCGAGCTTTATATTAAGCACTACTGAAGGACCCGTTAATGCCAGAAGTGATGTTATAAGCAGTAAAATTCCCGTGGCGTTCTTACTTCGGAAAACAGGCGCAAAGAGCCTGAGAGCAAGCGCACCCAGCCCAAGACCTAAAATTGAAAGCGACAAAATTAAGAATGCGAACGTGTAATAAAATTCTGCTGAAAATATTCTTGTCCAGACTATTTCCAGCGATATGAGTGAAACAGACATTAAAGCAATAATATAGAATTTGGAGTTTTTCATGTTTCCTCTTTTGTTTTATATAGAATATCACTCTTTATACCTGAATAGACGAACGGGCAATGGGGCTGGTTTCAAAATAGTGTTGAGCGGACACTGGAATGGTTTTCCGGCTCGGATTATGGCTGAGCGGTTAAGGCAAAATTTCCTGATTATTGGAATTAATTTGCTCACATGTTATATTTCCCGGTACAAATATCCATTTATCCGGATCAGAATTACATTTTAACTTTCAAGCATGGAGTTTAGGATGGAAAAACCAATCTGGCACGCCTCTTCCATTTTTTCAGTCGTTCTTATTTCAGTTATCTTAGCCTTCACGGGATGCAATAAAAAAGATTCCCCGGTGGATCCCTCTGACCAGCAGCAGCAGGGAGCTGAAACAGGAAAAATCCTTTATGAGGGAGTGCTCGACGGAATTCATCAGTTTGACTTTTCAACACAGACAGACTTGAAACTCATGGATGGGTCTTTTCCCACCCGGCTGCCTGACGGAAGAATAGTCTTTGTTTCCGGTTACGGCGACATTATGATTGCCAGCCCCGACGGGTCCAAACAAAATAAGTTTTTTGGAAGTAACCTGTTTTTGATGACGCCGCAGGTTTCAAAAGACGGAAGTTATATTGCCTTTTCAAACATAAATATGGGATCAGCCGGAAGCCTAATCGGCACATATGTGTATAAGATAGACGGAACAAAGCTTGCAGAATTCCGCGGCATGTTCCACCCCTCATGGACTCCTGACGGAAGGCTTGTTATGTCAGGCTCATATAATTCAACCTTCAAACCTCAGACACCATATGCAGAGGGCATATATATATCTGACAAACAGTTTACAACTACTACCAGGATAGATCCCTCGTTCAAAGAACCCTTAATGCCTTCCGTAAGCCCTGATGGCAAACAGATGGCCTTTATACTGAACGGACACATATGGAAGATGAATATTGAGGGCACCGGGGCTCAGCAGATTACAAAAGGGGATTCTGATGAGAAGTATCCTTCCTGGTCCCCTGACGGCAAATATATCGCTTTTAACGGCTTTGTCTCAGGCTCTTTAATCGGTATTATTTCCGCTGGCGAAGTTACAGAAGTAAACAGTCAGACAAAGTGCTGGATCTATTCAAAGAAAAACGAGGGGCTTAATTCCGATAGCCAGATATTGTGGTATTAATCCACAAAACACTTTCTGCAGGAATTATAAACTAATTCCTGCAGAAATTATTTATTAAAGAATTCCATTATAATTTTTCCGTCAGATAACAAGCAGCCTTATTACTATTGCAAAGGACAGGGCAAACGACATATAGAACAGATGATTTCTGACTTCCTCCCTAAACGAAACAACCAGCTTATACCACATATAAATAACCAGCGCTTCAAGAATAAATATCTTAAAACCCCTGTCAATTTGAGAAGGAATGAGGTAATCAACAAAGAAAGTCAGAAAAATAAAAATGAGTAAAGCGTAGTCGACATCACTGACCTTAAACTTCTTCAGGGGGAATGCAGTACCGTCGGCAATAAGAAAAACTACAATCATAAAAGTAAGAATATAATAGCTCACCTCGGAAACAAGATTCAGACCGGCATTTCCTGCGAATATTTCATTTTGAAGCGTATGGTTAAGGTTTGTAATTGTAAAGATTGCTGCCAGATTCATGAAAATAAATATATCATCCACGCCCTTGTAAATATTTTTGCTCCTGGTGGCTATAAAAAAGAATGCAAGCCCGGTAATCAAAAGCCCCCAAAGTATGTTATTCTCCATCGAATTACGGCCGGGTATTGAGACTATTAAAATCAGCAAAAGAGCCAGGGAAGTAAGGTATATAAATGACTTCTGTATGGTTTCTATGTTTTTGTTCCATAAGCTGATCCAGAATTTCCTTGTATATATCACCTTCCTGTACCTGTTGAAAAAGGAGATGACAGGTTCTGCAAACAGCAGGAGCACAACAAAAAACGCAAACAGCATTAAAGGCACAGTATGAGAGCTTGTAAGGTAATAAACTGAAACCAGCGCGAGAACAACCGAGTACGCCCCGATTATTGCAACGGCAGCCCTTTGCGAGCCTGTCGCCTCAAGCAGCAGGTGATGCAGATGCATTTTATCCGGCAGAAAAGGACTTTTCTTGCGGAGTATTCTGGTTATTATAACTCTTATGGCATCAGTCAAAGGAACCGCGAGCAGAATTGCCGGGAATGTCAGGTCCAGCACTCCTTTATTCATTTTGACTGAAATTAACAGCGACGAGGTTATCAGGAAAAATCCCAGTATGAGTGAACCTGTGTCTCCTAAAAAGATCCTTGCCGGGAACCTGTTATATTTAAGGAACCCCATGAGGCTTCCTAAAAGGCTTACTGATAATAGTATGAGCAGATCGAAGCCGTAGAAAACTGAGAGCGTCAGAATGACTGAAAAAGTGAGAACCGAGAATCCGCTAACCAGGCCGTCTATTCCATCCATGAAGTTAATGGCATTGATCCCTCCGACAATAAAGGCAATAAGGATCAGGTAATCCAGAGGGTGTGGAATTGCAATATCGAAGTATATGAGTTCTGCATATTGCTCATTCAGATATATCAGTATAAGCAGGCAGGCCAGAAACTGGCCCCAGATCTTAACCATGTAGCTGAGCCCAAGTATGTCATCAAAGAAACCGACCATTAATATTACATTTGCAGCCACCATTAAGAGTCTTATTGAGTCGAGTTCATCCGAAAGAAATACTACTGTAAGTGCGGCCGACAGATATACAAGCAGTCCGCCCATACGTGGAATAATTGCAGTATGGATTCTCCTGTTTCCGGGAAGATCAACAACTTTTATTTTTGTTAAATACCGAATCAAAAAAGGAGTGATAGAAACAGTAAATATCAAACTTATTATAAAAATAAATAAGAAATTCATTTTGCCCAGCCCCTGTTATCATTCTAAGCATCATAAAACACACATTCAAAAGCATGCATCATCAAATCATAAAATCAAAAACAACATTCAGCCCTGAGTTGGGAAAATCCTAACATGAAACCAGAGCGCATTTTATGCAGAGCATTTTTTCTTCAATATATAATCATTTCAAAAGAACAAGTTTCTTTGTATCCCTGAAGTCCCCGCTCTGAAGCTGGTAGAAATAAATACCGCTTGGCAGGTCCTGTGCATTAAGAATTATTTCATAGTTTCCCTTTGCCTTCATTTCATCCATTATCACTTTTACCACCTGTCCGATGCTGTTATAGAGAATGAGCCTTGCTTTACCGTCCTCACGTATGGAATATTTGATCTTAGTGGCAGGGTTAAAAGGATTAGGAAAATTTTGTTCAAGTGAATAGTTAATTTTCTGTGCCATATTCTTTTCAACCGGCAGGGGGCTCATGTTCTTATCAACAAGAGTATAAGTGCCGAGTGAACTTGTAGTGAACCGGGCGCAGTGCTCAAGCGTATCAATAGTTGAGGCTTCAACATCCCATAGGCCGTCACCCATAAACGGTCTCCTGTTAACCACAAGATCACCTTCCCTGTAATTTCTGATCTCGGTAGAAGCATTATAGTAAAGCCTTACCTCGGCCATCCAGCCCGGGCCCGTGCTGCCGGGCAAAGTAAATGTATACATGCGGTCAATACCTTTGCTGGACAGATTGCCTGAGTTGCCGACTGCTCTTCTGCCAGGGGTATACATAAGAACAACGGATTCGGGAAAAGATGCACCTGACCAGACTATTTCAGCAACCTTCTTTCCATCGACACCAGTAAAAACAGTAGTATCACTGTCTGCTTTTCCGGTCATTACAGTTGGGGCATAGCCAACCGGGTTATATTCACCGGCTCCAATGTCGCATCCTCCGTCAGCCAGATTACTGGAGCGGAAAATACCGTTTATATCCTCGGTAACTGAACTGTTCGGAATTCCCTGTCCGTTGACCACCCACTTATCTTCGGCGATTGATACATCAGACGATGAAATAAAACCCGGATTCATGCTGATCGAATGCGGGTCCCATGGAGTAGCTGCTGTCCAATCATTTATCGTTGCTCTGATGCCTTTTCCGCAGTAGGCAATAAATGAATTCTGCTGGCCGTCTACATAAAACAGGTTAAAATCACTCATCATATTTCCTTTCATGGCAGGAGTTCTGTACAGGGTCCAGCTTTTGGCATTCGGGCTTGAGTTGCCGTTATAGAAAATATTGTTTTTAAGGTCTATCATGCTGCCCTGGGCCATGGGTCCTATATAAATGCACTGGGTCTCATGATAGTCCCTGTCGGTTTCTTCTATATATACCGTATTGTTATAAACTTCCACCATTCCCGGCGTAGGAACGTCAATTCCGGTGGTTACAATTGTTCCAAGGCGGCCGTTTATGTAATCGCTGTCTTTGAAACCAAAGATCATATTATTGTACACTTTATAAACCGAGTATGCATTGCCGGCTTCCAGCTGAATACCAAATACCGCGGGCTGGAAGTTGGTAGTGTCCCTGGTTGCGTTATAAAGCTCATGGATTCTGTTACTGCTGATTGTAAAACTGCCGGGCCCGTATGTGTGAATTCCCCTTACGCGCCTTCCTGCTGTTGTACCGGTATTTGTTCCCAGCTTCCTGATATTGTTTTTCCTGATGACTACTGACTGGCTGTTGCCCTGGTTTGTGCCGGCGTGAACCCCATATACAGGCAGCAGCGGGTATGCAGACTGTAGGTCGCCAACGACGTCATTGCCTTCAATTACTACATCCGAGACTTTATAGGCATAGATCCCCTTGTGATAAAAATGCACCTCATTGCCGCGGATTACGCTGCCCGTCTGAACGTTTAAGGTATCTTTGCCCAAAATAATTGCGTTGGTTGAAGACACTTTATTGTTTTCAATCAGGCAGTAATCGGCTGTAGGGGCAGCGTTTCTGAGTATAATACCCATATCCTCATCAGACCAGACGTTTCCCTTCCCTTTGGCCTGTATAATGCAGTTCTTAATAGTAATATGGTCGCCGTAAATATCAATTGGCTCTGTGCCGTATTTCGCATCTGCGGCAATTATGGTCATGTCCCTGGTAGCGGTTCCGTTTGAACCGTCAATTGTAATGTAGTCTGTTGTTTCACCCGGCCTTCCGATTCTTATGGCAAAGAGTGAAGTATCCTGCCCCATTACATTAAGCACCACAGCTGCTCCCGGCGCAGTCTTAAATGTAACCTGATAATCCTTTGTGGGCTTATTTTCCTTAATATCTATTCTGACAGGCTTTGGCAGATTGTATGTACCCGAAGCAATCAGAAATATTACACCCCTTGTTGTACCCTGGTCATTAAGGGCCTGAACAGCCTCATTGAAGGTTTTATAGTTATCGGCCCCGCTTCCATTAGGGTCAATTGTTTTATTTCCGTTAAGCTGAGCCTTTAAGGATAAAGGGATGAAAAATACTGCAAGCAAGATTATGGTTTTAGTCAGACCTTTCATATTAACCTCTTATATATTACTTCTCATTAGAGATACTTGCTTTATTATTACCCTTTCAAGTTGTGTTTTAGACATATTCTCAGTTTCATAAAATTCCTGCAAGAGTTGTTTCATGGTCCTGGACTGATGTTAGTTTTTCCCTGAGCCAGTCATCGTTATGGAATTTTGTCAGGTAGCGTTCTCCTGTGTCGCAAATGGGGAATACGATCAGGGCATTCTCATCGAGTTTTTCAGCAATCTTCTGGGCCACATGGAAAATGGTGCCCGTACTTCCGCCGCAGAATATTCCCTCCTCACGCGTCAGAAGCCTTGCCGCATGGAATGAATCTTGGTCCGTTACATTAATTACTTCATCTATATACTGGAACTTCAGGTTATCTGGAATATAGTTCTGGCCAATGGCTTCAACCAGGTAAGGAGCACTCCCGGTTTTGAGTCCGTGATCAAAGTAATCCTTAAAGATTGAGCCCACAGGATCTGCCGCAATAACTTTTATCTCTGGATTCTTTTCCTTCAGGAACCTTCCTGTACCGCTTATGGTGCCTCCGGTTCCAATTGCAGCTACAAAATGTGTAATCTTACCGTCGGTCTGCCTCCAGATCTCCGGGCCCGTAGTTCTGTAGTGGATTTCCGGATTGGCAGGGTTTGAATACTGATTTATATACATGGCATTTGGAGTTTTTGCAGCTATGCGTTTAGCCACATTTACGTAGTTGTTCGGATCATTCCTTTCGTAGCCGTCGCGTACAATTACCACTTCTGATCCGAGAGCTTTCAGGTAGTTTGACTTTTCGCAGCAGACCTTGTCAGTCATAACGAATATGGATTTATAGCCTTTAACCGTTGCAGCAATTGCAAGCCCTATTCCGGTATTGCCGCTCGTGGCTTCGACAATTGTACCTCCGGGCTTTATAATGCCGCGGGCCTCAGCATCCTCTATAAGTGCCACGCCAATTCGGTCTTTAATACTTCCGCCAGGATTGCAGAACTCAATTTTTGCAAATATCTGCGGCCTTAAATGCCGGGCAAGTTTTTTTATCCTTACTAATGGTGTATTACCAATGAGCTCCAGAACACTTTCTTTTACTTCCATCTTTGCTCTCCTTTAATAATCGTATCATAATCGTATTACACGATTTCATCATAAGCACATCATTCCTCAGCTGAAACTTTCATACTTCAAGGTTATGCTGTTCAGCTGCAAGAGTTCCAATATGACTTATCAGGTTTGTCATTGTCTGCCATGGCAGATAAGCGCATTTCATTCTGGCCGGCGAGTGCTGAATACTTGAAAAGATTGCCAGCTCGCCTAAATTTCCGGTCTTTATTTTTGCATCGTTTCCTGAACTGAATGCATTGTAAAATCGGTTAAACATTCCTTCTGCTTCCTTAAGAGTCCTTCCCTTCAGCATGTCTGTCATAATTGAGGCAGAAGACTTGGAGATTGCACAAAGTTCTCCCTGGAATGTAATATCCCTGATGACGTTGTGTTCAACATTGAGAAAAAGTTCAATGCGGTCCCCGCAGAACGGATTAAATCCTTCGTCCCTGTGATTGCAGTCGAAGCAGGCTTTGAAGTTTTTCGGGTTGCGGTCGTGCTCCATTATGGATTCCTGGTAGATCTCATTAATCCTTTCGCTCTGTATATTCCGGCGGCTACCGGTCTGCTTAAATTCCATGATTTTTTTTAGGCTGCAGACAAGCTGGTCTATCTCCTCTTTCGTATTGTAGAAAGCAATTGAAATTCTGGCCGTGGCAGGAACCTTAAAGAACTGCATAACGGGCTGCGTGCAGTGATGCCCTGTACGTATTGCAATTCCGTCGGCATCAAGCAAGGTACCAATGTCGTGCGGGTGCAGGCCTTCCATGACAAGGGAAATTACGGGAGCTTTTTTTTCAGCCTGGCCTATAATTTCAACGCCTTCAAGTTCCCTGATTTTACTTTCCGCGTAATAAAGCAGTTCATGTTCATGCCTGACCGCAGCCTGAAAGGCAATTGAATTAAGATAATCTATTGCTGCGCCAAGGCCTATTGCTCCTTCAATATTCTGTGTACCGGCCTCAAATTTATAAGGAACATCGTTGTATGTTGTCTTTTCAAATGTCACCAGCTTTATCATGTCCCCGCCCGTCTGATATGGATCCATCTCTTCAAGGAAGCTGGATTTTCCATAAAGCACGCCAATGCCGGTCGGGCCGTATAGCTTATGGCCTGAGAATACATAAAAATCACAGTTGAGATCCTGAACGTCTATTTTTCCGTGCGGAATAGCCTGTGAGCCGTCGATAAGAACCGGGACCCCCTTTTCATGCGCCCTTGATATTATGGTCTTTACGGGGTTTATTGTCCCGAGCGAATTCGACACGTGCACCAGAGAAACAATTCTTGTCCTTTCATTGATTAAACTGTCCAGGTCATCGAGTATAAGTTCCCCCTTGCTGTTCATTGGTATAATCCGCAGTACGGCATTTTTCTCCCTGCAGACGACCTGCCAGGGTACAATATTGGCATGGTGCTCCATGGCCGAAATCAAAACCTCGTCACCCTCTTTTAGATGCATGCGCCCGTATGAGTATGCAACAAGGTTAATAGCTTCAGTTGCCCCTCTTAGGAATATTATCTCGTGCGCGGTCTGAGCATTAATATACTCTCTTACTTTTCTGCGGGCATTTTCGTATGCCAGAGTGGCATGTTCACTTAAGTAATGCACTCCCCTGTTGATATTTGAATTCAATTTATGATAATAGTCCTGAATTGTCTGGACGACCAGTTCGGGTTTTTGTGTCGTTGCAGCATTATCCAGATATATAAGTTTCTTACCCTTAATCATTAAACTCAGTATCGGAAAATCCTTTCTGATCTTATTTACATTGAACGAACCGGCTGAAATTTCATCTGAACTACCGCCCAGTACTGAAAGTATACTTCTCAAATTCATAAAGCTCTCCTCTTTTAGATGAAAACAAATTAAACGGACCTGCGCATCTTGTTATAGGAACTGTAATTTATAATTACTCATTCGCTCAAATAACTTATTCTTTTAATAATTCACCCTGCTCTTCCAAAAATTCACATTCCTGAAAAAGCGGGGTGAATATTTATCTAATTCATTGAAGGATATGGAAGTATCACCTTAATGTCGTCATCCACAATTCCCAGATTCAGCAGCAGCACTCGCATTTTTATATCATAGAAAAATCCGGGGTTTGAATATTTTACAAGATCTATGAGCTCATTTATTTCATACCTGAAAAGGTTTATTGCCCTGTTCAGTCGCATTTCGAGCTGCTTTTCTCTCACATAAATTTCAGCTTCAGTCAGCTCTTCCAGGTTTAGAGCCTTCCAGTATTCTTTAATGCTTTCTTCCAGCTGTTTTAATGTCTCGTCGGTAACACCGTAATAATAAAGCCCGCCGGAATGCTTTGTGGCATATATAAAAATTGCCTTGCCCTTAATTAAGAGTTCGGTACAAAACATATTATTCAGTTCAAGTTCGGTTATTGATACTTTGTTAAGCAGTTCATCAATAAGATCACTTTCATTTACGTTCAGGATGTAGCACTTCAAGGAATTCGATACCTTCAGAATGCTTTTGATCAGCTGCCCCCGGGAGGAATTTATTCTGATGGATTTGTTGTCCTTCAGATTTGAAAGCTCTGTCCTTATCTCCGATATCTTCTCCAGAAGATTGTCGTATCTTTGCAGGGCTTCCGTCCAGTTTGGAATATTTTTTATAGACTGAATATTATCCTCAATAATATTCCTGACCGATCTGAGCATAGCCAGCTTATCATCACTAACGTTTGTCATGGCAGCATTCTCTTTCGTTTGCTTATCGGTTTCGTCTCTTTGTATTAAATCCTGCTCGTCATTATCCGTCGTATCTAAAGATGTCAATAGCTGCTACTATGAAAAGGACATAACTTATATATAGTCAAAAAAAATCCATTCCGGAGAAAACAGTTGAAGCTTAATGAGGAGAGTATTTCTGTACCATACGATAATCAGAAACAAATTTGATATGAAGCTCGAAAGACAGGGAAACATTATCTAAAACTTTATTCTCACAGATTCCGGAAGACAATAATCCCCCTCATAGTTCTTAAAAGCTATGATAACCCTTAATTCCGGACATCTGTCTGCTTTGTAAAATTTTCCCCCTTTCCACTCCGTTTTTCAATGCTACTCTTCTCTTTCTTTTCCCCTTTTTGGCCTGCAATCCCCATTTCCGGAGAATCAAACCATGAAGCTTGAGGGACAATGGCTTCTAAAAATAAGTAATAAAGATATTCAGCAAATATCAAGGCAAAGTCCTCAAGTGCAAATGCCTTGTGATCCTGTTCACAGCAAAAAAATAAAATATTTTTCATGGGCTGCTCTTATGAATAAGCTGAAAAAGGAAAATCCGGATTAATAATACACCTGGTCGCGTTTTTTTGAATTGATTAAGTGATCTGATATCTCTTTTTTTGTAATATTTCGTATATGCAGCTTCGATTTTTGAACCAAATCTGCATTCTGAAACTCAAATTCAGACTTCAACCTTCTGAATTCCAAAAAATTTTCTTAATTTTACAGATATTTTTTCAATGGAGGAAAATTTGTCCAAATTATCATCAGAAACTATCTTAGAATCTCTAAAGAAGGTAAACGATCCTGATCTTCGCAGGGATATTGTATCACTTGGTATGGTTAAAAATATTAATATAGATGGCAGTAACGTTTCTTTCGACGTGGAACTCACAACTCCCGCATGCCCGTTGAAAGACAAAATTAAGAGCGATTGTGTTGAGGCCTTAAAGAACGGCATTCCCTCAATCGGCAGTATCAGTATAAATATGACATCCAGAGTAAGACAGCACCAGGACAACAGGAAAGAAGCCGTCCTGCCGGGAGTAAAAAATACAATTGCCGTAGCAAGCGGCAAGGGCGGAGTAGGTAAAAGCACCGTTGCAGTTAATCTTGCCGTGGCCCTGGCAAAAGACGGAGCCAAGGTTGGACTTTTGGATGCGGATATTTACGGCCCCAGCGTTCCTCTTATGCTTGGAATCGGTGAAAAACCAAGAATTTACCAAGACCCTGTTACGCAGAAGATGCTGCCTCTGGAGCGCCTGGGTGTCAAGGTTATGTCTATCGGATTTATGCTCGATGACGGGGCCCCTGTAATCTGGCGCGGCCCGATGGCTTCAGGAGCAGTTAAACAGTTTATGTCTGACGTAAACTGGGGTGAGCTGGATTATCTCATCTTTGATCTTCCTCCGGGAACCGGCGACATACAGCTGACACTGGTCCAGACAATTCCTCTTACAGGAGCAGTTATTGTTACAACACCGCAGGAAGTATCCCTTATAGATGCCCGCAAGGGTCTTATGATGTTCTCCAGAGTCAATGTCCCTGTGCTTGGTATTGTGGAAAATATGAGTTATTTTATAGCACCTGATACCGGCAATAAGTACGATATTTTCGGCTTTGGCGGCGGCCAGAAGATGGCTGAGCAGTACAATGTGCCGTTTTTAGGCGGAATTCCTATAGATCCAAGAATCAGAATTGGCGGGGATACAGGAAAACCGATCGTTAGCGAAATGCCCGATACTGAGTACGCCAGGGTAATTCAGGAGATCTCACGTAACCTTGCCGCTCAGGTGAGCATCGAATTAATTTCAGCTGCATCAAAGAAAGTGGATATTATTCTCGGTGATGAAAAATAAGCAGGAGTTAAAAACATGGGGAATGTAATGGAAGAAAAAGTATTGAAAGCATTGGATACCATCAGACCGTACCTTCAGGCAGACGGAGGCGACGTGGAACTGGTGAGAGTTACTAATGAAGGTATTGTAGAAGTAAAACTTACCGGGGCTTGCGGCCATTGCCCCATGTCTCAGATGACTCTGCGCGCCGGAGTTGAAAGGGCTCTTATCAGAGAGGTGCCCGGAATTAGACGCGTTGAAGCCGTCAACTAAGAGTCATTCTCATGAGTTTAATTTGACTCAATTAATATAGAGGAATAAATGCGAAAAAAAGTAATAGCCGGAAACTGGAAAATGTATAACGATATTCCGGCCTCAGTAAAACTGATATCAGAACTTAAGAAAAGCCTTTCCGGGCTGGACCTGAAGGCTGAGGTAATTATATGCCCTCCCTTTACTTCACTCGATACGGCAAAAACCCTGATTAAAGATTCTAATATACAGCTCGGTGCACAGAACATGTATTTTGAAGAAAACGGAGCCTTTACGGGTGAAATTTCAGCAGAAATGCTCAAAAGCGCCGGCTGCCAGTATGTAATTTTAGGTCATTCCGAAAGAAGAACCATCTTTAAAGAATCAGACGAACTGATTAATAAAAAGATCAAAAAGGCAGTGGCAAGCGGTCTTACTGCAATTTTCTGCGTTGGAGAAACACTCGAACAAAGGGAAAACGGCACCACAGAATCTGTCATCAATACACAGGTCAAAGTCGGCCTCGGCGGACTTTCCCGTGATGATCTCAGGAAGGTTATCGTCGCCTATGAACCCGTCTGGGCCATCGGTACCGGAAAAACCGCCACACCGGAGCAGGCACAGGAAGTACACGTTTTCATAAGAGGCCTCTTAAGAAAACTTTACTCGGATGAAGCAGCCGAAGATGTGACAATTCAGTACGGCGGAAGCGTAAAGCCGGAGAATGCCTCCATGCTGCTTTCAAAGCCGGATATCGACGGAGCACTTGTAGGCGGCGCCTGCCTTAAGGCAGATTCTTTCACAAGCATAATTAAGTCGGCTTAAGACATCTCTGTCCGAAAGGAAGAAATTCACCAGGCAGGTGTCTTTTTATTACGAAAATATTTGCAATTGTAAACCAACCGGCATACAGGAAAGAGCCGAAACAGCTAAGTTATTGTAATATAAGCTCTTTCTTTTCAGATTGAAGGCATTCCCGGCCTTAAGGGAATGCCTTTTATATTGATTTCCCCCCCTGTTTTTTGTATTTTAAGTGTCTTTTATTTTGAATCATTTTTTCTGGAAAAAATGAAGTATAGTAAAATTATAATTCCGGTATTATTTTGGCTCGCCTTTGCTAATATCCTATTAGGACAAATTAGAATAAAAGAGCTCCCCAGGTTTGATCTATTAAAACAGGATTCACTCTTCCTTGATGCTTCCCATTCTAGAAATATTATAAGTCTGGACGGCACATGGAGCGTTTATCCCAAAAACAGCAGGGACGACAGAACACTGGTTTCCGTGCCCTCAAATTTCAGAGGCGAGGAAGAGCTTACTTTTGAAAAAAATATAAGGCTCGACAGCCGCCAGGTGAAAAACAGCAGGCTGGAGCTGGTTTTCCTCGGGTTGAACTACTCTGCCGAAATAACCCTCAACAACTTTGTTATCTATAAACATTCCGGCGGTGAATTCCCGTTCAAAGTTGAACTGCCTAAGAATATAGTAAAGCCGGATCAAAATAATGTTTTTACCGTTAAGGTGTACCATAAACTCTCAAGTGAAGCCACCATACCGGTTAATCAGAGATTCCTTTTTCCGGAAAATGTGGGCGGGATATTCAGGGACGTGTATATTGAAGTCTCCCCTTTCGCCCAGATTATAAATTCCGATTACTCGTATTATGTCTCCTCTTCAGGAGGCGTTTCAATGTCTGTTAATGCAAAACTTGCAAACCATTCCGGGGAAGAAAAACAGGATTCCACCTCGGCAGGCGCACAATACGCATTCAGGGTAAGGCTTCTGACAAATGGCGGCGAAGATATTCTGAATTCCACATCGGGAGTTTTTTATCTCGGGGCTCAGAAAGAAAAGGCAGTTAACTATTCATACAGCCTTACTAACGTTTCACTCTGGTCGCCTGATGCACCCCGATCCTACAGGCTCCGAATCCAGTTACTAAGAAATGATCAGGTAATTGATGAAGTTGAAAAGCCGGCGGCTTTTTACTCACTGAGACCGTCTGATAACTCCCTTTTACTGAACAACGCTCCTTTTACTCTTAAAGGTACAACTTACTATGCTGTTTATCCAGGTTACGGCAACCTGGTTCGCTTTGAAAGAATGAAAAGCGACATGAAAGCCATTAAGGCAATGGGCTTCAATGCCGTCAGGTTTGCCAAAGAGCTGCCGGCTCCTTATTACCTGAAGCTCTGCCAGGAACTGGGTCTTCTGGCATTTGTTGAACTGCCTCTTAATTCAATACCGGAAGAGATTGCAGGCAACCAGGAATTTAAGGACAGGCTTAGAATATATGTTACACAGTTCCTGAACAGTTATAAGCAGTATTCATCTGTTGCTGCCTTCGGTCTTGGCGGCTCTTATCTGCCGGACTCCCCGGAGGAAATGTCGATGCTTAGTTCACTTGCAGGCTATGTAAAGCATTTTACAAATAAGATGGTTTATGCATCCTTCGCGGGATTCAACATTTCTCCGGTTTCAAATCTGGATTTTTATGGCGTCGAACTCTTTAATAAACCTATGGCTTATTATACTTCGAGATATTCAGATCTTGAAGCAAGGCTAGGAAAAGGCAAGGTTTTTATCTGCTCTGCCACGTACGCAAGCTTTATGGGAAACACAAACGGCTACTCAAACTCTTTTTCCTTCGAAGCACAGGCAAAGTTTTTCTCTGACCTGATAGACTTCTCTTCATCTGCAAAGACTTCAGGTTTCTTCATAAATTCAATTTTTGACTTCCGCGGCGATTATGCCTCACTTAGCGCAGGCTTTAGCCCTGAAAACGTTTACAACATCGGCATTATGGACGAATACAGACAGTCCGGAAGATTTAGCGAAAAAGTGATTTACTCCAAGCTGCACAATGAGGAGGAAGTCACAATCCCGCAGGGATCTCAGAAGGATGACTCGCCGATAATATTTATTATTTCAGGCGTAGTACTCGTTCTGATTCTCGGGTTCCTTATCAATACGAGGAGGAAATTCAGGGAGGATGCAACCCGTGCGCTCTTAAGGCCTTACAACTTCTTTGCTGATATAAGGGATATGCGCCTTATGTCGGGCATGCAGTCAACGGCGCTCATGATAGTGCTTTCACTCGGGTCGGCACTTTTACAGTCAAATGTACTGTACTTCTTCAGGACAAATATTCTTTTGGAGAAGATCGTTCTGGCCTTCGGATCGCCGCGCCTCAGCTGGTTTATTTCATTTCTGGCGTGGAACCCGGCCTATGCGCTCATCTGGCTGACGGTTGTTTCAATGATATTTTTTGTTCTTACGTCAATTACCATAAAGATTGCATCTTTATTTAACAGAAATAAGGTTTTCTTTTCGAGCATATACTTTATGGTAGTCTGGTCATTTCTGCCTCTGGTTGTGCTGCTGCCACTGGGACTTTTTCTGTACAAAGTACTGAATGTGGACGTAATGACTTTTTACCTTTTCATTGCGCTTGTAGTCTTTACCCTTTGGATTTTCCATAGACTGATGAAAGGGATTTATGTCATTTTCGACGTAAGACCTGCAACAGTTTATATGTACACAATAGGCTTAATGCTTCTTGTTTCTGTATGTGTATTGCTCTACTTCCAGTTAAGCCAGTCAAGCGTTTATTTTATCTTAAACGCTTATAAACAATATAAGGTTATGTAATAACAGACGGAGTGAGATTTTAGTTGTATTTATCAAAGTTAGAGATCTTTGGATTTAAGTCTTTTGCCAACAAAACGGCTGTAAACTTCAACAAGGGGGTTACTTCCATTGTTGGGCCTAACGGCTGCGGTAAAACCAATATTGTTGATGCTATCCGCTGGAGTCTGGGTGAACAGAAGAGCAGTACCTTAAGAAGCGATAAAATGGAAAATGTCATCTTTAACGGTACTCAGAACAAAAAGCCGATGGGAATGGCTGAGGTTTCGCTGACTTTGGTTAATGACAGGGGCATTCTGCCTACGGAGTATGCTGAAGTTACAATTACAAGAAGAATTTTCCGTTCCGGTGAGAGCGAATACCTCTTAAACCGTAATATCTGCCGCCTTAAAGACATCACTAACCTCTTCATGGATACCGGTATGGGTACAAACGCCTACTCGGTAATTGAGCTTAAAATGGTTGAAACCATTCTTAGCAACAAGGCCGATGAACGAAGGAATATGTTTGAAGAGGCTGCAGGCGTTAATAAATATAAACTTAGAAGGCGTCTTGCATTAAAGAAACTCGAAGAGGTTAAAAAAGATCTTACTCGCGTTAATGATATTGTAACCGAAGTTGAAAAGCAGGTGGCCTCGCTGGAACGCCAGGCTAAGAAAGCTGACAAGTACAACAAGATTTCATCAGTTCTGAGGGAACAGGAACTTGATTTGGCACAGAGGGAATATGCCCTCTGGAACATGAAGCGCATCAACTATAAAGATCAGAAGGAAGAAGCCTTCAAACGCAAGGTACAGATTGAATCCGAAGTTAGAAAACTTGAAGACGAGCTCGTCGTTTTCAGAAACGACATTAATGCTATTGAAAATGACCTCAAGATCAAAAGAAGAGATATCTCGGCTCAGACCGATAAGATCCACAGCGTACAGAACGCCATTTCAGTTGCAGAAGAAAGAAAAAAATCTTTAGATAAGAACCTCACCCGCTACAACCAGGAACTCGAAGAGCTGCACTTCCAGGATGAGGATACAGACGACCTCATTTTTGAAAACGGCAATAAAATTGTCCAGGCAAAAAATGCCATAGAATCCAAGGAAAAAGGCATTGAGGAAAACAAACAGCTGCTGATTGATAAAAAACAGCTCCTTGAGGATAAGAAGTCTGAACTCGCAGGCCAGAGGGAAGAAAACCTGAACAAGTTTAAGGACATCACTGAAAAAGAACATCAGCTGAAAAACCTCAGAAAAAACCTGGATAATACAGAGGCGGCAATTGAGAAGCTGAATAATAAGATACTTTCTATTACAAATACACTGGCCAAGACAGTTGGGTACCTCGAAGAGCTTGAACAGGAAAAAGTTGAAGCCGAGAGAAAACTTGCCCTGGGCGAAGAACATTTCGCAAAAAAACAGACTGAAAAGGAGGACCTTGAGAAGGACCTCACCAACCTAAAAGGCAAGGAGCACGAGGAAAGAAGCACTCTCAACAGCCTTAAAGATAAAATCGATTTTTTGCAGAGCCTCATCAATAACCTCGAAGGCGTCTCCAAGGGTGCAAAGGTTTTAATTGAAAATGAAGGCTGGACTGAAAAGGAAAAAACCTTCCTTGCCGACGTCGGCAATGCAGAGGAAAACTACCGCTTTGCCCTTGAGGCATCTTTAAAGAATGTGCTCAATAACCTTCTTGTTGAATCATTCCAGGACCTGCAGAAGGCAGTTGAATACCTGAGGGAAAATAATTTCGGGAAGGCATCTTTTTACGTTCTGGGATATAATTCCGGGACGAAAAAACCGATCATTAAAAAGCTCCAGGACTACTCCAACCGCAAGAACATAAAGAAACTCGAAAAAGAAGCTTCCTTTATCGGCTGGGCCGAAAACTATATTCAGGCCGATGACAAGTGGAAGCCGTTCTTTAAGAAGCTCCTTTATATGACTGCGATTACAAAGGATCTGGAGTCTGCCTTTGAGTTAAGCAGAAAATTTCCCGACTTCAGCTTTGCAACCCTTAACGGCGATTTTCTGAACAACACGGGACTTATCGACGCCGGCTCTGCACCCAAGCTCGACGACACGCTCTTCGGCAGAAAGCAGATGCTGGAGAACCTGAAGAATGAATTCCCCGGCTATGAGGCTAACCTCCTTAAACTCAGAGAGAAAATTAAGGAAACTGAAGCCCTGGTGGAGGAAATTGATCTTAAGGATCTGGCCGACCAGAACCGCATTCTTATCAATGACCTTGCAAATATTGAAAAACAGATCGCACAGTTTGAGTTTGAAAAGAAGAAAGCTTCAGACGAAATTGAAAAGGCCAGACTTGAAATAAACGACCTGGCAAAAACTTCAAACCAGATAGACAATGAAATAAACAGCTTAAGCCTCCTGCTTGAAGAGAAAACGGCTGCCAAGAAACTGGCCGAAGATGCAGTATCACATCTTGAAGAGGAAGTTAAAACCTCAGAATCGGCTTATAACAGCGTAATTTCGGCGCAGAACCAGATGAAACTGGAACTTGAAAGACTCCTCGGAGAAAAGAAAAATCTCGAGAACTCTACCGAACGCGCTCAGACATCCAAGGAAAATATAAAGAAGTCCATTCAGAAAAGAGAATTTGACATCACCTCAACTAACGAGGAGATGGTTTCTCTCGACAGCGTTATTGAAGACAAGCAGCTCGACCTCGATGAGTTCGAGGCCGAGAAGAAGAAGATGGTTGCTGTTGAGACGGAAATCGACAATAACCTGAGGGTAATTAAATCGCAGGCGATGGAACTGGAGAAAAAACTTCTTGAATTCCGGAAAGAAAGAGACCGTGTTTCAGATGAGATACATTCTGCCGATATAAAAATCAATGAAATTACGCTAAAAATAGACAACCTTTTTGCCAACATAAAAGAGAACTACTCTATTACGCTTGAACTCAGGGAGTTCGACGACCTGGATACGTTTAATTTCCAGGAAAGGTCGACGGAGGTCCAGTCTTATAAACAGCAGTTAAAGGGCCTTGGCCCAATTAACCTTCTGGCCTATTCTGAGTACGAAGAGGAAAAAGAAAGACTCGACTTCCTGCACAAGCAAAGAAACGACCTCGTGGAATCGGAAAAAGACCTGATAAAGACTATTGAAGAGATCAATATTACTGCCCAGACTCTGTTCATGGAAACATTTGCATTGATCAGGGAAAACTTCATAAATATATTCCGCACGCTCTTTAACCCCGGCGATGAAGCCGACCTGAAGCTGGAAGAAGGCGTAGATCCCCTGGAATCAAAAATTGAAATTATTGCAAAGCCGAAAGGCAAGAGACCTACCGGAATTGAACTCCTTTCAGGAGGAGAAAAAACCCTTACGGCTACGGCTCTTCTGTTTTCAATTTATCTTGTTAAGCCGAGCCCCTTCTGTATTCTTGATGAAGTTGACGCACCTCTTGATGATGCAAACGTGGACAGATTTACGCGCATTATTAAGGAATTCAGCAAGAGCACACAGTTTATTATTGTAACACATAATAAACGAACTATGGAAGCCGCTGAAACCATGTACGGTGTGACAATTCAGGAAGAAGGTATCTCCAAGCTAGTAAGTGTACGCTTTAATGAGGACTTTGATGAAATTGTTAATAAATAAGAATCCGAACGATACGACCTTTAGCAGAACCAGGAAACTGATTGCAGCGGGAATGATTCTTTCCTCCCTGCTGGTACCTCATGGCCTCATCAGGGCTCAGTGGAACAATAACCCCCAGGTAAACAGAATACTGGTTTCAAATACAAAAAATCCATACAACATTACTGCCTCTCCTGACGGTTCAGGCGGCGGATTTGTATTCTGGGAAGACAGGATAGATTCCTCGCATACAAATGTTTTCTTTCAGCATTTTAATAGTGACGGCGAAGTAGGTTTCAGAACCGACGGCAAACCTGTAAGCCTGAACATGTCATCCAGGACGCTTCCCTTCTCCGGCTCTTCACTTCCCGGCAGCGCCGTGGTCTTCTTCAAGGATTTTTCGGAAGGCAAGGCGGGCGAACTTTACGCACAGAGAGTTTCATCCAAAGGAGACCTCCTGTGGGGCTTAAGCGGGGTCAGGATTTCTGTTCAGGATGCCGGAATACTCGAACTTTCGGCTTCGAGCGATAAAGAGGCTAATTCTTTCGTCACATATGTATACAGAAATTACGGCACGCCTGCAGACTACGCCGTTTATGTCCAGAAATTAAATTCTTCGGGAAAAACTTCCTTCAAAGGAAATGGCATTGTTATTACTAACTCCCCTTCTATCAAATCCAGGCCCAGAATTGCAGCCGATAATAAAGGCGGAGCTTATATCTTCTGGATCGAATCCAACGAGGGAAAAGCCAGGCTTTATGCACAGCATGTAAATTCATCGGGCAAGGCTAACTGGAGCGGCAGACCTGTACTTATTTCCACCTCGGGTGAAAATGTAATTAACTATGTGACTGAACCTGTTGGCAGCTCTGCTGTCTATGCGGCCTGGGAAATTAAAAAGTCGGACCGCGACATTCTTCACCAGCTTATTTCCATTGACGGTAAAATACTCTGGAACAAAAACGGGGAACGCATTTCAAACCGCTACGGCGACCAGACGAGCCCCCAGCCTTACTGCACAGATTCTTCCATAACTCTTACATGGATCAACGAATCTCTCGGCGACAAGGATATTTATATTCAGAGGTATAACCTGAAGGGACAGCCCCAGTGGAGTAAAGACGGCAATACCGTAATCAAAATGAAGGGAAGCCAGATGAGCCAGAGAATAATAAGCGACCGCTCTTCAGGCGCTATTGTTGCATGGCTGGATAAAAGAAGCAAAACACAAAGAGGCAATATACTCTCACAGAGAATAAGCAGGGACGGGAAAAGGCTGTGGGACTCTTTGGGCGTGGCACTGGCTTCTAATGCAAACTCCGAAAAAAGCTACCTCGGCCTTCTGCCGGCCAGCGGCAAAAGCATTGTTGCTGTTTTTAAGGAAAACAGGAACGGGCAGAACGGCATATTCGGACAGAGAATTTATGGTAACGGCAAATACAGTTACGAGATCTCAGGATTCAGCGCAATACTTGACAACAACATTGTCAGAGCTTCCTGGCAGACAAACAACGAACAGTTCAATAAGGGCTACTTTGTCGAACGCTCTGTCGTTTCGGATACATCCTGGGAAAGGATTAAGTTCATTCAGGCTAAAAACCAGAAGGGAATGAATACATATGAGTTTTCGGAAACTGTGCCCTCAGGCTCCGAAATCTATTACAGGCTCGTTCAGGTTGATAACGACGGCGATGAGCAGAAGTCCGCTGCCGTTAAGCTGAATTATTTCAGCTTTAACACTGAGAGCTATGCTCTTGCACAGAATTTCCCGAATCCTTTTTCAGATTCGACAGTAATTAAATATTATCTTCCTGAAGACACCAACATAAGAATTGAAATTTACAGCGATAAAATTGAAACAATTACTGTCCCGGTAGACGGTTTCCAGACAAAAGGCGAACACAGCCTTTCTTTTAACACACAGGGAAGCTACGGAAAGCTTCCGGGTGGAGTATATTTCTACCGCATGAAAGCCGGAGAATTTGTAGACGTCAAAAAGATGATCATTGTAAGATAGGCTGGACCAGATAAAATATGATGGACGACAGGGTTTTTAAAATATTTATAGATTTTGACGGGACTATTACAACCCGCGACGTTGGAGAGTCTTTTGTCAATACATTCGGCGACCCGGTGAAGATCCGGGAAATAGTACAGGACTGGATAGACGAAAAGATAACCTCGCCTGAATCGTGGTACCGGATGTTTGATACTATTAAGAATCTGGACTTTGAGCAATTCCTGAAGTTTCTCGGGGAAATAGAAATCGATTCTTCGTTTAAGGACTTTGTGGCCTACTGCCGCTCGAACCAGTTTGAAATCAGGGTCTTAAGCGACGGATTTGATATCTATATTAAAAGAATTTTTGAGCGGGAGGACCTGGGTTCGCTTGAAGTCTATTGCAACAGGGCGGAAATAAACGACGGCAGGCTTACGCCCGTATTTCCATATGGGGATGAACATTGCCGCTTCTGCGGTAACTGCAAAAGAAATCAAATACTCAGTAAATCGGGCGATGAGGACTTTATAGTCTACATCGGCGACGGGTACTCCGACAAGTGCCCCGTGCAGTTTTGCGATTTCATATTTGCCAAGGCATCGCTCTTAAAGTATTGCGAAATTAACAGAATTACTTATTTCCCCTTCAGAGACTTTAACGATGTAAAGAAAAAGCTTGAGGAATTGAAAAACAAAAAACGGTTAAAGAAAAGATACCAGGCTGAACTGAAAAGATTAGAAGTGTTCAGGCAGGGATAATTTATTCATCAATTAAACAGGATTAAGAAAATAAATGAGCAGCATTCAGGCAAAAATTTTTAAATACAGAAGCTATACTCCAATTCCGTTTCTGGTTCTAATGTTATTATTCAGAGCTCCTAATATTTACAGCATTATAATTGGTTTTATTGTTGCAGCTGCAGGTGAACTCATAAGGCTCTGGGGCGTAAGCTACGCTGGCAGCGAGACCAGAACCACAGGATCTGTAGGAGGCACTTATCTCGTTATCAGCGGACCATTTGCACATGTAAGAAATCCCCTTTATGTCGGGAACATACTCCTTTATATGGGAATTGGCATCATGTCACTGGCACTCTTCCCTTATCTGCAGATAGCTGCCTTTATTTTCTTCTACCTGCAGTACAAGTTCATTATAAATGAAGAGGAAACTTACTTGAAAAAAGCTTTCGGCGCACAGTACGAAGAATATTACAACAATGTTCCCCGTTTTCTGCCCAGGCTGACTGCTTATAAGAATAATAACGTAAATCAGCCAAAGTATGACATTGCAGCCGGACTTAAGTCGGAAAGAAGAACACTTCAGGCCTTCAGCATTGTGTCGCTCACAATTATTATTATCTGGTTCGTGAGCAGATATTGACAAAAAACTTGCTTATGGTTGCGGGCGAAGCCTCGGGAGATATGCACGGGGCTTCACTCATAAGAGAAATTAAATTGCTCGATCCGGAAGTTTCCATCTCCGGCATCGGAGGCCCTCAAATGGAAGCCCGGGGAATGAAAATCCTGTTTCATATAAGGCAGATGGCTTTCCTGGGATTTGCCGAAGTAATAAGGCATATCCCTTTTATAAGAAAAGTTCAGTCGGATTTAATTGATGAAGTAAAAAATAAAAATATAGATACAGTTGTTCTTATTGATTACCCTGGCTTCAACCTGAGCATCGCTAAAAAATTTAAGGCTTTAGGACTAAAGGTTATTTACTATATCTCCCCTCAGGTATGGGCCTGGGGAAAAGGAAGGCTCAGGAAGATAAAGAAAGTTGTAGATAAGATGATAGTAATTCTGCCTTTCGAGGAAAAGTTCTTTAAAGATGCAGGCATAGACGTTGAGTACGTAGGCCACCCGCTTCTGGAACAAATTGAAAGGTATAACTATCTAAACAAAGAAGAGCTATTCAGGCTCTTCGGCTTTGAGAGTAATAAAGATCTCCTGCTTGTGCTTCCGGGAAGCCGCGTTCAGGAGATCGGGCGCATTTTTCCGGAAACTATTAAGGCTGCAGCCGAAGTATCAAAAAGATTTGGGCTTCAGACTGTGGTGGCTTGTTCTTCAAATATTGACGAAGGGATTTTCAGGCAGCTTGCTCCTGAGGTAAATTTTAAGGTTGTAAAGGATCATACCTACGACCTTTTCAGGCATGCGAAGTTCGGAATTATAAAATCCGGAACATCCACTCTTGAAGCGGCGCTGTTTCATCTTCCAATGGTGGTTGTTTATGCTACCAGCTATCTTACTTATCTGATAGGCAAGAACCTGATTGAAATAGACAAGATAAGCCTGGTAAATATTATAGCCGGGGAAAAGATAGTCCAAGAGCTGATACAGAAGGACGTAAACTGCGGAAAGATTTTTTCAGCCTGTGAAGCTGTTTTATCCGACGATAAAAGCTACAACTCAATGAAAGACAGGCTGAAGGCTCTGGAAGAAAAACTGGGTACAACGGGTGTTTCGAAAAGATCAGCCGAGATTATCCTGGAATATATGAACTGAAAATAAAATTTCAGGTTAATAAATAAAGTTATCAGATGAAGCCGAAAAAATTTGGGCAGGACATATTAAGATTGCTGGGCAGTTATTTCCTTTTTACCGGAATTTCGCTGCTCTTAAAAAGCCTGAAGATAAATTCCAGAAACAGGGAGCATTTTGACAGGCTGCTCGGGGAAAATAAAAACTTTGTCGTTGCCTTCTGGCACGGATCCATGCTTGTTCCCTGGTACATCAGCCGGGGCATGAACTTTTCAGCCCTGGTGAGTAGAAGCAAGGACGGCACTTTACTTGAAAAGATTCTTAAAAAGTGGAACTATAATGTCGTCAGGGGCTCGAGCAATGACGGCGGAAGCCAGGCAATGAAGATACTTCTTGAGGCAGCAGCCTCGGGACGCCCGGTTTCAATAACGCCCGACGGACCAAAAGGCCCGTACCACAAACTGAAGGCCGGAGCGGTTGTGGTTGCCAAAAAAGCAGGTATTCCGCTCATACTATTGGGAGTCGGCGTTAAAAAGAAAAGAATTCTGAGAAGCTGGGATAAGTTTGAAATACCTAAGTTTTTCACGAGCATAAATTTGTTTTTTTCTGACCCGGTCTGTATAGACAGTGAACTGAGCTATGAAGAAACAACAAAACTCATTGAAGAATGTGAACGTAAACTGAACGATTTACAGGAAGAGGCAGGTAATTTCTGATGTTGTTTTTAAGAATTATACTGTTCCCTTTGACTCCCCTTTACAGGTGGATCATCTGGATCAGGAATTATCTTTTCGACAGAGGAATATATAAATCGGAAAGAGTTGAGGCCAGGGTAATTTCAATTGGAAATATTACCGTGGGCGGATCGGGGAAAACTCCGGCTGTAATAATGATAACCGACATACTGAAGAAAGCAGGCATGAAAGTCGGAGTCTTAAGCCGCGGATACGGACGGCACTCAAAAGGCTACAGGCTCGTCTCTGCCGGCAGCGGAATTCAGAGCGAGGTAAGCGCCTGCGGTGACGAGATTTACCTGACGGCGCTCGAATGCAGCGTGCCTGCTGCCGTGAGCGAGAAAAGAGTTGAAGGAGCGCGTCAGATGCTGCGGGATACGGATGTTGAAGTAATTGTTCTGGACGATGCCTTTCAGCACAGGTGGATACACAGGGATCTGAACCTGCTGGTCTTCGACAACAGCTTCCTTCTGAAGTCCGGAGGAATGGATCAGAACCTTTTACCCGTGGGACTTATGAGAGAACCGTTTTCATCTGTAAGACGGGCAGATGCGGTGATAATTAACAGGAAATTTTCCACTATCGGATTCCTGCCGCCTCAGCTGAGAGCATATTTCGATAAGAAAAAAATATTTAACGCTTTTTACAAAACCGCCGGATTCTTCGACGTAAAAAGCCACAGATACTATGACGTGCAGGATTTCAGGGGGCAGAAGAGCCTCGTTATTAGCGGAATTGCAAACCCCCAGTCGTTCTTAAATATATTGAAACAGTCCAATATTGATACTCTGAATCAGCTCATCTTTAAAGACCATAAGGATTATACCATCAACGATATTCAGAGCATAAGGAAAGCTTTTTATTCAACCAACTCCCACTCTGTCATTACAACACAGAAGGATGCCGTGAAGCTTTCCAGGTTCAGCAAAGAGCTGGATGATATTGACATTTATTATCTCAAAATTGAGATGGACATAGAAAACAGGGCGGAATTTGAAGAATTCCTTCTGAATAAAATAGAAGTTTAACAATAAAGTTTGTAAAATTATAATTGCAGTTTAAATTAACTGTTTGATTTTTTCTTACTTGTGCTGTAAAGGTTTTACAGTACAGAGATCCTAATAAAGCCCCGGAATTCAGGGAAAGAAAAAGATCCGGGGCGGTATCGTAAAATAACCGTACTAATATAATCTGACTCAATCGGTCAATAGATTATGTAATTTTAATTAACAATGGAATGGAGGAAAATTAATGGCTAAGACCCCAAAGTATGTTTATTTCTTTGGTGCCGGAAAAGCTGAAGGAAGAGCAGACATGAAAAACCTACTCGGCGGCAAGGGTGCAAACCTGGCCGAAATGGTTAACATCGGACTGCCTGTACCGGGCGGCTTTACTATCACCACTGAGGTATGTACATATTACTACGACAACAAGAATAAGTATCCAGTTGAACTCCAGAAGCAGGTACTCGATGCTCTCAAAAAAGTTGAGAAAGAAATGGGTGCAAAGTTCGGCGACCCCAAGAACCCGCTCCTGGTTTCTGTAAGAAGCGGCGCCAGAGCTTCTATGCCTGGTATGATGGATACAATCTTAAACCTCGGCTTGAATGACATTACAGTTGAAGGAGTAATTGCAAAGACAAACAACCCGAGATTTGCCTACGATTCATACAGAAGATTTGTTCAGATGTATGGCGACGTTGTTTTAGGTCTCAAACCTGTCGAAAAACATGAACTCGATCCGTTCGAAGTTATACTTGACAGAAAAAAACATGAAAACGGCATCACTAAAGATACCGATCTTACTGCTGAACACCTGAAGGAACTTGTAAAGGAATTCAAAGCTGAAATCCTTGCCAAGACAGGCCACAGCTTCCCCGATGATCCTATGACTCAGCTCTGGGGAGCTATTAGCGCAGTATTCGGATCATGGATGAACGACAGAGCTATCATTTACAGAAAGCTTAACGACATACCTGCAAGCTGGGGTACAGCCGTTAACGTTCAGTCTATGGTATTCGGCAACATGGGCGAAGATTCCGGTACGGGCGTTGCCTTTACAAGGGATGCTGCCTCAGGCGAAAACGTTTTCTACGGTGAATATCTCTTCAACGCTCAGGGTGAAGATGTGGTTGCAGGCGTTCGCACTCCTCTTCCAATTGCAAAATTGAAAGAAGATAACGCCAAGATCTACAAGCAGCTTGACGACATCAGAAAGAAACTCGAAAAACATTACAAGGATATGATGGATATCGAGTTCACCATTCAGCAGGGCAAACTCTGGATGCTTCAGTGCCGCGTTGGTAAAAGAACCGGCTTTGCTGCTATCAGAATAGCTCACGAAATGGTTCGTGAAAGACTCATCTCACGCGAAGATGCTTTAATGAGAATTGACCCCGAACAGCTCAACCAGCTCTTAAGGCCGATCTTCGACTTAAAGGAAAAGAAAAAAGCTGTTGATGAAGGCCGTCTTATTGCCAAAGGCCTTAACGCCGGTCCAGGCGCCGCCTCAGGCAGAGTTGTTTTCTCGGCTGAAGAAGCTGAAGAAGAAGCCAATAAGGGCGAAAAAGTTATTCTCGTCAGAATTGAAACCTCTCCTGAAGATATCAAGGGTATGAACGCTGCCGTTGGTATTTTAACAGCAAGAGGCGGTATGACTTCACACGCAGCACTCGTTGCCCGCCAGATGGGTAAGGTCTGCGTTGCAGGATGCGGTAACCTCATGATCAACTACAATGCCGGAACAATTAAAGTTACAGGCAAAGACGTTGTAATCAAAAGAGGCGAATATATCTCTATCGACGGTTCAACAGGTGAAGTAATTGTTGGCAAGCTTGAAACCAAACCTTCAGAGGTTGTTCAGGTTCTTATAACAAAGACAATGAAACCTCAGGATTCAGCTGTATTCAAGACATACAATGACCTTATGACATGGGCCGACAAGGTCAGACGCCTCGGCATCAGAACTAATGCCGACCAGCCTGATCAGGCACAGAATGCAATCGCATTCGGAGCTGAAGGTATCGGTCTCTGCCGTACAGAACACATGTTCTTCGGTGAAAACAGAATCCTTTCTGTAAGAGAAATGATCCTCGCTGAAACACCAGAAGAAAGAAAAGCTGCTCTTGCAAAACTTCTTCCTTATCAGAGGGACGACTTCGAGGGACTCTTCCTTGCAATGGGCGGAAGACCTACTACTATCAGAACTCTGGATCCTCCTTTGCATGAATTCCTGCCTCACGAAGCTGCTGAGATCCAGGAAGTTGCAAATGCGCTGAAGGTTCCTGTACAGAGAGTAAAGGACAAGATTGAATCCATGCATGAATTCAACCCGATGCTCGGTTTCAGAGGCTGCCGCCTCGGCATCAGCTATCCTGAAATCACTGAAATGCAGGCAAGGGCAATCTTCGAAGCTGCATGCAACGTCGCAAAGAAGAAGGTTAAAGTTAAACCTGAAATTATGATTCCTCTTGTAAGCACAGTGGAAGAACTGAAGCTTCAGGAAGAAATCGTAAGAAGAGTTGCAACTGAAGTAATGAAGGAAAAGGGCGTAAAGGTTGATTATCTGGTCGGAACAATGATTGAGCTCCCGAGAGCCGCCCTGACTGCCGACAAAATTGCACAGCGCGCTCAGTTCTTCAGCTTTGGAACCAACGACCTTACACAGACCACATTCGGTCTTTCAAGAGATGACGCCGGTAAGTTCCTGCCTCTTTACGTGGAAAAGGAAATTCTCCCGGTCGATCCTTTCATCTCAATTGACGTGAACGGTGTGGGCCAGCTCGTAGAAATCGGTACCCAGAGGGGAAGATCTGTAAGACCTGACCTGAAGGTTGGTATCTGCGGCGAGCACGGCGGCGAACCTGCTTCTGTTGAATTCTGCCACAGGGCAGGCCTGAACTATGTAAGCTGTTCTCCATTCAGAGTTCCTATTGCACGCCTTGCAGCTGCAAGAGCAGCCCTGAAGGACCAGCAGACTAAAGCAGTTACAGCTGCAAAGCCTGCCGTTAAAACAGCTCCTAAGAAGGCCGCAAAGCCCGCTGCCAGAAAAGCTGCTGTTAAAACTGCAGCAAAACCTGCAGCGAAAGCAGCCGTTAAAACTGCAGCAAAGCCTGCAGTAAAAAAAGCTGCTGCCAAACCTGCTGTAAAGAAAGCTGCCCCGGCAAAGACTGCTCCTAAGAAAACCGTAGCTCTGAAAGCTAAGGCTGTCAAGGGAACCGCTAAGCCAGCAGCAAAGAAAACAAACAAGAAAAAATAAATGATTAGATGGAACAGTAAGCCCGGCTTGCCGGGACTGCTGTTCCACTATTAAATTGGCTTTATTCATGATAGTAAGGAGACCAAATGAAACTATCGGACTTTAACTACAACTTACCAAAGACTCAAATAGCCAAATTTCCGGTTGAACCCAGAGACAACGCAAAAATGATGGTGCTCAACAGAGAACATCAGACAATTGAAACCAAGGCGTTCAGCAACATAATTGATTATATGGAAAAGGGAGACGTTCTGGTTGTAAACGAAACAAAAGTTATTCAGGCACGTTTGTATGGCAAAAAGGAAAGAACTAATGCCAAGATCGAGGTCTTTTTATTAAGGGAACTGAACAAGGAAGAATGCATATGGGATGTTATTGTTGATCCTGCAAGAAAGGTAAGAATCGGCAACAGGATTTATTTCAACGATAAACTCTGGTGCGAAGTTATTGATAATACAACTTCCAGAGGCCGTACGGTACGCTTTAATCAGCCCGGAAACGTCTTCAAGGCAGTTGAAAAGATCGGACTTACTCCCCTGCCCCCATATATTAAAAGAGAACCCGTTCCGGAAGACAAGGAAAACTATCAGACGGTTTATGCTAAAATTGACGGCGCCGTTGCAGCTCCTACAGCAGGGCTCCATTTTACTGATGAGCTCCTGGATAAGATTAAGAAAAAAGGAATTAAAATTGCTCCCGTTGTGCTCCATATCGGACTTGGCACTTTCCGCCCGGTAGAGGTAGAAGACCTTACAAAGCACAAAATGGATTCGGAATATTTTGAAATTTCAACCCAGTCCGCAGAAACAATTAACAAGGCTATTCAGAACAAGCATAAGGTTTTTGTAACCGGCACCAGCTCTACACGCGCACTTGAAAGCAGCGTAACGGCAGAAGGTTTCGTAAAACCAAACCACGGCTGGACAGATAAATTCATCTTCCCGCCTTATGAATTTAAGATAGTACAGAGACTTATAACCAATTTCCATGCGCCTGAATCTACACTTATTATGCTTGCCGCAGCTTTTTCCGGATATGACCTTCTGATGAAGGCATATAAAAAAGCTTCAAAAGAAAATTACAGGTTCTTAAGTTATGGCGACGCAATGCTGATCATATGAGGACTATTGCAGTTATACCTGCCGGCGGGCAGGGAAAGCGTTTCGGTTGTGAGGTTCCTAAACAGTATCAGAAAATCCACGGCAAGGAACTGATCGCCTATACGCTGGAGGTTTTTCAAAAATCGGCATCTATAGATGAAATAATTGTTGCTGCACAGCCTGAATACTTTGAACTCTTAAACAGACTTGCAGCTGAATATAAGTTTACAAAGCTAAAATCTCTTGTAAACGGAGGCAAAGAAAGACAGGACTCCGTCTTCAATGCCATCACTTCAATTAAGGCCGATCAGGAGGATCTTATTGCGGTACACGATGCCGCACGGCCCCTCTTAAGCCAGGAAATCTTAACTGAAGCCATTAAACAGGCAGAAGAGTTCCATAGCGTGCTCGTATGCATTAAGGCACGCGATACACTCCTTAAAGGAGAGGAATTTGTTTCGTCGTTCCTGGACAGAAATGAAGTTTATTATGCTCAAACACCCCAGGTCTTTGAGTACGGCATCCTGAGAAAAGCACTTGAAGATGCTTTTAAGTGCAATTTTTACGGAACCGATGAATCCATGCTCGTAACAAGAGCCGGCTTTAAGGTGAAAATTGTGGAAGGTTCAGTGCTTAACTTTAAGATTACAACCAGGCCCGATTTTGAATTGTTTGAAAAATTATGCCGGATTTTGTAAGTTTTGTGCCTGAGTGCACAAAATTATTCAGTTTTTCGGATTATACTGAAAATTTTGCTCATTTAACTGTGGCTATAATTGAATTTTATATTGATATTATATGCCGTTATTTATATAATTTTTTAGAAGTTAACCATTTAAATATTTCGATATGTATCTCCTAACAACAATTATATTATTATCGTATCTGATCGGATCAATACCTACAAGTATTATTGTCGGCAAATTAGTTAAAGGGATCGACATCAGAAACTACGGCAGCGGTAATGCCGGAGGAACTAACGTATACAGGGTTTTAGGCTGGAAGTATGGCATTCTGGTTATACTGCTCGACGCCTTTAAGGGAGCCCTTGCAGTGGTGCTTGTGGCAAGACTGCACTACGGAGATTTCCCGTTCGAGAACGCCACTCCTTTTGATGACTTTACTTTAGTCCAGATCATTGCAGGCGTTGCTGCAGTTATAGGTCACATTTGGACAGTTTTTGCGGGTTTCAGGGGCGGAAAAGGAATTGCAACTGCTCTCGGCATGCTTATGTCCATAATTACAGTCGATATGCTCTTTGCAATCGGAGTGTTTATAGTTGTAGTAATAATTTCAAAGTATATTTCGCTCGGATCTATTCTTGGCGCCTTATCGGTACCTTTGATTTTGTTTATCCGCGAAAACATATTCCATGCTAATATACAGGGATATAATGTAGTTCTCCCTTTCTCAATTGGAATCTGTTTACTGATCCTCTATACACATCGCGCAAATCTTGGCAGAATCTTCCGCGGGAAAGAAAACAGAATATCTTTGTCCGGCAGGAAGAAAGCTTAAAAGTGTCTGAAATTTATTTTTAAGAGAGAATGAACGCCTCCACAAGGGCGGACTTTCTCTCTTATTTTTTATATTTCCGCATTTTCATCTTACCCGGTTTACATTTTTCTTTAAAAAAGATATTTTTTATTATCGGATTATTTTAAGTAAATTCCGTTTCCTTAGCGGAATTCAGTATTAAACACATAAAAAATAAGAGAATATGAATATTTCAGTTTTAGGCGCAGGCGGCTGGGGCACAACTCTTGCCATACTGCTTCATTATAACGGGCATAAAGTTTCTTTGTGGGAATATGACCGCCAGTATGCAAAAACCCTGGATAAAATAAGGGAAAATAAACTCTACCTGCCGGGCATTGAGATCCCCGATGAGATGATTATTACGCACGACCTGGATGACGCTCTGGATAACAACCACATGGTAGTTATGGCCGTGCCGTCGCAGTTCTTAAGAAGCGTTGTAAAGAAAATTGACTATCCGCAGATAAAAAATTCAATTCTTGTAAGCGTGGCCAAGGGAATTGAGAATAAATCGCTTCTTACGATGTCGCAGATGCTGAAAGACGAGATCCCCCAATTAAGTGAAGACCAGATAGGTGTCCTCTCAGGCCCGAGTCATGCCGAAGAGGTCAGCCGCCGCATTCCAACGGCTGTTGTTGCAGCCTCAAAGTCGGAAGCCACTTCAAAAAGCATACAGGCTGCCTTTATTGTCTCATATTTCCGCGTTTATTCATCCACAGACATTCTTGGCGTTGAGCTCGGCGGGGCTGTTAAAAACGTAATTGCAATTGGTGCCGGCATTATAGACGGCGCAAAGTTCGGCGATAATACAAAAGCCGCCATTATGACGCGCGGTATTGCGGAGATCTCAAGACTCGGTGCTGCAATGGGGGCAAAAGCCGATACGTTTGCAGGCCTGTCAGGAATGGGAGACCTTATTGTAACATGCATGAGCCGTCACAGCCGCAACCGCTTCGTGGGAGAAAAGATAGGCGAAGGGAAAACTCTAAAGCAGGTATTAAAATCGATGACCATGGTAGCCGAAGGCGTTGAAACCTGCCGCTCGGTTAAAAACCTGGCGGAAGTCCATAAGGTATCCACACCTATTGTAAATGAAGTTTATTCGGTACTATTCGAGGAAAAGGATCCCGTCAAGGCCACAACGGATCTTATGACGCGGGATATGAAGTCAGAATAATTAAATAAAAAACCCGCCTTAAAGGCGGGTTTTTTATTTATGCTTCTTTTGCTGCTATGGCCTGAAGCCTTTTAATTCTTTCCTCAATGGGAGGATGCGTTGAAAATACTTTCAGGAATGATTTGCCTGAAAGGGGACTTACGATAAAAAGATGTGCCGAGGAGGGCTGAGCGTTCAGCATAGGCACCCTTTCATTGTACATATTTAACTTGTTTAAGGCTGAAGCCAGCATTAAAGGCTTTCCTGAAATCTCCGATCCCCCCTCGTCTGCCATATACTCCCTCGACCTTGAAATCGCAAGCTGAATCAGCATGGCAACTATAGGGGAAATAATCAGAAGGAATATTGAACCTATTCCTCCGCCATCGCGATCGCGGTCGCGCCCGCCGCCGAACATTAAAGCCCAGCCTGCCATGCGAGCTACAAAGGTTATGGTGCCTACAAGTGTGGCTACAATGGTGCCTATAAGTATATCGCGGTGTTTTACGTGCGCCAGTTCATGTCCAATTACGCCTGCAAGCTCCTCATCGGTTAACATCTGGAGTATTCCAGTTGTAACTGCAACCGCAGCATGCTCAGGGTTTCTTCCTGTGGCAAATGCATTGGGCGAAGGATTTTCCATAACGTAAACCTTGGGCATCGGGAGCTTTGCGTTTTCTGCCAGACCTCTTACTATCCTGTAAAGACCCGGAAATTCATTTTCAGAGACCTGTCTTGCCCTGTACATTGCAAGCACAATCTTGTCAGAAAACCAGTACGAGCCAAAATTCATTACAAGTGAAAATACAAAAGCCAGCATTATCCCTCTTTCTCCCCCCAGCAGGCCCCCAACGAAGAGAAAAAGCACCATCATGAGTGCCATAAAAAAAACAGTTTTTAATGTATTCATTTTCCTTCTCTATTTTATAAAATTTTCATTCAGCATTACGTAAACAGTACAAAAAAACCCTCTCAATTTCAGAATATTTAACATATTATACCACTTATTTGTTTCCTTAAAACACCTTGTGAAACTAATCACATCGCTTTTCCACATTTGCCTTGCCATTATTTACAAATATACTTAAAATACCGTATCAATTTTGAGGAAATTAATGAAGTTTCACCGGATTTTTCTGCTATTGTTTTTGTTTTTGCCGTTTATAAGCAGGCTGCAGGCTCAATCGTCGGCACCGGCATACGACTTTCTGCGGCTGGACTTAAATCCGAGAGCTGCAGCTCTGGCAGGGGTATTTGTTACAAATACAGATGATCCGAACGTAATATTTTATAATCCGGCGGGTATTAATTCCCTTAAGGAAACCCCGGTGTCCATCTCTTACGTCAATTATTTCCTGGATATAAACGCGGGCGGACTTGCAGTTTCAAAGGATATTGAAAATATTGGACGCTTTGCTCTGGGAGTTGATTATATAAACTATGGTACTTTTACCCGCGCAGACGAATTTAAGAACAAACTGGGCGAGTTTCACGCCGGCGATGTAGCCTTTGTGCTTGGCTATGCCAACAGCCTCGATGAAAACTTCTTCTTTGGCGTAAATCTGAAGTTTATTTATTCTTCAATAGCTGAAGTCTCTTCTTCAGCCGCCGCGGCAGATCTGGGTTTACAGTATTTACTGCCCAATCAGCAGATAGTTTTCGGCCTTTCAGCCATGAACCTCGGAGCACAGATAAAACCTTATTTCGATACACACAGGGAAAGCCTCCCTGTGGACCTCAGATTCGGGATTTCAAAGAAAATGGAACACATTCCTTTAACTCTTGCCTTCAGCTTTAATAAGCTTAATGAAAACCAGGCACTAGGTGATAAGCTGAAAGTGTTCTCCCTGGGCGCTGAGTTTAATCTGAGCAAAGTTTTAAGGCTTCGTCTCGGCTACGACAACGAAAAACGCAGGGAAATGAAGCTGGATACCTCCACAGGTCTGGCCGGGTTTAATATCGGCGTGGGAGCCCTTATAAGCGGCTATAACTTCGATTATTCCTATTCATCCTACGGTTTTATAGATTCCATTCACCGCATCGGAATAACTTTCAGCTATTAAAAAGTTTTACTTTATGAAAGCCGCTTCATGTTGAAGCGGCTTTTTTTATCTCTGATACGGCTTCTGAAGATACTGCCCGGCAAGCTTATGAGACTGCCCGAATTCCTTTACCTCAAGCACTTCATTGTAGTATTTAACCGCCCGGTCCCTGTCCCCTTTCTGGTCGTACAGGTTCCCAAGGTAAAGCAGCGTATTAACCTGGAATCCCGAAGCCTCATCCTTATCAAGTTTTTTAGAGATGTTTTCACATTCCTGGAAATATACAATAGCAGAATCCGCCTGCCCCAGGTTCCTCCTGTAATAACCAAGGTAGTAGGCAGCTTCCCTTCTGGCTGATTCATTATAGCCGGGGAATTCCTGCCGTATCTTCCGGTATACATCGGTAAAAATGCTGTCGGCTGTGTAGAGGTTTCCTCTTCTTACGTTAATTCTTCCCAGGTAGCGTTCAAAAAGAGGATTGTCGGGATATTCCGATGTAAGCAGACGCGCAAATTCCTCGGCCTTCTGAAAATTCTCCTCAAACTGGTAGTAGAGCTGCATCAGAAAATATCTCGATTCCGTTTTGGCATACTTTCCATTCAATGCAACATTTGTCAGTTCCTTAATCCCCTTCTGCCTGTCGCCTGAAGGGAAGAACATCATAAGGGGCTTTACCATCGGGTATTTTGCAGGTATAACATCAGCATAATAGTCGTAAATTCCGAAGCCCAGCTGGACGTCCACATTATCAGGATTAAGTTTATATGCATGGTTGACAATCGGAAGCGCCTCACGTCCGTCGTCGGCAGCTTTAATCCAGCTTTCCCTCATTGCTCTCAGGCGCCCTCTGAAGCCGATTGCTCCTCCCTTGAAGAAAAGGGCATCCACGTTCGAAGGGTCCTTATCCAATATCTGGTCGCATTGAAAAATGACGTCTTCGAGCTTTGCAAAAAATATGTCATCGTAGCTTTCATTATCCAGGTCCATCAGAATCTTCCACCAGTCGATCATGGCAAGAAAGAATTTTCCGGCAGGATGTTTCGGGTAATCGGCAATTACCTCCTTAAAGGTCCTGTCGGCCTCATCGAATTTTATATTATATATCTGGCTGATTCCTTTCTTCACACGGGAATCAAAATCTCCGTTTTGTGCGAAAGCCTGCCCTGTCAGCAATAGGACAAAAAGCAATAAAATTATTCTTTTCAAATTGTCTCCGTAAAAAAAAACCCGGCATAAACCGGGTTCAATTAAATAACAGGAAGCTATCTTTTCAGGACTCTTAAACCGGCAAATGGCTGAAGTTTATAGTCAAATGTGGCCGTATTATATGTATTTCCCGAAAGCTTGCCAAGGGTTTTAACCCACAGTTTAATGTAGTTACCGGCCTGTGTTTTAATAAGATAGACGTTATCTGGAGTAATTTCAATTTCACTCAGATTCGGTTCAGGAAGTCCTTCGGCCTTGTCATAGGCACCCTGTCCCGTTCCAATGATCGCAATCATTGTATTATGCCCGTTTGTAAGACTTGCCTTTGGATTAGATGGCGAGAAGAATTTCATTGCCGCCCCGTCCATTCTCATATTTAGATCAATTTTAGAAGCATTTCCCGAGTTATAAGCAACCTGTGTACCCACACCAAGGAAAGGATCCCATCCGTAGCCGCTTTTTGAAGTAGCCGAAGCTGCGGAATACTCATCGATCGTCTGGTCAGTATATTCATAAATTGCGGCATAAATAACCGAACTTGCAGCCTGGCTTCTTGTTCCGTCACCTTTTACGGAATAGACTTTCGTCTGGTATCTTGTTTCGCGTCCCGCGTCCAGGTTAACTATATGAAAAGCGCTGTCGGACTTAACCACAAGAGCTGAATCGGCCTGTGAGAGAACTTTACCCGTAGTATCAACTTTATTTGTAATAACCTGATATCCGGCAAAATCTCCTGAAGTGTTGTCCGTGGATTTGGTCCAGGATACTTTAGCATTACTTCCGCCGCCCGGAATTGCCGTTAAAATCACCTTTACATCCGTCGGTGCCGCGGGGCCTCCTGAGGGTGTTACGGGGTTTGTTCCTGAATCATTGCTCGAGCAGCCTGCCAGAAAGGTCATACCTGAAACCGTAAGAATAACAAAAAGTAAAAGAACACTAAAATTTTTCATTCATTCCTCCCATATTAGTAAAGACATTTAATTTATATTACTGTCGTCTTTACTAATATGAAAGTCAAAATTGTTTCTTATTTCAGAAATCCAGGCTATTGTTAACAAGTTTTTTCTGGAAATAAGAAAGAAGCTGGTCAATAGCAACTCTTTCCTGCTGCATGGAGTCTCTTTCCCTGATTGTTACCGTCTGGTCCTCAAGCGTCTGAGTATCAACGGTAATGCAGTAAGGAGTTCCCACCTCATCCATTCTTCTGTATCTGCGGCCGATGGCGCCTTTATCGTCATAAAATACCCTAAGGAAAGGCCTCAGGTCGCGGTCGATCTTCTGTGCTATTTCAGGCATACCGTCTTTATTGACCAGCGGGAACACGGCTGCCTTTATAGGAGCGAGGCGCGGATGGAACTTCAGAACAGACCTCTGCTCTCCGTTAACTTCCTCTTCATAATAAGAATCAACTAAGAACGCCATAAAAGAACGGCTTGCGCCGGCTGAAGTTTCAATTACATACGGAATAAACTTTTCTTTGGACTCCTCGTCAAAATACTGGAGCGATTTTTTGGAGTATTCCTGGTGGTTTCTCAGGTCAAAGTCGGTTCTGTTATGTATGCCTTCAATTTCTCCCCATCCGAAAGGGAAGAGATATTCGATGTCTACTGCGGCTCTGGCGTAATGTGCCAGTTTCTCGTGATCGCGGAATCTTAATTTTTCAGGCGTCATGCCGAGTGACTTAAACCAACCCATCCTTTGCTCTTTCCAGTATTCATACCACTTTTGATCTTCAGCAGGTTTAATAAAAAATTGCATTTCCATCTGCTCAAATTCACGCGTACGGAAAAGAAAGTTCTTTGTATTAATTTCATTTCTGAATGCCTTGCCTATCTGTGCAATACCAAAGGGCAGCTTCTGACGGCTGGAACTCTGAACGTTCAGGAAGTTGACAAATATACCCTGTGCTGTCTCAGGCCTTAAATATACTACAGCGCTTGAATCCTCAAGCGGCCCTATGAAAGTCTTAAACATCAGGTTAAATTGTCTGGCGGCGGTAAATGTGCCTGCGTTGCCGCACTGCGGACAGTTAAGTAAAGATAAAAGTTTTTTGCCAAGTTCCTCATCCTCAAGTATGGCTGCAAAAGCCTCGTTCAGTGAAGCATCATCTTTAAGCTTGCCTTCTGTAAGGCTGTCAAGTTTCTCCACTTGTTCCGGGTGCTTTGCTAAAACTTCATGCAGTTCCTTTATGGCTTTTTCTTTCTTTTTAACCGAAATAGCTTCTCCTAACGTATCCAGGCGGAAGCGCGCCTTGCACTGTTTGCAGTCTATCATCGGGTCTGTAAAACTCTTAACATGGCCCGATGCTTCCCACACCGTGGGATGCATAAGTATGGCGGCATCAATACCTTCAACGTTTTTCCTGTAGGTCATGAATTTCCACCACTCTTCTTTTATATTTTTCAGCAGTTCGACTCCAAGCGGACCGTAGTCCCAGCAGCCGTTAAGTCCGCCGTAGATCTCACTCGACTGAAATACAAATCCTCTTCTTTTAGCCAGAGAAACGATCTTCTCAACTACATCATTCTGGGTTTTATTTTGCTTTTCGATAGCTATGTCCTCCAATTTTTACATTACATAAATATAGCAAAAAATAAAGATTTTTAGGATTTATTTTAATAAGCCCCTTTTCCGTTTTTTTGTTGCTTCCTGCTTACCATTTGCTAAATTATATGGAAGCAACTGATTATAGATACCAGAAAAACTTAAATAAATGTAGATTCTTCTTAAAATTCAAATTATATTTATTCAAAGTAATTAAACCTTACAAAAAACCAGACAGGAGGTTTTGTGCAAAAAAAATATTCACTAAAATGGTTTACTAAATCCATTACACTTTCTACGCTTCTGTTTTCCCTGATGATTTCAACCGGCTGCGGCAAGAAACAGGAACAGCAGCAGCAGGCGCCACAGCAGACCACTGCTCAGCAGGGTGACACAACTAAAATGGCAGATACTACCAAAAAAGCCGATACAACGGCCAAGACAACTCAGAAAGCCGAAGTCCCCGACCTTAAGGGAACCTACAGCGGAATTTTTGACCAGCGCCCCACAACTCTTAAGATTTCTGAACAGAACGGAAACGACTTTAAGGGAAGCATCACTATTCATTACAGAGAAGTGATTAACCAGCAGGTCAGCGGAAAGTTTGACCCCGCAACAAAGAAATTTACAATGTCGGACTTACTGCACAGCAGATTTAAGGGAAAGTACGCCGGAAAAGTATCCGACGACATGAAAAAATTATCAGGAACATTTACGATGATACTCGACGGATCAAAGTTTAATTTTAATTTAGCAAAAAAGTAACAGGAGAGATAGTTAAATGAAAAAGTATTTTCTTTTTGCAGTAACACTGCTTGTTTCCATGATGTTTTATTCATGCAGCGACAATTCAACCAATCCTGAACCCGCTGCTCAGAAAGGGAGCATTTACATCACCTCAGACCCGAGCGGAGCCCAGATCTGGAACAACAACGCTAACACAAATAAGGTTACCCCGGACAGCATTACGGGCCTTGATGCTGGTACATATTCAATTACACTCAAGTCTCAGGGACTTCGTGACACAACAATCTCTGTAACTGTTAATGCAGGCCAGATCTCAAGGCTGAATGTAAAGATGCCTTTATCGGTAGTAACTTTCGGACCCGTCAGAATCTGGGAAACCACCGGAACCAGCGCCAGCCAGCCCAGCGGCTTAGTGCTTTCTTCAGGCCTGGCTTTTGGAATTTCTTCGGCAGATAAAGATAAGGTCGACCTGTTCTATCATACGCTGATTAATCCTCCCTATGAAGTAGCTTCAGCCAACCTGGCTTCAGGCTTAACAAGAACTACTTATTTTCTGATTGGAAATTCAACTAACCTGACCGACACTACTTCGGCTCCGGTTAAGACCAGCAGCTGGGTTAAAACTGTTCTTGATACAGAAACAAAATACATATTTGTTTATGACCAGGATCAGCACTATTCAAAATTCCAGATCGTTGGCACAGGCGGCGGAACACCCGGCACACCTGCATATCTGGATGTAAAGTGGATTTATAACAAGACTCCGAACGACAGAAGATTCCAGTAATATTGAATTAACACAATAAAAAAAGCCGTAAAGAAACTTTACGGCTTTTTTTATGTGAATTTTTTCAGGACAAAATAATTATCCAGACCTGCCTTCCACTTTTTAATTGATTCACACCTTTGCCGCTGCTTCCTTAAGCTCACAAATTAAAAACTCCCTCAGCTTTTTGTAATTTACCGTATCCGAGGGGTTCTTAATCCGGGTTATTTCAAGAAGGCTTAACGACTGGCAGATATAATTCAGGTAAATGTTGCCCATACTCCCGGCATTTCCATCAGTTTCTATGGCCGATTTAAGTGCGGCAAGATGACTTTTTACAACTTCCAGATCATTTCTTTCCACCGGTCCTGAAAGCGCCCTTATCACGCCGTCATTATCCACATTTTCAAGTGTGGATTTAATAATCGGTTTTATAAGGGAGAAGAAATCGAGACCTTCAATACGGCTTTTATTAAATGCCTGCTGGGCATGGAAAAGGTTTGCAATAAGAAAGTTTGAGGCAAATACACCGGCAATGTGATAAAATATTTTATCTTCGGAACCTATTAAAAACGGGCGCATCTCCAGTTCATCAGCAATTTCAAATAATAGCTTCTGTGCCTCGGGTGAAGCAGATTCAACTGCTGCAAATGCACCTCTTAATTCCACAAAGTTTTTTGAAGGGAAAGACTGCATGATGTGCATAGAGGCCGTAAGGGCTCCTCTTTCCTTCAGCGGGGCGAGCAAGGAAATATTCTGTGCACCTGAAAGATGACAGAAAAGTGTATTCTTAAAGTCCAGATCGTACATCGAAAGTTCTTCGGCCACGCGGGAAATTGACCTGTCGGGTACTGCAATGAAAACAATGCCGACCCACGATGGAATCTCTGCCAGAGAATCCGAATAATGCCTGATGCCGAACCTCATTGCAAACTCGCTGGCCGACCTGAGGCTTCGGCTTACGATACAGGCCACATTCTCATTTTTTGCAACGAGCCCGTGCACGAGGGATGAGGCTGCTTTTCCGGCTCCGATGATTGCTATGTTACTCATATATCACTGCCGAAAGATATCCCACAACTTCTGAATTATCACCTGTCACATCACCCGAATCGCTGCGGTTAAGAACTTTTGCCTTCTTAACATTCAAAAGGTCCGCCGTTCTCATAGCAGCTACAATAGGCCCTCCGCCGCAGGCTTCACAGTTATTGTGATCAAGATCCCTGAGGAGTGTCTTGTAATCGAACTGGCTGATCCTTTTCTCCACAACTGAATCCAGGCGGTCCGCCTGCTCTTTTGTATGGAAGTGGGATAGGTCCGAACTTGCAACTATCAGAGTCTTATCGTTAACTGCTTTCGAGAGCCTGTCGGAAAGTTCATTTAAGTACGGCTCCTTCTGATCGCCGATAACAATAGGCAGAATATCAAAATCCTTCAGCACTATCTGCAGAAACGGCAGTTGTACCTCGAGGGCGTGCTCCTGCCTGTGGCCTTCAACGCCCTGGAAAATAAGTTTTGCATCCTTTGTCAGCTCCTCACGCATTTTCTTATTTACCGGAATAATACCAAGCGGAGTCTTATAGGCATCCCCGCTGTAAACCGAGACCCCGGGGAAATATTCCCTGTGACTCGGGGAAATTACCACTACTGTTTCATAGCCTTTATTCCGGATCATATTATATGCATAAGCGGCTGTTCTGCCCGAATAAATATATCCGGCGTGCGGAACCACAATGGCTGTTACATTGCCAGCAGGGATTTCTTCGTTTCCTGAAGCTTCCAGCAGAAGTCTGATCTCATCTTTTAACTTTCTTTCATCAGCAGGATAAAACATGCCCGCAACAGCAGGCGGCCTGACTATATCCATTTTGCTAACCTCCCGTTTCCTCTTCGGAAAATACACTTGCCGTAAAGAGCAGCATATTTAAGTTCCTCTTCTGCCAGAGATTTGAAGGCAGCCCTGCCTTTTCACAAAGAGCCGAGAGATATTCATCCTTGTTCATACGGTGTTCAATAGGAACCTGCGGCAGAAGGAGTGCTCTTCTTCCTAAGTCTTCCAGAATTACTCCATGTTTTCCAAGCACAATTTCATCGTAGCTGTTCATCTTAAAAGGAGGAGAAAGAACGGAAATTTCGAGTTCCACCTTATCAAGCTCATTAAGGTTCAAGGCATCGAACCTCGGGTCGGTAAAGGCAGCCTTTCGGGCCGCGTCGCAGACTGTCAGAAAAAGAGGCTCATCAGCTGTTATATATCCGATACAGCCGCGCAGGGCTTTATCTTTTGTAAGCGTCACAAAAGCTCCGGCATGCTCTTTCAGCACCGGAAAGTTTTCGTAATCCGCATCCGGATATCCGCGGTTGGTAAAGTAGTTTCTTATAGACTCACGCGCGGCCTTCAGCAGAATTTTTTTCTCTTCTTCTGACATTTCCATTGACGTTATTCCCTTATTTATCCGACTGAGCAGACAATGAGCTCCTTTTTTTCCTTGAGCAGGAAAACAAGGTTGCCTTTCATAAAGAATGAGTCGGGTACAAATGCATTTGCATTTGCATTCAGTACATCCTCAAAAATTATCTTCCCTGACACCAGGTCCGCACATAAGAACCTGTTGACAAGGCTTGTTTCAAAGACCCTTGCATAGAAACTAAATAAAAGAAGCCGGCCGTACCTGATATATTCGACGTTTCCGGCAACTTCGCGGTCTTCAATAATTTGTTTAATTATCTGCTTTATTTCAATGTCTTCTGTTTTATCTTCATGAAAAGTTTCAGGGAAAAGGTATCCGCGGTATTTCTCCATTTCATCTATAGAGTCTCTTATGGCATTTACCTTTTCGGCGTCATTTCCCAACTCTTCAATTATCTCGCCTGTTCTGTAATCGAGGCTGAAAAAATCCCAGCCTTCAAATTTCTGTCTGAATGCGTAGACCTTATCATCATGAATAAACTGGAATGAGAGGTTATCCAGGTGCCAGAGGATCTTCTGTTTCATAATGTCGAAGGCTATGATCTCCTTGTGGCCCGGCATATCGGGTTTGGCATATTTGTGAAAATAGATTATGTCCTTATAAATTACTTCTATTCCCACCCAGAATTTTTCCTCAAGCTGAAAATTCCTGAATATTTCCTCTCCCGTAGAGGCTTCAAGGCAGTTGAAGAAAGCCTGTTTTTCGCTGGTATCGCGGTCTTCCACAATCAGCTTATTCGATTCCGAAAGAAGGATTCTCCAGAGCTGCCTGTTATTTGTAAACGAATATTTCTTTTTAACTTCCATATACCTTTAAAGTTGTTCAAATCTCGCAGTAAAATGTCTCAGCATGGGAGCTTCATAAGTAAGCTTATAGCCTTTGAGGCATTCTCTGTTCTTATAGACATCAATTACAATTTCAGCCACATAATCTATATGGCTTTGCGTATAAACGCGTCTTGGTATTGCCAGACGCACAAGTTCCATTGGAGGAGGAATAAGCCTTCCCTGCTCGTCGTACTTTCCAAACATAACGCTTCCTATTTCAACCGATCTTATACCGCCTTCGATATAGAGTTCACAAGCTACCGACTGGCCGGGGAACTGATCCTGCGGCACATGCGGCAAGAATCTCTTTGCATCCAGATAAATTGCGTGTCCTCCGGGCGGTTCAATCATAGGGACCCCGGCGGCCAGGAGTTTTTCTCCCAGGTATTCGACGCTTCTTATTCTGTACTGCAGGTAATTTTCATCCACCACTTCTTCAAGTCCCTGTGCAATTGCCTCAAGGTCGCGTCCTGCAAGGCCGCCATAAGTAGGAAAGCCTTCGGTTACAATAAGAAGGTTTCTGCAGAGCATTGCAAGGTTACTGTCATTCAGAGCCAGCCATCCGCCTATATTTACAAGAGCGTCTTTCTTTGCACTCATCGTGCATCCGTCGGCATAAGAGAACATTTCCTGAACAATTTCGAGGACCGGTTTATTTTCGTAGCCTTTTTCCCTTTTCTTAATAAAATAAGCATTTTCGGCAAAACGGCATGCATCAATAAAAAGCGGTATGCCGTACTTCTGACACACGGCTTTGGTTTCCCTGATATTCTGCATTGAAACAGGCTGTCCGCCGCCTGAATTATTAGTCACGGTAATCATGCATAATGGAATGTTTTCCCTGCCTTTTTCCTGAATAAATCTTTCCAGGGCCTCCACGTCCATATTGCCCTTAAAGTCGGCCCTTATTTCAGGATGTTTGCCAACCTCATTCAGGAGGTCGCATGCTTCGGCCTTTGAGAATTCAATGTTAGCCCTTGTAGTATCGAAATGAGTATTACTCGGGAAATATTTTCCTTCGCCCCCGGTAATGGAGAAGAGTATCTTTTCGGCAGCCCTGCCCTGATGTGTAGGTATTATATAATTCATTCCGGTAATTTTCTTTACAGCAGCCTCGAAGCGGAAAAAGCTTCTTGCGCCTGCATAGGATTCATCACCATCCATAATGCCTGCCCACTGCTTTGCGCTCATGGCAGAAGTGCCGCTGTCGGTCAGCAGGTCAATTATAACGTCTTCAGCATGGATTAAGAACGGGTTATATCCAGCCTGTTTAAGGATACCCACCCTTTCTTCTTTATTCGTAAATCTGATCGGTTCTACAGATTTGATCTTAAAAGGTTCAATAATGGTTTTCATAAACTCCCTTAAATTTAAGATTGGCTTTTTGTATCATAAACATAGCACTTTTAAGTGTTACAAGGCAAGTAAACAATTTTGAGGCAGGGGGGTTAAGGGTACTGACTAGCCGAAAGTTTCATCTGAATGCAGCAACAGATCACTTGACACTGCATAATACAATAACTACATTTTACTACTAACTATTTAGCATCGCATTTTAACTTCACAGGAGGCTTTAAAATGCTATTCAGGTATTTTTATGAAGCTGTCGTTGGCGCCATCTGCGTTACATTGGTCCTTCTGTTCGGAATGAAAGGACTTGCCTCGCTTGCCCTGCTGGCTTTTCTGCCTCTTTACCTGAGAAGCCGGAACTTCAGACCCGATGAACGTGAACTGTCGCTATTCTACAAGGCAGGCAATCTCACGCTGGGCATTATTATTATTTCAGTATTACTGATTTTTAAGTTTTCCCAGACAAGCATCCACGGCCATGCTTTGGGAGAATCCTGGGCGGGGCTGCTTACGGCACTGATTGTACTCTTCCATGGTCTGGCGGGAATTATCATGAATAAATTTAACTGATTTTGCGGCTGCAAGACTTTAATTTCACAGACGGAATAATTTTGTTTTTGTGCCGGCGCCGTATTTACTTTTAAAAATAATTCAGTAAATTATGATGGATAATTTATCCCCTTTTGCATTTACAGCGATATCGTCGATCCGTAATTTTTTAACAATCGGAGAGAGGCCCATATGGAAGAAATTCACAATCCTGAACCGGTAATTCCTGAACAGACTCCGGAAAATGCTCAGGAAGAGCTCAGTCATTCCGACAAAATAGTTGGTATTTTTACCAGCCCCGCACAGACTTATGAACAGATGTCAAAATTTCCTCCCCGCGTTATTGACTGGCTTTTGCCTGTAAGCCTGATGGTAGTTTTTGCTATTGTTGCAAATATAATTCTCATGAGCAACCCTGACATAAGATACGAAATCAAACAAAAACAGATGGCATCAATTGAAAAAACTTTCAATGAAATGGTTGAAAAAGGACAGCTGACGCGTGAAATGGCCGACGAGCAGATAGAAAAGAACCGGGAAAGAATGGATGAATTCAGCGGGGGAACCGGGACCATCCTTCAGGCAATTTCAACTATCTTTGCTATTTTTATCATGTTCTTTATTGTAACCGGTATTTATTTCCTCTTCAGCCGCTTTGCCCTTAAAGGTGAGGGTACATTCCTATCGGCACTTGCTGCAAACGGAATGTCATACTATATCTCCATAATTGGAATGATATTGATGGTTCTGGCTTCCCTTTTAATGAGGAAATTCCTCATGGGCACAAGTGCAGGCGCATTCATGGGTATGGAAAAAACTACTTTTACCGGAGTTTTGATGTATAAGCTGGACGTTATCGGCATTTGGGGACTTGCAGTTACCAGTATCGGTCTTGCAAAGATGTTCAAATCCAAATCCATGGGCAAATACTTCGCCGTGGTTTTCGGCATCTGGATCATATGGAGCTTCATTGCATTCGGAATTGCAAAGGCTGTACCGGCATTAAGCTTCCTGGCAATGTAGAGTCAGAAGCGGAAAACGGTTTTAATTACCCTGAAGGATGAGACATTCTTTCAGGGTATTTTTTTATATAATGCTCTGCGGGTCTATATCGAAGAATAGCCTGATATTCCTGAAGCGGGATCTCTGGTTGAAGGAAATGAATGAATTAAGCACCGCATTCCGGAGTATTGCCCCTCCAGGATCGGTCTTCCTGCCGCTCTTGATTAAGATATGAAACCTGTAATTGTTTTTAAGCTTTGCAATCATGGCTTCCGAGGGCGGAGTGATCATCAGACCGTTACGGTACTTCTGCAGGTGTTCATAAAAATCATTTATTGCGCCGCGGGCATTCTCCTCGCTTTCATCGCGTGCTTCAATAAGGCACAAGCGGCTGAACGGAGGATAATCCATTTTTTCGCGTACTTCAATTTCCCTTTCATAAAAAGAGTGGTAGTCGTTTTCAACCACCTTCTGAAGAACAAAGTGCTTGTCGTTCTGCGTCTGGATTACAACCTCCCCTTCAGTCTTGCTTCTTCCGGCGCGGCCTGAGACCTGTGTTAAAAGCTGAAAGGTTCTTTCATCGGCCCTGAAATCGGGGAGCCACAGGCTTGTCTCTGCTGCCACTACGCCCACAAGAGTAACGTTTGAAAAGTCGAGTCCCTTGGAGACCATCTGCGTACCAACCAGTATATCAATCTCGCCTTTTCTGAAATTGTTCAGTATAAAGCCGAGGGCGCCTTTTTTGCTGGTTGAATCGGAGTCTATTCTTTCAACTCTGGCATCCGGGAAATAATAAGAAATCTCGTCTTCCACTCTCTGTGTGCCGGTGCCGTAATACTTTATCTTTAATGATCCGCAGTGCGTACAGGCGTTCGGAACAGGCTTAAAATAGCCGCAGTAATGGCACTGCAGAATGTTACGGTTAATATGGAACACAAGCGGCACCGAACAGTTCTCGCAGGTTTCCACTTCGCCGCAGTCCTCGCAGTAAACCTGTGTGGCAAAGCCCCTGCGATTCTGAAGTATAATTACGCCTTCTTTTTTCTTGAGTCTTTTTTCAATTTCACTTAACAGCGGCTTTGAAAAAACGTTTTCCATCAGTTTCTTTTTCTTTTCAACTGCCACGTTAACCAGCCTGATTTCAGGAAGCTTTGCCTCATCAACTCTTTCCTTCAGTTCAAGAAGTTTGTACTTCCCGAGCTTAGCATTATACATACTTTCAACTGAAGGCGTTGCAGAGCCGAGTACAACAGGGCACCCGCACAAATGTCCCCTTATTACAGCAGCATCGCGCGCCTGGTACTTGGGCACATTCTCGTGGTTTTTGTAGCTGGAATCGTGCTCTTCATCAACTACAATAAGACCTATATTATTCAGCGGGGCAAAGAGTGCCGAACGGGCTCCTACAACAACAGTGTACCTGCCTGCAATAATGCCGCGCCAGGTGTCGTATCTTTCACCCAGCGACATGCGGCTGTGAACAACAGCTACCTTGTCGCCGAAATTGTTATAAAGCCTTGAAGTGATCTGTGGAGTAAGGGATATTTCAGGCACAAGGATGAGCACGTTTTTACCTATTTCGTGGGCCGCCTTTGCCATCTCTATATAAACCTGTGTTTTCCCGCTTCCTGTTACGCCGTGAAGAAGGAACGTGCGGAACTGTTCATCTTTAATGCTGCAGGCAACCTCCTGCCTTATAGCTTCCTGCGCTTCAGTAAGTGTAAGCTCCTGGTGCTTTTCAGAATAGACTTCAGAGTAGTTTCTTTCCACCTCGCGGTCAATGATCTCAACGAGCCCTTTCTCCGCAAGTGCGTCCACAGAGGACTTGGAAGTATTTGTCTTTTTCAGTATCTCGGCTAATGATGCCCCGTCGCCTTTGACTGAGATGAGCTCCATAAGAACCACGAGCTGCTTCGGGGAGCGTTTTTCTATTTCAGGGAAAGCCTCGTAGATTTCATCAACCGGCAGGGCAAGCTTAACATATTTTACTTTCTTGACCGATACCTTGGCTTTTTCAAGCTCATCCAGAATAGTAATGGCCCCCAGTTTCTCAAGGCTGCGCATTAAGGAATATATGTTTTTCTTTTTTACTTCCTTCTGCAGGAAGTTTAATGTTGTCACTTCCTTTTCAGACAGGATTTTTAAGATCAGGCTTTTTATGCACGACTTGTCGGTTTCTTCTGAAAGCAATTTTGTGCAGAACAGTTTATCGCTTACAATCTTTTTCTTCGATTCCACTTCAAGCCCGTAAGGCACCGAATTTTTGAGAGCTTCGCCGAGCGAGCTCAGGTAATAGCCTGAAATCCATTCATAAAATTTAAGAGATTCCTGCGTGAATATGGGGTTTGCGTCGAGTATATCCTGAATTGGTTTTACCTTATCAATTACATCAGTTTTATCTGTAACCTTAATGATAAAGCCGGTTAGAATTCTTTTACCGAAGGGCACAACGGCTCTTACTCCCGTCCTTGCCAGAGGAATAAGCTCTTTTGGAACCGAATATGTGAATACGTTCCTGAAAGGAAGCGGAAAAACGATCTCAGCAAACATAATTATCTTCCAGATTCTCCAGGCCCCTCTGCTATGGAGGGGCTTTAAGGATTAACTTTTACTGGCCTTTATACAGAGGCGCAAGGTCTTTTAACTGTGTACCTTCAGCAGGTTCAATTGAGATCTCAAATTTAAGTGTATCCACTTTATCATCCCAGAGAATTCTTTTGTAGTTCGAAGATTTTATTATCTCGCCGTTTGTTGTCAGCACACTATCATCGAGGGCAAGTGTAAGAAAATAAAAGCCGTCTTCATAGGAAAGTGCTTTTTCGACGTCGCTGAGCTTTTCAAATTTATAAACAGCCTTGCCGTTAAGCTTGCCGTTTTCAAGATACATCTGTCTTGAAGTGATATCCTGCCCCTTATCCATTCTTTCTTTCAGGAATTCATTGCTTTTAAGCATATAATCAAAAAGGAGTTTCTGGTCTTCCTTGAACTGCTGGTCACTTGAGGCATCACTTCTGATATTCATATAATAAACAGCGGCAGTACCGTTTCCGCCCTTATTGGGTGCAATTTTATAAACAATTCTGTTGCCAACCAGACACCCGCTCATAAATAAAGGCAGCAAAAGAAACGCGGAAAGAAACAATTTTTTCATAGTAACCCCTTTCTTTTATATTAATCAACTCTATTTCAGGCGGAATAAACTGCTAAATTACTGCAGGCTCAAGCAAAGTCAGGTTCTCTTTATCTACGTCGAGCTCTGCCGTAATGCCAAGAGGCAGCGTAAATTTATTTGTAATGTGGCCGAAAGAAAGCCCGTATATAACCGGAATATTCAGCTTAAAGAGCCTGTCCATGAGCACTTCCTGCAGAGCAAACGATCTTGGTTCAGCCGGGTCCGTTTCCTTGGCTTCACATTTTTCAAAGACGCCGAGAGCTATTCCGGCAGCCTTTTCGAACTTCCCTGCCTCAATCATCTGAGTCAGCATCCTGTCGATCCTGTAAGGCTCTTCGCCAATTTCCTCCAGGAATATAATCTTCCCGTCGGTATTTATGTCGTAAGGCGTACCGATCAGAGAAACCACAATTGAAAGGTTGCCTCCGGCAAGCTTTCCCACCGCCTTGCCGCCCCTTATCGGGACTACCTGGCGGCTCTTATCGTCGGGCTTTTCGTCCCTTGCATTCCAGAACCTGAGCGGTGCGGTCGGTTCCATCAGAGTGTTCTTAAAGTAAGATAAAGAAAATTCGTTGAAAGTAGAAATTCCAACAGGACCGTGAAAAGTAACCATGTTGGTCTTTGCCGTAATTGCATAAAGAAGCGAAGTAATATCGCTGTAGCCGCAGAGGACTTTAGGGTTATTCCTAATCATATTATAATCGAGATAAGGAAGAATCCTTGAACATCCGTAGCCGCCCCTTGTGCATAAAATGCCGTCAACATCTTTTCTTGAGAACATGAGGTTTACCTCCTGTGCTCTTACATCATCCTTACCGCCCAGATAGCCGTATCTTGCGGTAACATTATCCGTATAAACGGTCTTAAAGCCCAGGTCCTCCAGATTCTTAACTGATTCCTTCAGCTCATCGATGCTGATATAGCTGCCGGGAGTAATAAGGCCGATAGTATCGCCTGCCTTAAGGCGGCGGGGTTTAATTACGGCAGCATCATCAGCTTTTTTGGGATTATCATCCGCAAACAATTTATGCGGAAGCATTGAAACTGCCGAAGCTGCCGAAACAGTCTTTATAAAATTTCTTCTGTGCATTTTAATAAAAAACACCCCTCAATAATAGTTCATTCAACCTAAACCCCTGCCTTTTCCTTGCCTTCACTTTTTAATTTTTAATTGTTCCCGTCGGACGTTAGACCTTATTTAATCAACTCCTCATCCCATAGCAGGTGCTCGAAGGATTCGCGGCTGCGGGTAACGTGGAACGTGTGGCCGTCCACTAAGATTTCAGGGGGACGTCTTCTGCCGTTATAGTTGGAAGACATCACCATTCCGTAGGCGCCTGCAGTCATAACCGCAAGTTTATCGCCCTGAGAGCATTCCTGAATTGTGCGGTTTTTGGCCAGGAAGTCGCTGCTTTCGCATACTGGTCCAACAATATCAGCCAAAATATCCCTGCCGGCAGTAAGGCTTACAGGCTGGACGTGGTGATAAGCACTGTAGAGGCTGGGCCTTATAAGTTCAGTCATCGAGGCGTCAACGATAATAAAATTCTTATCCCTGTTTTTCTTTGTATAAAGCACTTCAGTAACAAGAATGCCGCCGTTTGCAGTAAGAAATCTTCCCGGTTCAAACATAATTTCGCAGTTAAGGTCCCTTAATATATCCTTAACTCCGGCAGCCAGTTCGGCGGGAGAGAAAATAGTCTCATTATTGTAGCGCACGCCCATGCCGCCGCCGACGTCGAAGTGCTGAAGGGGAACGCCCCTGGATTTAATTCTTTTGAACAGCTCTGCCATTTTGCCTATTGCTTCGGCATAAGGAGCAATTGAAGTAATCTGTGAACCTATATGCATATCGAGGCCTGTAAGCATTACATTTTCCAGCTTTAAGCCTTCCACAAAGACATTTTCGGCTTCAGAAGCATCAATGCCGAACTTGTTTTCAGCAAGACCCGTGGAAATGTAAGGATGTGTTTTAGGGTCAACGTTCGGATTGATCCTTAAGGCAACGTGTGCAACAGCGTTTGCCTGGCCTGCAACTTTATTTATCAGAAGCAGCTCCTCAAAGGATTCAGCCTTGATAAGTTTAATGCCGTGTTCAAGAGCCAGCTTAATTTCAGCTGCTGTTTTACCGACGCCGGATAGAATGATTTTGGAGGGGTCGACGCCTATTTTTTTAGCGCGGTAGAGTTCACCGGCCGAGTTAACGTCAATTCCGCCGCCCAGGTCGGCAAAAGTTTTGAGTACATTCAGGTTAAAGTTAGCCTTGGCGGCGTAGAAGACTGAATGATTTATATCCTTAAAAGCCTCGTCGAAAGTCTTAAACTGATCGGCGAAATGTTTTTTGCTGTATATATAGGCTGGAGTGCCTGTTTCTTCGATAATTTCCTCAACTGACTTATGTTCGCAGTAGAGCTTATTATTCAGATAATGAAAAGTGCCAATTTCAAAAAATTCCATTATATCCAGATTCCTTTAAAACAATTAATTTAATTGCTCATAAAATACATAAAATACGTTCAAAGGACAAAGTTCACTCAATAAAATCAGCCATTTTC
>JBLNAZ010000021.1:0-36694 GCA_050259615.1 Syntrophomonadaceae bacterium | reverse complement strand
CCGGAATTCTCCGGGAGGATTCCGGAATGCTGCAGCCTTTAATCAGGCCGGACTGAATGTCTTATGAATGTTCAGATACTTTCTCCAGCACCTCGCCGCTTAACTGTATATTGCGCGATGCAAGAGCCAGATCGCCTAAAGAACAGATACCAACAAGCCTTTTCTGGCGGTTAAGAATGATCATTCTCCTAATCTTGTTCTTTTCCATTGTTTCGGCCATTTTCTCAACCGGCTCATCATCATAGCAGTAAAGAACCTTTTTTGTCATAATATCGCGGACCTTGTCGGTCTTAGGATTGTGCCCCTCGGCGCTCGATCTGATGGCAATATCCCTGTCTGTAATCATGCCTATCAGTTTGTCATTTTCATAAACAGGCAGAATTCCGCAATCAAGCGATTTCATTTTCTGGGCAGCTTCCGCAACTGAAATGTCGGGTTTAATTATCTCAACATGCGGTGTCATGATATCTTTAACTGTCATCTTAATTCTCCTTTTAATGTTAGTTATAATACTATTCTAAAAATCATTAAAAGTGTCAAGACATTTCCCTGAGGTGATTATTTTGAAAGAGAGGAACACCCTTAAAAGAAGCTTTAACCGGGGCAAATATTCAATTGCCCGTGAAATTATGGGCAAAGTGAAAAAAGATGGGTGAAACCTGACCAGCAAAACTGAAGTCAGAAGAAACGGGCTGCCTTTGGAGGAGGGCAAATTGAGGCAGCCCCTGTAACGCAATTATGTATTTATTTTGCCAGAACCAGCGGTGTTCTACTGCACTGTAACCGTAGCCTTCATTACCTGCTGGTGCGGTTTGCAAAAATAGTTGTAGGTCCCCTTTGTATCAAACTTATAGCTGAAAGTGCCGTTTTGACTTATGAGGCCGCTGTCGAATTTGCCATCGGGAGCCTCGGGTGTCCCGCTTGTTACGGTATGCTGGAAAGAATCCTTATTCGTCCACTTAACTGTTGTGCCGGCGGTAACTGTAATGCTTGCAGGAACAAAAGCCATATTCTGCATAACTACGTCAGCTGTATTTGCACCGCCGCCCGTGCCGCCGGTTCCGGGCGTGCTGTTGGTCACAGTATCATTTTTGCTGCATCCTGCAAGTGCTGCCATGGCAATTAAAATAACTGCCGGCAGGAAACGTAATTTATTTCTTATAAAACTATTCTTTATAAAACTCATATCTCTGCTCTGCCTTTCTTTTCTAGATAAGTAAATTGGCCCTAAGCAATCTTCGGGCTTTCTTATTGGATATCTGAAAGATGAAAAGGTTACAGAAATATTATAATATATAAATGCCGCTATTTACCCGTTAAGCCTGTCGAGCTCAATTATATTATTTACAACTGCATAAATTGTAAGGCCTGAGACCGATTTAATTCCGGTTTTTTGCGATATGTTTTTTCTGTGAGTAATAACAGTGTGAGTGCTGATAAAAAGTTTATCGGCTATTTCCTTATTTGAATTGCCCGTCACCAGCAGCTTTAACACCTCGGTTTCCCTCTCGCTGAGGGTGCCTGTCTGTATATCCTTTTCAGGCTGGGACTGTGAAGCCAGCATTCTTGAGAGTAAATCTACTATTTGTGTAGGAGTATCATTAATGGTAATTACCGCATCAAAAAGTCTTATAACCTGGTGATCAAGCAGCGAATACGTAATGGCAATCCAGTAAGCATCAGGGAGTTCTCTTTTAATAGTGTCAAATAACTTAGTCTGGTTCTGAATGAGAATTGGATTAACCAGAACGAAGTCAACTACGTTACTTTGCTGTATCCTGGAAAGCTCCGTAAGCTCCCCGGCTTTAATTACATTAACCTGGAGTCCGCTCCGGGTGGTTAATATATTAGAAAGTCCTTCAAAAATTATACATGAAGGCTCAGCCACAACAATATTTATTAATTTATTTTTCATTTTTCATCTTCAGATGCTTTTCCATATGCTTTACGAGCGGTAAAAGAATTGAGTTTTCAATCTGTGTATGAATATTCAGATCGTACTCCAGTTCAAACAGGCTGAATAACATCTTGCGTCTTATCTTCTGATCATTTTTCTGCGGCAGATACTTAATAAGCAGGTTTTTCAAATCCGTCAGTTTTTCTTCAATGTTCCCGTGGTGCTCCTGGTATTCAGAGGCGGAATAGTTAAGCGGAAAATTATTTATTTCCGTTTTATTTAATTTATTGTAAAGGTTTATAATGTAGGGGAAGACCACATCGTTCTCATAATTCAAATGTTCTTTTACCTCATCGAAATATTCATTGAAGAACTTGCCCACCATCAGTATTTCGGCATGATCATTCATTTCATACATCGAATCGATATAAGCCAGTATGTTGGGATACATTTCATCCAGATAATATTGATGTTCTTTCTGAAGATAACCTATAATGGTCTGAATGTCGTTAAAAGAATATTCAGCCTTGCCAGAAGGTACCTCACCGTTAAAAAGATTTGCAAATGACAGGAATAAGTCGACACTTATATTCTTTTCCATGCAGACCTGCTCAACTGTCTTTTCCTTAACAGCCAGGCTCAGCCCGAGATGTTCAATCATAAGCATTAAATAGGGATTACCTAAAATTACATCAGCCAGCTTCAGCTCCCGGGTAACAAGAAAGTTATTTCTATGCTTCATAAAGTTAATGTATTGTTATCGTACAATTTAGAAAAATTCCCTGAATAATGCTGTTTTCCTGCCATATCCATTTATAAATCCCCATAACAGAGGATAAAGCTATGGTATTTCAGCATAAAATCCCCATTAGTGGGGATTGAACGGGGCCATGCCCGAAGGTAATTTTATCATGCAAATTTTAACATCTGATCATCATAATAAATTGAGTTGAAAGTGCATGCTTCAAGAAATTAGTCGTGTACATTTTAATTTCAGAAGTAATAACAATTAAATAGAGAAGACAGAATGAAAAAATATATACTATTCTTTTCAATACTAACCGTCCTGTTGATAAATCATTCTACCGTTTCGGCCAACGAAAGACGCTTTACCTACATATATGAATCTCTTGTCCTCCCGCGAGGCGCACGGGAGCTCGAGATCTGGAATACATACAGGGCAAACAGGGGATACATGTACAGGCGTATTGACCAGCGAGCTGAATTTGAGATAGGTCTTGGCAATAATCTTATGACGTCATTGTACTTAAATTCAAGCTGGAAGCTTCAGGATGAAAACGGCGCAGCAGCAGGGGGCAATGCCGTGCAAAGCCAGGATGTAAGCATCTCTTCTGAATGGAAGTACAAGATATTGGACCGTGTTGCTAATCCCGTTGGACTTGGCTTGTATGGTGAAGCAACCGTAGGGTTAAATGAATTTGAGCTTGAAGGAAAACTTCTTGTGGATAAGCAGATAAACAATCTTCTGCTTGCCTTTAACGGCGTTGTTGAGCAGGAATGGGAAACCGGACTTGAAAACGGGGTAAGCAATACAGCCAAAGAGCTGAACCTGGAGTTTGACCTTGGAGCATCATACATGGTGTCGGGAGCATTTTCCTTAGGGCTGGAACTCAGAAATACAAATACCATAAAGGACGGGGAGGTTGAGAATTCTGTTCTTTTTGCAGGACCCGTACTGGCATATTCCGATGAGAACTGGTGGGCCGCATTAACCGTAATGCCTCAGGTTACAGCATTCAAGGGTGCAACAAATGGGAATCTCTCTTTAGATGACCACGAGAAGGTTGAGGCGCGCCTGCTGTTATCGTTTCATTTATAAAATTATTTATTTTAAGAAAGCTGGTTTAATATGCTGAAATATTATTTCGCACTTTTTCTTCTGCTTGGACTTTTTATCATGTCCTGCTCAAGCTCTGTGCCCGAGCCATCGCTGCAGCAGGTTCAGTGGGCGTCGGCCAGGTGGCCGGGTACGGACATAAGGGAGCTTTCTGAAGGACGGGATATGTATATAGAAAAATGTTCCGGCTGCCACAGCCTGAAGATCCCGTCGAATTATACGGAAGAAGAGTGGACGCCGGTATTCAAAAAGATGGATAAAAAGGCAAAGCTCAGTGAAGACGAACGTGAAAAGATCTGGCATTATATTTCTGCAATGTCGAAAAGATAATTTGCCGTAAAAGAAATTGTCCCTGCAGGAAAAGATACCCTTGCCTGCAGGGACATCTGTATTATAGAGTATTGTGAGTTTTGTGTGTAAATACTAGGCGCTTTATTTCTGTTTTACTAATTCTATATCGGCGTTTATTTTAATTGTTTTTCCTACAATTGCGCCGCCTGTCTCCATCAGCGCATTCCATTTCAGATCATAATCAAAACGGTCAATGCTGCCGCTGAGGCTGAAGCCGGTTCTTACATTTCCCCAAGGATCATTTACAGTTCCGCCGAATTCAACTTTTAATTCAACCGGCTTTGAGATCCCTCTGATTGTAAGATAACCTAAAACTACATAGTGTTCCTCATCCACCTGTCTTACTGAGGAGCCTTTGAAGGTTATTTTATCATACTTTTCAGCATTAAAGAAATCATCCGATTTCAGGTGGTTGTCCCTGTCGGCAATGCCTGTATCTATGCTTCCTGCATCAATTGTAACATCAATCTCGGCAGTTTTGAAGTCATCGCCCTGGGTATGGACATTTGCGTCAAATGAATTGAAATGGCCTTTTACGCTTGAAATAACCATGTGCCTGGCTGAAAATTCCAGTCTCGAATGAGCCGGATCAAGGGTCCATATAGTTGAAGTCGTCTTTTCGTTTACAGTGCTGCTAGTCTGAGTATTCATTTTATTTTCCTTTATTTTTTGATTTTTTAAGATCTGCTTTGTTAAAGCCTTTACTATTATTTATGCATCTAAAGACAGGATAAATGTTATAACAAATTATGTTATAACACACAAAAGTATAAAAAATTTTATATCCCATTTACCAGAGCTTTATGCTCTGCGCCGCTGAATTTATCCTGTTTTAATATTCCGTTCATAGTAAATGTATGTGTTATAACACAAATATAACCGGGAATTATTTAAATGTCAATACTGAACAGGAAATAATTTTAATGAAGCATTATAAAAGCAGATTTCAGGAATTGCCTGAAAACCAAGAAGGCCCTGCAAACACAATTTTACAGGGCTTTCGGTTAGGTGGAATTTATGAGCAATCAGAGTGAATTGTATATCTCTTTACCCGGCATGGGGGAGTATTCCCTGGCCTGAATTCCGGTATCATCATATCCTTTGACTCCCATCTCGGGCATATCAAGTCCTTCTATCTCATCTTTCTCAGAAACCCTTATTCCGGAAAGCTTGTGGTTGAGTTTGAAAAATCCGTACATCGTTGAAAATACAAAAGCTATGCACGCGGCCGACCCGATCAGCTGAGCCAGGAGCTGGCCCGGATCGCCATAAAGCAGTCCTCTTACATTTCCCTTTACTCCGTTTAATCCGCTGCCGTAAGTGCCGTCGGCAAATATGCCTAATGCAATTATTCCCCATAAGCCATTTACGCCGTGGACCGCTAAAGCACCAACAGGATCATCAATTTTCAATTTCTGGTCTATGAAGAAAACTGCGGCAACAACCAGTACGCCTGCTGTTGCGCCTATTATGAAACTGGCCAGTGAATTTACAAAAGCACACGGAGCTGTTATAGCAACAAGTCCTGCAAGCATTCCGTTTGCCATCATGCTGGGGTCAGGCTTTTTGAATCTCCACATCATGTACAAAGTTGCAGACAACGTGCCTGCGGCTGATGCAATAAGAGTGTTTACAGCAACAATTGTAAGCCTAAGATCATTTCCCGATAAAGTGGATCCTGCATTAAAGCCGAACCACCCGAAGGCAAGAATGAACGTTCCAATAATTGCCATGGGCAGATTATGGCCCGGTATGGCATTTGAAGTCCCGTTTTTTCCATATTTCCCGATTCTTGGTCCAAGCACAATTGCCCCGGCCAGCGCCGCAACGCCGCCTGTAAGGTGAACAACCGAAGAGCCGGCAAAATCCACGTGCCCGTGGCCCAGTCCCAGATTAACACCCAGCTGTGAAAGCCAGCCACCGCCCCAGACCCAGTTGCCGAAAACAGGGTAAACAAACATGGAAATAAAAAATGCGAAAAATATGAATGAGCTGAATTTCCATCTTTCGGCCATTGCGCCTGTAGGAATAGTTGCTGCCGTATCCATAAACACCATCTGAAACAGGAAAAGGGCAAATATGCCGACATCATAAACGCTGTTATTCAGGAAAAAACCTTTCCATCCTATAAGTCCGAATGTTTTACCGAACAGGCTTATTCCAATTTCATTTACAAGGCCCGGTGTGCCTCCTAAAGATGAAACTGAGCCCACGCCGCCGAACATAATTGCAAAACCGCATATCCAGAATCCGGTTATCCCGATGGCATAGACCAGGAAATTCATGCCCATCGTATGCGCCACGTTTTTGGCCCTGGTGAAGCCTGTTTCAACCATAGCAAAGCCGGTCTGCATAAACATCACAAGGAAAGCACACAGGAGCGTCCATATAATGTTCATTGCCACGCGGCTATGCCCCAGCGCATCTGCAACTTCGGTCAAAGTGGGCTCACCCGCCTTTTTTGCAGGCACATCCTTTATTGTTCCGGTATATGTTCCTGTGGGATCAGCCTGCGGGTATATATTTGAGGGAAAGCAGAGTGTCAGCGCTAAAAATGCCACAGATAAAATCAAAACAAAGCTGTTAATCGGTTTCATATGTTCTCCTGGTATGTCAAAAGATATCTAATCCTAAGAAACTAAGGTAATTTTCGTTTAAAATATAAAATTCTAAGTTATTAATCAATATTTACGTTAATTAATATGGCAAGGACAACAATTTCAGGAGTTTCATTATATTTAATATGATAATTTTAATTCCTGTTAGCTCTTTTACCCGTAAAACAGCATCAAAACAAGGATAACAGATGAATAAAATCTTCAGAGCTTCGGACCTGTTTACCGTACCCGACGGGACAAAGGTCGCTTCACTTTTTAATTCAGCAGATATTGCGTGTAATCTGCATTCGGGCTCAAATGAAGGGTTAAGCATTGCTATAGGGGAAATACCTCCAGGTGCAAAATCCAAAATTCATGTTCATCCATTAGTTGCACAGGTGACCTTTGTTTTAGAAGGAACGGTTTCAGTCTGTATGAAGGACAGCGAAACTTCAGAAAAATATAAGCTGGAGCTGAGAAAGAACGAAGCCGTACTGACACAAAAGGGCACATTCTTTCAGCTGGTAAATGAGTCTGAAGAGATCTGCAGGCTTATGTACATTGTAAGCCCGGAGTTTTTATTTGAAACAGCTAAAGGTAAGGTTGTCTATAATGACGCAATTGTACTGGAAGAGGATTGGGAAGAACTGGCAGGGTTAAACTGGAATCCGCCGGGACTGTTAAATTCTGATACTGCGGATAAAGCCAGGCAGAAGGCATTTGAAAGAAGGCTGTCAGTAAGGAGCTAAGATAAGTAAATGCCGGGAGTTAAAATTTTCTTCTGCTAAGAGGCTTAGGCTTGCTTTCATTGCCATGCTCTAAAGCTCTTATCATAATCTGTGCACATGCTTCCGTATCTGAACCTGCTTCGTGGTGGTTTAATGGAATTCCGAAATACTCGCACACATTATTCAGTCTGGTGGGTCTGATGTTCCAGAGCTGGCGTGAAATCTGAACTGTGCATCTGAATGGTATTCCGGGATACTCAATATCATACAAATTACAGCATGCTTTTAAGACACCCTCATCAAAAGAAGAATTATGGGCAACAAGAAAATCCACCCCGCTGAACATCGGCTTTATTTTAGGCCATAGCTCTCCGAAAGTAAGTTCATTTTTTACATCTTTCCATGCAATGCCATGCAGGTCCGTAAATACGAACCACGCTGCCGGAGGTTTTATAAGGTGCGTCTGTCTTTCAACAACAGAATTGTTTTCAACGCGGACGAGCCCAATAGCGCAGGCGCTGTCTCTTTTATAATTAGCGGTTTCAAAATCAATAGCCAGGAACTTCAAGCAGCCTCACATTTTTTGCCGAAATATAATTCTTTTTAGCCGTTTTTGAAATGCCTCAATCAGTACGAAATTCATTTTTATGTTCGCTTTTGGAAAATATAATTAATATCTTAAGCTATTATAAGATTGATGTCCTCTCTAAATGATTGCATAATCGTTCTGGTTAAAGCATATATAATTTTAACTTCAGGAGCTGCGATATGAAAAAAATCATTTTAGTTCTGTTATTTCTTGCTTCATACCTCTATGCACAGCCTAAACCTGTTGCAGGTGAAACATTTACACTTACTTACGACCCTACAATAAAGGGCATTCTTGAAAATTCAACGGAAGTTACTCTCGTTTATGCATTCGATTACTGGAACAATCTGCCGAGTGCCCCAAACAACGCAATGGATCTTTTTAAGAATGTACAGACGCCGGACTCCACGAGGGTATCGAAAGAGAAAATGACAAAGGAAGGGAAGCTGTGGAAGGCATCAATTAAAATTCCCATGAATGCTTCACTTCTGTCGTATTATCTTACAGACGGTAAAAGTACCGATTATAACAGAAGAAAAACTTATGTCTCATACATTTACGACGGTAAAATGAAACCTGTCAGAAATGCAAGATTCTCAAACGTCGACTTTATGGTAATGGCTGGTAAAACAATTGATGAGCAGATCCGTGAGCTTAAGGCTGAAATTAAGGATTATCCCGATAACTTTACTGCAAGGTTCGCCTACTGGGTTAAGAGACTCGATAATGTTAAAGAATATGATGAATTGCAGAAAGCTAAAAAAGAATTTGAAAATTATTATGCCGGTCTGAAAAATAAGTACAAGGAAAATTATGATGTGCTTAATATTGAGGTCAGGACATATGACCAGTACAGGTACGCCCTGGGCAGATTGTACAACAATGAATATATGAGGGTTGACAGAATATATAAAGACCTGATTTCTGATATACCGGTTGACAAGATGAGTCCCCAGGTAAAGCGCAGCTACGATATAATAAAAAGAAATGAAGAGGGGCAGAAATTTATTGAATCCGCCGTTGGTAAAGATGCACCGGAATTTGAATTTGAAACAATTAAGGGAGAGAAAATGAAACTCTCCGGCTTCAAGGGGAAGTTTGTTCTGCTGGATTTCTGGGGCACATGGTGCGGTCCCTGCGTGGGTGAGATACCGAACCTTGTAAAAGCTTATAAGCAGTTCAAGGACAAGGGATTTGAAATCATCAGCATAAGCAGCGACTTTATAAACGGGAAAAAAGACAAGGAATACCTGAAAAAGTTTACAGATGAAAAGGAAATGACCTGGAATCATGTTCTGGATGCAGGGATGATTCATCAGTCCTACAGGATTAATCACTGGCCGACTCTTTATCTCGTTGGCAAGGATGGAAAAATAATACGCAATGAAAACGTTTTAAGAGGACAGAGTCTTGAAAAGACGCTTCAGGAAGTTCTGGAAGAAAAATCGGCGATGAAGTAGGCCGGCTTTGCCGGAGTTCAAGGTTCGAGGTTCCAGGTTAAAACATTTAAAGCCCGCGGATGCGGGCTTTAACTTAATCGTTAGATATACTGCTGGGGAAGAATGATATCTTTGCAGCAACCGAGCTGAAGTGTTTATTCATCATATCTGAAAATCTACTATCTTCAAAAATCATAAATATCTTTTTCCTTAGTGCATCGATGCATATGCATGCTGCAAAGATTCCTGAAATTGTTACAATTGCTGCAGGTATAAAAAACGGGGTATTCAGGAATAAGTCTTGATGAAGAATCTTTTTGTATAAAATGCCCCTTAAGAAAATATTTTCGTGTATGAGATAAACGCCGAATGTTAATGCCGAAACTGAACCAATTGCCTTGTTTAAGACATTGTTCTTAATGGAAATACTTCTGAAAAACATAAAAAGCATTACAGATGATAAGACTACTGTAACAGAATTGTATTCAAATAAAATGCCGGACAAAGTATGAAAGCCGAGCGAGGCGAAAATTATTTTGGAAGATGTAATCATTACCGTTATTAAGATGTAAAACCCGATGTAATATTCTTTTCTGACTTCACGATTCCAGTGTAATCTTATATATGAACCGATAAGATAAAGAAACACAAATTGAATAATACTGAATCCGTTAGTCTTGTCGAGTGAGAATCCGAAAGGCAGCACTGTTGGCCAAATGCTTAATATGGCAAACAGGAGAATTAAGAAATTCCGGAACTGTTTTTTATCCAATGCATTAATCAAAATGTTCAGGAAGGGTGAAGCGATGTACAAAGCCAGATATACCGTAACGAACCAATACTGATTTGTTAAAACAGGTACGCATGCCATGGCTAAATGTTTAATGGTAAAGCTTTCCAGCCCTATTGCAGCAAGCAGCAGATAAATGGTAATTGAATAAAATATTACCTGAATCCACAGACGGAGCAGTTTCTTCGGCTTAAATTGTGAGGTTATTAAAAAATAGCCGCTTATTAAAACGTAGCAGTTTACAGCAACTATGCATATTGCTTCTAATATCCATGCGAAAAACCAGTTGAGGCCAAAAGCTGCATTTTTAACTAATCCCTCTCCGCGCGCAAGATAATGCAGGGCAACTATCATAAGCATTGCGATAATCCTTAACAGCTCGATGTTAGTATCCCTGGTTTTATTTTTCCTCAGTCCCCCGGCGGTTTCCATATAATACCTGAATAATTTGTGATTGCAGTATTTTATGAACGGACAGTAATGCAATAGCTGTATTACTGTATCTGAATTAAATTCCACCCACGTGAAAATAGTGAATATTTTGAAAAATAAGAATTATTTAATTTTCTGAAGTGCCAAAGGGGATAGGGATCCTGAAAGGTCGGCGAAAGTTCATTGCAAGCATAATTTTCCCCATTACTGTTAAGGAGATACTTTTAAGTTATAATATATTTATGCCTCTCCTCAGTCAATATTAAAATGTGTATCTGCGAAAGCCTGTCATTTCATCCGGTGTTTTCTTCCGCCCGGCATGAAAATTATACCGCTGGGAATATTCTTTTCTGTAAAAATATTTCTCGGTGATATTTTTAGCATGGATGTTTAAATATTACGGGAAAATAATGCTGAATATAAAATTCTTCAGGGAGTTATCTTATTGCACATTAATTGCCATTGCCTGCCTTTCAGGAATAACCTCTGCGCAGGTGGAGGGAAGGGGTACAATTAAGGGCCGGGTTACAAGCCAGCAGACACGCGAGGCTTTAATGGGCACATCAGTGCTTATTCACAATACAAAGTCCGGCGCAGTAACGAATGCCGAGGGCTGTTACACAATTTCTAATGTTCCTGCCGGAAACTACACGCTTGAGTTCAGGTCGCTTGGTTATAACAATTTTATGAAGACGGACCTGCAGGTAAGGCCGGGCAGGATTACAACAGCTGACGCCGTATTAAAGGAAACTGTAATCCGGACGGAAGATGTAGTAGTTACGGCAGGATATTTTCAGATGCCTGAGGTCAGTAACCTGGGAGCCGTAAACTTTAATAATGAAGAGATCAAAAGATCACCCGGCGCCTTGGGCGATATTAGCCGCATTCTGATGGCAATGCCTTCAACGGCAAAGGTTTCAGACGATAATAACGACCTTGTAGTAAGAGGCGGAAGTCCCAGCGAAAACGGATTTTTCGTGGACGGCATACCGGTTCCGAATATTAACCACTTTCCGGCAATAGGCTCTACAGGCGGACCCATTGGCATTCTGAATGTGGAGTTAATTGATAACTTTAATTTTCTTACCAGCGGGTTTTCTTCGCAGTATGGCGACAGGCTCTCTTCAATTGTGGATATTACTTTCAGGGAAGGCAATAAAGATGAAGTGGACCTGCAGGCCGACCTTAACTGGGCAGGCTTCGGAGGCGCATTGGAAGGCCCGCTTCCAGGAAACAGGGGCTCATGGCTTGCGTCATTTAAGCGCAGCTACCTGGACTTTTTCAGCAAGGCCGCGGGCTGGGATATGATTATCCGCTACGGGGATGCACAGGCAAAAGTTACTTACGACATAAATAAAAACCATAAACTTTCTCTTCTCGACATTTTTGCCGATGACCATGAAACATTTAACAGGGAAGATGCCCTTGAACAGGGCGGGAGTTATTACGGGGTAATTGATAATTATCAGAATACTGCGGGTCTTTCATGGAAAGCACTATGGAGTTCTGCAATGTACTCTCTGACAAATGTGTCTTTTTCCATGCAGAGCTTCAGGAACGATTTTAATAAAGTAAGTACGGGCGGTAAATATTACGTCTCAGATAATTTTGAGGGTTCAGTAAATATTAAAAATGTAAATTATCTTGATCTGAATAAATTCCACCGGCTTGAGTTCGGGCTGGATGTAACTTCCGATATGGGAAAATATGATTATACAAAGTTCGCCGATACAAACAGACTGGGAAATCCTGAAGGGGAATTTATTGTAAGCCGGAATCTGAACCCTGAAAGGTTTGGAGCTTTCTTTACTTATTCAACAAGACCTTTGGAAGACCTTACGCTATCATTTGGTTTAAGAGCGGACTTATATTCTCTGAATAAAAATTATCTTTTGTCGCCAAGGATATCTCTGTCGTACGAAGTAAACCAAAGGTTTAAGTTAAATGCAAGTTCCGGGATATTTTATCAGAGACTGCCCATGGTGCTTTTATCGCAGAAACAGGAATTCCAAAGGCTTAAAAACATTACTGCATATCACGTAGGAACCGGGCTGGAATACCTTATTTCTCCAGATACCAGGCTGACATTAGAGTTATATGACAAAGAATATAATGACCTGCCTCTTTCAAAAGATGATCCCTCCTTAAGCGTTATTGACGGGGGACTTACAGGAAGCTCATTCGGAAATTATGATGAACTGAATTCAACTGGTAAAGGATTTACAAGAGGAGCCGAACTGCTCATCCAGAAAAAACTCTCGGAGAACTTCTACGGCATAGTGAGTGCTTCATATTTCAGAAGCAGGTACCGCGATTATGAAGGAATATGGCGCAACCGCGCCTACGATAATAAATTTATATTCAGCTTTATTTCGGGCTTTAAGCCCTCACAGGAGTGGGAATTCAGCATGAGGTGGACGTATGCCGGAGGCTGCCCGTATACACCTTTCGATTTGGAAAAATCGCATGAATTAAGAGCAGGCGTAATTGATATAAATAATATTAATTCCCTCAGGTACCCTGATTATCATTCGCTGAATATCAGGATCGACAGGAAATTTTTCTTCAGCTCGCAAAGCCTTGACGTTTACCTGTCGGTCTGGAACGCCTATAACAGAAAAAATGTATCTGATTATTTCTGGAATTCTGATAAAAGCAGTGTGGAAGCAACTTATCAGTGGAGCATAATGCCAATATTTGGAATAGAATACGAACTCTGATAATAATTCTGATTTTGCCTTTTTCACCAGGGGTGAGTACTTTTGCATATGCCTGATTCAAGCATTAAAATGAAATGAAAATAATAAAAGATAATTTGCGGAAGATTGAGATTCTCTCTGGCCTGGCGCTTGTAATGACGCTGGTCTACCATAACTTTCTTCCCGGCCACAAGGTGGAGTTCAGCGGGTCGTATATGCTGCATTTTATTGCCGACAGCCTTTTCAACTTTATAATGCTTCTGATTACCTGGGAGGCAAACCTCATGGTAAACTCGTGGCTGGATAAACATTACAAGTGGGAAATCTCTCCTGTAAAAAGGCTTTCTTTGCAGATAGGCCTTAATACGGTGCATTCTTTTCTTCTGATGTTTATTATTATTGCCGGCTACAGTTTTATTCTTTCACTTCTGCTGCCCGAAGCTGTCCGCAAGGCGCAGGTTAGCGGGGCTTATCCGGTAATTAAAAACCTGATATATGTTTTTATCGCAATATTTCTTCTGTACCAGGCGGCCTACATAAGTTTTTACTTTTTCAGGCAGTGGAGCCAAGCTCTTGTAGAAAAGGAGAGGCTCGGGAAAGAAAATATTTCCTCGCAGCTTCAGGCGCTCCAGGCGCAGGTGAACCCTCACTTTCTTTTCAACAGCCTGAGCTCTTTGATTTCACTTATTGAAGCCGATAAAGACCTGGCAGTTCAGTTCGTACAGGAGCTTGCAGACGTGTACAGATATCTCCTGCAGCAGAAAAATGAAGCTCTTGTAAAAGTGTGCGACGAAATGAAATTTATAAACTCATTTATATATCTTCACAGGGCAAGGTGCGGTGAAAACCTGAAAACCGAAATTATAATAGGCCAGAAATTCAGCAGTTATCTTATACCTCCGCAGACGCTGCAGATATTAACAGAAAATGCAATCAAGCACAATATAATTTCAGCAAGCAGGCCCCTGACAATAAGATATTATACTGATGAAAATGCGAACCTTATTGTGGAGAATAACCTGCAGAAGAAAATATCCGCTCAGAATAATACGGGACTTGGATTAAATAATATTTCGGAACGCTACAGGCTCCTGGGCAGGCGGAATATTAAAATTGAAGATACGAACGGCATCTTCCGCGTAACTGTGCCAATGATAAAACCTGAAGGATGGAATGAAAGTACTGATTATTGAAGACGAGGTTTTAACTTCAAGGCGGCTGAAGCAGCTGATTGAGCTGGCCGATAACACAATTGAGGTACTGGGCACATTAGACAGCATTGAAGCCTGCGTTGAATGGTTTTCTAATAATCCGCCTCCCGACCTGATATTTATGGATATACAGCTTTCGGACGGCTTATGTTTTGAGATATTTAACCGGGTAACAGTAGATTCACCCGTAATATTTACAACGGCATTTGACGAATATGCTATTCAGGCATTCAGGGTAAACAGCCTGGATTACCTTCTGAAACCTGTTAAGCCTCTCGACCTAGAGAGAAGCCTCGATAAATTTAACAGGCTTAAGAACCCGGCCCCTTTCAGCGCAAAAGAAATTCGCGATGTACTGAAAAAAATCAGCTTGAACCAGCGGGTTTATAAAACAGGATTCCTCATAAAAACCGGGCAGGCATATCAAAGAATCGGCTGCCAGGAAATTGCCTACTTCCATTCGGAAAATAAACTGACGTACCTGGTTCTTTTCAGCGGGAAAAAATATATGACGGATTATACCCTGGATGTTTTGGAAAAGGAGCTTAACCCCGCGGACTTCTACAGAATCAGCCGGCAGTTTATCGTAGGTGTAAATTCCGTTGAAAGCGTTCACAACTATTTTGGCGGGAGCCTTAAGCTTAAGCTGAATCCGGAGTCGCAGGAAGATGTAATAGTAAGCCGCCGCCGTACTTCCGCCTTTAAGGAGTGGATGGACCAGTAAAGCCGACTGGTTATAGAACAGAAAATATGCACATTATAACAATATGCAATTTGATAATTAAATATTTCTTTCAAAATCTAAGTGCCTTTCGCATATATCCTGGTATGCAAGTCCATGCATTTTGTTCCGGATTGGGACCCGCCTCCAATGTTCCCGGCCTGAATATTCTGCGTGCAAACAAAGCGCCTCTAGAAGCAAAACCCCGTATAAAGAAAACATAACCTTTGTGTTTTCAAAATTGCAGCCATAAAAAGTGCTTAATAAATATTAATAAAAGATATGGAGCAATTTTGCAATAGTATTTGACATGCATTCCTTGTACACTTTATTATTGCACTTAAAGCAATCAGCAATTGCCGTAAATTATTAATCAAAACGGCAATAATGAAATGAATTTAAGACGCACATTTGTCACGAATGAGGAAATGAATATTTGATGAACATTTATAAAATCAGGAGGATAAAAAATGAAACTCTATACATGCCGAAATCTTATAGCGCTTATTTTGCTGCTCTTTGCGGCAAGCTCTTATGCCCAAAGAGGGCACTTCCGTCCCGATTCTCTTAATACTGTAACAGTTACTGGTAAAGTGTTAACCGATAGTGTTGCAAAATCTACAATTATTTACTCTCTGGATGTTGATGGCGACAGTACTGCCGACTATCTGCTCTACTTCGGACCTTCATGGTATCACCCCGACAGCAGCGTCAGCCTGGCAAAAAGGCCTGTAAAGGGACAGATGGTTACAATTACAGGAGGAGTAAGTCAAAGAACCATATTCAACAAGGCAAAAGTGCTTATTGTTTACGAAATTGACGGTGCTTTCTGGCGTGATCCTAATGAGTCTGCCTGGAATGACCTTGGAGACAATGATCACATGGGCGATCACATGAAGGACAGCTGCCGGGGCAATGCATTCGGCTTTATGCACGACAGCCTTAAATCCGTGACGCTTAAAGGGAGAATACTTATCGACACTACTTTGGTGAATAACCTGACTTATCTTGATGTAACAGGTGACCAGAAACCAGATTACTTCCTTAACTTTGGACCGTATTGGTACCAGCCTCCAGCAGGCCTTCAATTGCCTAAAGACGGCGACTCAGTTACAATAACAGGAGGACTTCTGCCTAAAACACCCTCAAAGATGGTAATTGTTTATACTATAAACGGAAAACTCTGGCGCGACAGCACAATTGTCCGCAGGGGACTAAAAGGCGGATGGGTGCATAAGGGAGATACTCTTGACACGAAATTCCGTTCACCTTTTGATTCTACCACGTGGGTTCAAATGAGCCCCGGCTGGAATACCGGAATGATGATGGGCGGCGGTATGAAGATGCCTGACAGCCTGTATGGGCAAATAGTTGAGGTCCTTCCGGGCAGTGTTCCGAACAAAGGGAAAAATAAGATCCTGGCTGCATACGAACTTGGCCTGTTTAATTATAACGGTGTAAATGTAATGAAAGGGAATGGGTGCGGGAGCCATGTAACTTTCGGCAGTCCCGTAACAATGCAGCTCCATTTCACGAATACACAGATCCAGGGCGGCAACTATGAACTGAAAACAATTATGGCTCAGTACTGGAACAGTACAACAAACAGCTGGGTAAAGGTGGATAACGGAAAGGTCGATTCCGCATCAAATACCATTACATTTTCACAGCCTATTGCAAGCAGCTATATAATTCTTACTGCCGAACAGACAGCAACAGCAGTTGAAGTTACAAAAGATTATACTCCTTCAAGCTACACTCTGACACAGAACTATCCGAATCCATTCAACCCTTCAACTTTTATAACTTATGAAATACCGAAGTCGGGAATGGTTACTTTAGTAGTCTTTGATATACTTGGACGCCAGGTGGCACAGCTTGTAAATGAGAACCAGAATCCCGGAAGATATTCCGTAAGCTTTAGCGCCGCAAATCTGCCGAGCGGAATCTACATCTATCAGATCAGGGCAAATGAGTTCCAGATGAGTAAGAAAATGACGCTTCTTAAATAATATTCTGTAACAGATCTGATTTTACAAAGCCCCGTAATTAAAACTTGCGGGGCTTTGCTGTATGTTCATTATCTGCTGTTTTAATTTTTACTTTGGGATAGAAATTTTTCCACGGGTAATATTCTTGAAATTGACGGTGAACCTGTTTATAATTTCATAGGTTTTCGTCCAGGCTTTTTAACAAAATGGCTCGTGGAAAATGACAATTGGTTCAACTATCTCTCACTATAAAATAACCGGGAAACTCGGTTCAGGGGGGATGGGTGTAGTTTATAAGGCTGAAGATACACGGCTGCACCGTACGGTTGCCCTAAAGTTCCTTCCTGCCGAACTCTCATGCGATGAGGAGTCAAAGCAAAGATTTATTCTGGAAGCTCAGGCTGCCTCATCACTGCAGCACGATAATATTTGCGCCATCCACGAAATCGAAGAAACAGAGCAGGGACAGATATTCATCTGCATGGAATGTTATGAAGGCGATACACTCGATAAGATAATACGGGAACAGCCTTTAGGTATTGATGAGGCACTGGATATCATGTTTCAGACGGCTTGCGGGCTGCAGAAGGCTCACCATAAAGGAATCATTCACCGCGATATAAAACCATCTAATTTATTTCTTACGGAAGACAAAGAAGTTAAGATACTCGATTTTGGCCTGGCAAAGTTATCGGGAAGTTCCATGCACACAAAGCTGGGTTCCACAATTGGCACCATAGCATATATGTCGCCGGAGCAGGCCAGGGGAGATAAAGTTGATGAAAGGACTGACATCTGGTCGCTGGGTGTTGTGTTCTACCAGATATTAACCGGGCAGCTTCCTTTCCGCGGTGACTACGACCAGGCAATGATATATTCCATACTTAATCAGGAGGCACTGCCAGCCAAGGAACTTATAAGCGGTATTCCCGATGAAATTGAGTCTGTTTTGGAAAAGTGCCTGTCGAAAGAACCCGGCCGAAGATTTCAAAGTATGGATGAGCTAATTGCAAAGCTGAAAGACGTGAAGAAGGAAAGTAATGCTTCTGTTACTGCCGCAAAGGAAAAACCAAAAGCCAGAGAAAATGCTTCTAAGCGAAAAAAAATATTATCAGCTGCTGTTTTGCTTTTGCTGGTTATGGGCGCAGCCCTGATATTCATATTGTTCAGGAGCAGATCCGGAATTGCAGAAAAGAAATCAATTGCTGTACTTCCATTTCATCCTATTACAGCTTCAGAGGAGGACAAAGGCTTTGCTGAAGGCATTCACGACGACATACTGACACAGCTTTCAAAAATCAGGAGTATGCAGGTAATTGCCCGCACTTCTGTTATGCAGTATCAAAATACAAATAAGCCTATAAAGCAGATTGCTTCCGAACTGGGTGTGGGAGTAGTGCTTGAGGGAAGTACAAGAAGAAGCGGAAACAAAATCCGTGTTACAGCTACACTGATTGATGCTGAAACAGAAAAGAACCTGTGGGCGGAAAGCTACGACAGGCAGTATGGTGATATTTTTGCAATACAAAGTGATGTTGCAAAAAAAATAGCTTCAGCCCTGGAGGTAAATCTGGGAAGTGAGGAGAGGCGCTCAATAGAAACCCGTGATACAAAAAACCTCGAGGCATATGAGTATTTTCAGAAAGGTAAATTCTACTGGAATTCTTCTTTCGATTATGCCGGCAACCTGAAGGCTGCGGAAATGTTCGAGCAGGCCTGTAAGCTGGATACAACGTTTACACTTGCATTTGCATATCAGTCAATGGCTTATACCACTGTTCTGACTGATCTTCCTGCTACAATGTACAAGGAAAAAAATAAAATAGTTTCAAAAAATGAATATGCCATAAAGAAAGCAATAGAGCTTGCTCCCACAAGACACGAAGTGCTTATGGCTAAGGGAAATTATCTTTTCCTCTACAAAGACGATAAGAAGGCAGCCATAGAGGAACTTCAAAAGGCAGATGACGCCAGGCCGAACAATATAGATGTGCTTTACCTGATGTCCATGCTTTATTCCATCATAGGCGATGCAGAAAACTCCCTGCGAATAGATACAAAAATCTACGGGCTTAATCCTAAATGGAGCCCCGGAATATCAAGCCTCGCATGGGATAATTATTATCTGCACCGTTATAAGGAATCTGCCAGGTGGGCGGATCTTTTCATTTCGGGTGATCCTGAAAGCGGAGAAGGCTACGGTATTAAGTTCCGTGCCCTGGCCATGGGACTTGGTGATCTGAAAAGCGGTGAAAGTATATTAAAAGAAGGTGAGAGGTTCATCAGGACATTCCCATATTACACAACAATTATGAAATTTTATAATTTCTTATACAGGAGGGATTACTTAAGTGCTCTATCAGTACTTAATAACTGGGAATACCGCGAGAGGTTTATTCTGCGCACCATTGCATTAAGAGCGCTTAACAGATTTGATGAAGCAAAACTGAATTTCGATTCTGCGCGTGTAAGTTTTGCCAAAGAAGAGCTGAATCACAACGAACGTTCGCGCATTCCGCTTTCAGTTGCCATTGCCTATGCCGGTTCAGGCCAGAAGGAGAAAGCTTTTAAGGAGCTCAACAGAATTGACAGCTCATTTCAGGCGCGCTATCATATAGACAGGGCTTACACTTATATTCTTCTGGGTGAATATAAAAAGGCTGTTGAAAGCCTGAAAAAATCTATCGTTAACCCTTATGATATGGGCCTGGCAATGCTGAGGCTGGATCCCCGTCTGGATCCCATCCGGTCCGATCCTGAGTTTATTGAAGTGGTAAAGAAAGCAGACGTTATTCTGAGTCAGCAGTAAATCACCTCATTCTTTTAATTACCAGTACAGTAATGTCATCAAACTGCTCTGTGCCTTTTGCAAACAGTTTTACTTCTGAAAGGATATTGCTTAGTATATTGTCTGAAGATTCATCTATGGAACTGCTTATAATCTGAGCGAGCCTTTCTTCTCCGAATTCCTCTTCTGAAGTGTTCATGGCTTCAGTAACTCCGTCTGTAAAAAGCACCAGCAGATCTCCGGAACTTAGCTCAACAGAATTCTCGCTAAACCGGAATTCGGGTATCATACCGGCAACTATACCTCCATCTTTAAGCCTTAAAGATTGTTTTCCCGGAGAGAAGAGAATGGGAGGATTATGACCTGCGTTGCAGAAACTTAGACTTCCGCTTCCCGTATCGAGAATGCAGTAGCAGAGAGTGGCATATTTGGATGAATCCGTTGAGGCATAAAGAAGATTATTGGTAAATGAAACTGCCTCATGGCATGATGTTTTGAAAAAGGCCTGTCCTCTTATTGAAGCCTGTATATTTGCCATTAAAAGTGCAGCGGGCATTCCTTTTCCTGAAACGTCTGCAATGCAGAAAGCTACTTTCGAATCATCCATTTTTATAAAGTCATAGTAGTCCCCGCCTACCGACCTGGCCGGAATGCTTACTCCGGAGATCTGGTATCCCTCAAACGCCGGTATTTCCTTTGGAAGCAGGTCGGCCTGAATTTGTGTAGCCAGCCTCATTTCTTCCATCATGCTGATTAAAGTCTGTTCTTCTTTAAGAAGCCTTGCGTTTTCTATAACTTGTGCCGACTCCGAGGCGATGATTGAAAGAAGCCTTTCATCATCTGGGGTAAACAGTTCTGAACCCTTCTTGTTGAATACAGATATTATACCAGTCATCTTTCCCTTAAAGAACAAAGGCACACTTATCAGATTGCAGATTGAAATCCCTTCCTGTAGGATTTTATTAAATCTTGTATCATTTGGCAAGTCATTTACTATAAGTGGTTTCTTATTTGTTAACATCCATCCCGTAATCTGGCCGTCAAGATGATAAGCCGGGCTGAAGACTGAGTGGTCGGCTTTTCTTATCATGGTCCTGAAGGCAGATTCATCGTGCTGCTTATCCAGAAGCATTACAGAAGCCTGCTCGGCTTTCAGGTGTTTCACGCATTTTTGAACTATGAGTCCAATAATATTATCCAGTGCCATTGTTGAGTTAATGGCGGTGGAAATCTCGTTTAATATTGAGAGCTCTTCAATGGAAGACCTCAAACGCCTGTTTTCTTCTTCCAGCTTCTCTAAGTCCGACATATTTTCCTCCCCAAAGTAACTGATATAAGGTAATTACAGGATTTCCAACAAGCAAGAATGAAAAACGGGTGTTTAACTTTTCAGAATTAGCTGAAAATTTATTATGTTGAGCCAGCAAAATTACAGTTTGGGAAAACTTATAAAAACGGAGAAAAATTTATGAGGGGCGTAATCAGGCGCGCTGAATATACAGCAAGTGAAAGCCAGGCAAAAGAAATTATACGGAAAGGGGATTATGGTGTCTTATCAACAACTTCAGTAGACGGATATCCTTATGGTGTGCCGATGAGTTACTGGTATAAAGATGATGCCATATACTTTCACTGTGCTAAAGATGGGCATAAGCTGGATAATATAAATGCCGACAGCAGGGTATCGTTTTGCGTCGTAGGCAAAAATGAAGTGCTGCCGGGAGAATTTACTGTAAATTTTGAAAGTGCAGTTGTATTTGGAAAAGCCTGTGAAGTTACTGGAAGTGAAAAAGAAGAAGCAATGATGGAAATGGTAAGAAAGTTTTCGCCGGATTTTATGGAACAGGGCAGGGAATCTATAAAAAGGGCAGATGCCAAATTGTCGGTTTATAAAATTGTTGTTGAATTGGTTACGGGAAAAATCAAAAATACTTAACCCAAAGTAAAATAAAAAAGCCCGGCCGTAAAGCCGGGCTTTTTCAATCTCTAATCAGATTCTAATGACTTAAAAAAAGTGACGCCTCCCGGCTGTAGATAATTATGAAAAGGGTAGACACTTTTCAGGCAAAAAGGCTTATTAATAAAATGCCAAGTACAATTATTGAGATAACTGTGTAGGTATAGTCCTTTTCCATAGTAAAACCGATAATGGCAAAAATTACTCTTGCTACCGGAGTAGCTATTAGGATTAAAAGCCCCAGCTGCATGATGCCCCGGCTGTTAAATGAAAAAGCCTCAATGAAAATTCCACCAATGCTTTTCAGTTCAGCGGGCTCTCCTTTGAATACAGAGTATTCCGGTATATTAATACCGTACTTTACAAGGTAAAGTAAAGCTCCAAAGGCAACAATTACTGCGGCTGCAAAGACGCCTGTCCTGAGAAGATTACCCATAATGTTTTCAATGTCTCTGTCTTTTTCAACACTGATATGCTTATTCTCTTCAGTCATAATTTCCCCGCAATTCCGTTATAGATCATTTCAACTGCAAGCACAAATACAACAACGCTGAAAAGTGCCCTCAGCCATTTTGTTCTTACAAGTACCAGAATTCTGGCACCCAGAACAGAACCCAGCAATACCCCCAGCATAACCGGCATTGCAAGTCCCGGGTCTATGTAACCTCTGTTAAGGTAAACTCCCGCGCTTGCTGCTGCTGTAACGCCGATCATAAAATTACTCGTAGTGGTGGACACCTTAAAGGGGATATGCATTATCTTATCCATTGCAATTACTTTTGCAGCACCTGAACCTATGCCCAGAAGTCCTGAAAGCGAGCCGGCGATAAACATCACTCCGAAACCTCCCGGCACATTAAAAACGTTATAATGCACTTCCTCGCCTTTTACAGGATAACTTCCGTTTAACCTTAACCTTGTTGCCAATTTATCAGGCGGCTGACTGGCTGCCTTGATATTGTATTTGCTTACTGAAGTAATAGCAGAGTAAATCAGCACTATTCCAAAAATTACCGCAATAGCACTCGTTGAAACGCTTGCAGCAAGGAATGCCCCGAATATGGCTCCAATTGTTGTGGCTATTTCGAGGAACATGCCAATTCTGATATTTGAAAAACCTTCCTTGACGTAGGCTGCCGCTGCCCCTGAAGAAGTTGCAATTACTGAAACCAGAGATGCCCCTATGGCGTAGCGTATATCAACTCCGAATAAAAGTGAAAGCATCGGAACAATTACAACACCGCCTCCAAGCCCTGTCAGTGCCCCCAGCATTCCTGCCAGAAAAGCGCCGCCTGAAATTATAAGTGTCCATTCTATAATATTCATCTTATAAACCAATTATTAAAAACAACGATATAAAAATTTTCAAACATTATCTATTAGATATGATATTAAGATTCAAAGAAAGTTTCAAAACTGTATTTTTATGAATTAATTTCGACTTTTTATTTAGTGCTTTACAAAAAATTTACTAGATTATCTCATATTAAAAACAATCTTTCGGGCAACAAATGAGAAACAAACTGCTACTGCCGTTATTTATTTTTATTCTTTTTGTAAATGCTGAGGCACAGGAAAAACTTCCTGCTTTTATTACAGACAGCCTCGATACTTATGTTGAACGGGCACTAAAACAATGGGATATTCCGGGGACTTCACTGTGCGTGGTAAAAAATGGAAAAGTGGTTCTGATGAAGGGCTACGGCGTTCGTGAAACCGGGAAAAACGATAAAGTGGATGAAAACACCCTTTTCTTGATAGGCTCTAATACTAAGGCATTTACCGGGACTGTCATGGCTATGCTTGAAGAACAGGGTAAATGCTCCCTTAATGACAGGGTCCAGAAATACCTTCCGGATTTTAAGATGAAAGACTCCTGGGTGGCTGAGCACCTTAATCTTACAGATATCGTTTCTCACAGGATCGGAATGGAAACCTTCCAGGGCGACTTTATGTACTGGGATGCCGACCTTACCGCTCAGCAGGTGATTGAGAAATTTGGTATGCTTACACCGAAATACGATTTCCGTACGCGCTGGGGCTATACAAATGCCGGCTTTGTAATTGCAGGCGCATGCATAAAAAAGATAAGCGGAGAGGACTGGGCAGACTTTGTGAGAAATAATATTTTTCATCCGCTGAAAATGAATAGTACACTCGCTCTCCTGGGTGAAATACCCAATGCAAAGAATATTGCAAAGTCGCACACACTGGTTGACGGAAAACTGATGGTAATTCCTTACCCGGGTGTTGACCACCTGGCCCCTGCCGGAAGCATCAGTTCTTCAGCCTCTGATATGAGCCACTGGCTTATTGCACAGCTCGACAGCGGCAGGTACGACGGCAGCCAGGTAATTCCATTTTCTGCAATCCGCAGAACACGCCAGCCGCAGTCTATCCTTGGCAGAAATTCTAACCCGTTCGACAGAAATTCATTTGGACTTTATGGAATGGGATGGAATATTGAGGATTACAGGGGTAGGGAAGTAGTCTCCCATACGGGCGGAGTTGATGGTTTTGTAACTTCGGTTACGCTGCTCCCCGGTGAAAAACTTGGTGTAGTGGTCCTTACAAATAATGACAACAACGGATTTTATACATCACTCAAGTGGGAAATTATTGATGCTTTCCTGGGCCAGCCTTACCGCAATTACGACAAATTCTATTTTGACATTTACCGGAAAAGGCAGATTAAAGATGACCAGGAACTTAAAGCCTTGAGAGACACAGTAAGTATGAATCTTAAACCTGCACTTGACCTCGATGCCTTTACAGGCAGGTATGTCCATGAGGTCTATGGATATCTGGACATAGCACGTGACGGGAACGCACTTGTAATTACTTTCCAGCACCACCCTGCGCTTAAGGGAAAACTGGAATGCCTTGGACAGAACCGCTTCCTCTGCACATACAGCGATCCTGTTTTTGGAATAAAGGTGCTGCCTTTTGAAATCAAGGGATCAAAAGTTAAATCGATGACACTAAAGGTGGCCGATTTTGTTGAAACAACAACTTATGACTTCATAAAGCAGTAATTATTTTGCAAAAGATGACGATGAATTCAGCATGAATAATTTGTCATCATATAGAAATAAAAAAGCCGGCTTAAACCGGCTTTTCTATTATTAAGGCTTAACCACCAGGAACTTGCCCGGCAGCTGTTTTAGAATAAATTCCATGTCATGCTGAAATATTCTGTCGAACATTTTCAGCTTTTTTCTGGGGCCGGGTACAACAAGAATATCGCCTCCGATTTCATGAATATACCTGTTGGCTTCCCAGCCCTGCCTTCCGTACAGGCAGACGGGCTTTATCGTAATCCCTTTTATATCCATCTCTTTTGTAAAGAGTGCCAGCTTGTCTTCTTCTTCTTTCTGCCACTGGATCAATTTATCTTCAATTTCAGAGGTCGATCCTGAATCCTGGACTGTCATTGCAAGTCCCGGCACCTGGAATTCACGCAGCAGGACTATTTCGCTGGCATTTTCCAGCATTGCGAACTCATATGCTTTTTTTATAGCCAGTTCGCCTTCGGGAGTATAATCTACAGCTATGCAGAACTTTGCCAAATGTTTGGGTTCTTTCGAGGGGGTAGTCATAATCAGAACAGAAAAGGGTGCGTTGCGCAGTATGTTCCGGGCAACCGAACCAACATAGTATTTAAGCAGGTTCTCCTTTTCAAGTGCTCCGGCAACAAGCAGGTCAACTTTTTCCTCGGTGCAGCTTTTTAAAATAGCTTCCGAAGGCTCACCATTAACCCAGTTTACCTTGAAAGAACCTGCGTTCAGGTTCGAATCTGAAATAAGGCGATTAAAGATCTCTTCTTTATCCCTGTTTTTTTCTCCAACGTGAATCAGGACCAGCTCTGCCTTAAAGAGGTCCTGCAGTTTCTTTGTTTCGTTAAGAAGCGCCAAAGCATTGGGAGAAAATGTAACGGCCAGGGCAATCTTACGGAAAGGAAAATTCATTTGCCGATAAAATTTGTTAATAAAATACAATATAAATTTATCAAATATTCATACAAAATCAATCAGTTTTAAAATTCATAAATTTTCAGACTTTATTTCCGATAATACCCCTAAGCGAAATGCTTTAGGGAAGATATATCTCTTTTTTTTGGTTACCCCCTACTAAATAAATTTACAGCTGAAGTGCCTCAAAATATCTATTCAGCTGCAAAAGAAACAGAAAAATCAATAATGCAGGACAAAGGTATGAAATCCAGGCTTATTTGTTTTATTCTTTTAATCGCGGCTTCCATTTATTTAAATAGTTGTAAAACAGTTACAGCACCGGAAGACAATACAAATCCGGGCACCGGGGGAGGCAGTTTGACTCTGACGGGGCAGGTGATTGATAAAAATACAGGAAATCCTATTGCAGATGCTGTAATAAGGTTTATCGGAGCCTCCGATGAATCGCAGGCAGTTACAGATGCCTCAGGCAGTTATAAGGCTACGCTGACGCTGACAAAGAGCAGTGAATTAAGTTTAATTGCCGTAAAAGAAGGTTATTATTCCGATACGACAAGTGTTTATGCGGCATCAGGCAGGGATGTGGAGGTTCCGTTATTTAAGCTTGCTGCCCTTTCCTCAGGCGGTGTGGTTGAATCCGGGGGTGCTGCATCTGTATTTGTTGCTTCGCAGTCAGGTGCAAGTATTGGTGTAAAGGAAAGCGGATCTGTTGAAACGATGAATCTCGTCTGGGAAGTCCGCGATTCAAGCGGCACACCTCTGGATGCAGCACATGCGGTTACGGTAAATTTCAGGGTAGGAGTGGCCCCTGGCGGCGGAGAATTTATAAACCCGCTTTCGGCAAAAACCAACGCCCTTGGAAGGGTTAACATGAACATTACAAGCGGAACTAAAGCCGGGGTATTGCAGATCATTGCAGAAATACAGGCACAGGGAAAAACAATCACTTCCAAACCTGTAAATGTAACCATCTGCGGCGGTTTGCCCGACCAGGCACATTTCAGCCTTGGTGCTGAGAAAGTGAACGTGGCCGGAATTAACGAACCGCAGATAGCACAGGATCAGATTACGGTTTATATTGGCGATAAATACAGTAATCCTGTAAGGCCGGGAACTGCAGTTTATTTCAGTTCGACGGGCGGAATAATTGAAGGCTCTGCAATTACGGATAACCAGGGCAAAGCTAAAGTAAATCTGATTACCGCACTGCCCGATCCCGCAGGCGGGTTAGCTACAGTAACTGCAACTACGGCAGATGAAAACTATAAGAGTGTATCAGCTTCTTTTAACGTTCTGTTCTCGGGTCCTCCTTTGCTCAGCATAAATCCTGGCACGGTGAATATACCTTATTTGGGGGCACAAACATTTACCTATACGCTTAAGGATCTGAATGGCAATCCTCTTGCGGAAGGCACTTCAGTTGCAGTTATAGTTGATGGTGATAAGCTGAAAAGCAGTGGAGATGTTTCTGTTTCACTGCCAGATACTCAGGATAAAACCTGGACCCAGTTTTCTTTTGACGTTACAAGTCTGGACAGCACAAATACAGTAAGGCCGGTTACAATTACTATTAAAACTAAGGGTCCCAACGGGGAAAGCTCATTAAAAATTTCAGGAAAAGCCAATTAAATAAGAATATGATTATATGCCCTTTTTCAGACAGATTTCAGCTGCTGAGAAAGGGCAATCCTGTGCGGAGAATTTAGAGGTACCTTGTCCTTATTACTTCAGTATGATGGCGTTCATGGCCGGCGGTAATATAGGCCAAAGCTCTTACTGTAACTTCAAATTTGGAGGCCACACCGCGTCTGAACCAGGCATCGGGAGGCAGTGATTTGAAAAGGCTGATTGTAGCACGTCTGACGTGCTGGAATTCCTCCACCAGATCATGCCAGGGATATTCATTGCAGTCACTCTGGCGGACATATTCGTCCTGGTCAAATCCTGGCAGCTCCTGGCGTTCGCCGCGGGCTATGCAGAGGGCCCTGAATGTAAAAATACGCTCGGCGTCTATTATATGTCTCAGGACCTGCTTGATTGTCCATTTACCCTGTGCATAACCGGTTATTGTCTGGGCATCAGAAAGCGATTTGAAAAGTGTTGAGGCCGTTTCAAGCTGTTCTTCAAGTATATGTATTAAATCGTCGTCGGGGACGGCAGAGATATACTGTTCATAATAAGGCGCATATTCAGTGGAATCCGGGCGCATGATAGCTCTTTGCATAAGAAAATCCTTTCGCTTATATGTATAATTTAATAAAATATACAGAATATTGATAGAGCAGGCAAAATTCTAAAAAGGAGCTTTAAAATGCAAAAAGCCGAAGTAAAACTTCGGCTTTCAGTGTGTTAGTAGCGGGGCTAGGACTTGAACCTAGAACCTTCGGGTTATGAGCCCGACGAGCTACCAATTGCTCCACCCCGCGATGTAAAATCTATTTATAATGTTTCTGAACACAATCAAATTTCGTACTTCAAATATAGGTATAAAACGCCTCATTGTCAAATTATGATCCCCTATTTCTGAACTATAAAAAATAATATCATATAAATTTCCAAAGCCGTTAAAATAAATCCTAAAGTTTATTATATTCTCAGTGTTTTTTACAAATACTAATACTTTTGATTTATAAACTATTAAATATAGCTATGAAAAAGACTATTATTCTTTTTATTCTGCTGTCGTTCACTATGCCTTTGCTTGCACAGCACACTTTGACACAAATCAGAAAACCTCCTTTCCCGGGAGATATACAAAAGATGATTATGGCTGGCAATAAGCTTTTTGCTGTTGGCGAAAGATTGAATGTTGAATCTTTTGTTGCTGTTTCGGAAGATAAGGGCATCAGCTGGAATTTAACTCCATCGCAGCCTTTTAGAGCAAAGGATAATTTAACGAGCGGCTTTTTTAGTGATGAAAATAATGGCTGGGTTGGCGGCGGTAAAGGAATACTCTATAAAACTACCAATGGGGGAGCTTCGTGGCAGGAGAAAACAGATACCCTCGTCTATAGTGGAACTGTTGACGACATTTATTTCACAAACTCCGATACCGGCTTTATTTGCGGCAATTTGGGCAAAAATGGCAGGGTGACCAAGACTGTTGACGGAGGCAAAAGCTGGACTGCGGTTTCAACTCCCACAGTACCGGACGTTGATTTCACGGCCATGAAATGGGAAAATTCATCTAAAGGATTTGTAATCGGCGACAAAGGTTCCATCATGGTTACTACCGACGGCGGTTTGAACTGGGATGCAACAGCTAATAAAACCGGATCGAAATTGAGCCTGTTTGGAATTGCAAAACCCGATTCCGGAAAATATTTCATCTGCGGTTCATCCGGCAGAATCCTGAAGAGTACTGATAATGGCATCTCCTTTACACTGGATACTACAGTGGAAAGCAACTCCCTTTATTCAATTGTTTTTCTTAATTCTTCGGAAGGAATGATTAGTGGATTTAACGGAGCCGCATACAAGACAACTGACGGCGGAGAAAAATGGACTAAAATCCCGGTCTTTACAAACGACCAGCTGAACTCAATTCTTCCCCTCGACAACGGGAATATTACCGCAGCTGGAAATAACGGCATCTTCTTCTTATCCTCTGATAAAGGCGCTACCTGGACCACCAGCACTTTAAGCAGCAGGGATTACTATAGCGTTATTGCCCATGATTCTATGAACATCATTGTGGCAGGAGGCTCTTCTAAGGAAGGTGAAATAAACATTACTCACGACGGCGGAGGCTCCTGGCAAAAAATGCCCTTGGTGACTACAGGCCTCGTGCCCACAAACAGTCCCTTACGCAGTATCTTTGCTGTAGGTAATGACCTCTACACCTGCGGCGATAAGGGCAGCTTTTACTTCTCACCAAACAACGGCTCTACTTGGGAAACTCACTCCCCAGGGGGAACATCCAAAAGCTTTAAACTGTTCTTTAATGATGAGAATAACGGTTATATGGTAACCAGCGACAGCCGTATCCTTAAAACTACAGATAAGGGAACTACCTGGACCCAGGCGGCTAAGTTTACGGGTGAAATGCGCGATATTAAAATGCTTTCTACTTCCAGGGGTTTCGTTGCCGGAGGCGGAGATAAATTATATGAAACATTTGACGGTAACACCTGGTCGCATGACAGCCTTGCCAGCCCGAATGTAAATCTTAACGGAATTTTTATGCTGAACCTTCAGCAGGGATTTGTATGCGGACAGAATGGCGCAGTATTCAAAACTAATGACGGCCTGAAGACTCTTGAACTCCTGACTGATACCCTGGCTCTTAAAGGAATTCAAATCAATGACGTCTTTGCAATGAACGATTCTACTGTCTGGGCTGTCGCAGATAAGGGACTTATTTTAAGATCCTCTTCTGCCAACTCAATGACTGTTGTTGATACTGCGTTCATTGGGGAAAACCTTACTTCAATCGCAAAACTAAACAGCTCTTCAATTGCCGTCTGCGGCGCTTTGGGAAGTCTGTATAAAATTACTGATGCTAATGGCAGTACGGTGGGCGTAAAACCGGAACTTAAAATTGCCGAAAGTTTTGACCTTAAGCAGAACTACCCGAACCCCTTTAACCCCGAGACAGTAATAAGCTACAGCCTTGCTTCAGCGGGATATGTTAAGCTTGCTGTATTCGACGTTCTGGGTAAGGAAGTTGCCGTTCTGGAAGACGGATTTAAGCCGGCTGGAAACTATTCTTCCAGGTTCAATGCCCTGAGCCATAACCTTGGCAGCGGCATCTATTTTTATCGCCTGCAGGCAGGAAAATTCCTCCTCACAAGGAAAATGATGCTCATTAAATAAGCGGCATGGAACTTTTTTAGTCCTTTTCTTTTCCTTTGATTTCACGTAAATTTACTGGAAAATTATAAGAAAATATGCTTAAGACATTACAAATTCAGGACTATGCCCTCATCGATAAGATCTTTATTGAATTTGGGAAAGGACTTAATATTATCACCGGTGAAACCGGCGCGGGTAAGTCAATTCTTATCGATGCCATGGGACTTCTCTTAGGCGAAAGAGCTTCAACTGAAGTCGTAAGAAAAGGTGCGTCCAAGTCGGTGGTGGAAGGTATTTTCGATATCGATCAAAACCCGAAAGTAAAGAAAGTGCTGGAGGAAAACGATATCGAATATATGCCCGAGCTAATCATGAGGCGCGAAATATCGCTTAAAGGATCCAACCGCTGCTTCTTAAACGATACTCCGGTTTCTCTTTCGCTCATAAAAGACGTGGGAAATCTCCTGGTAGACCTTCACGGTCAGCATGAGCACCAGTCGCTCCTCAGGACAGAAACTCATATTGAAATGCTGGATGATTTTGGCAGCCATGAGAAGCTTCTCGGTGAATTTCAGCAGAGCTATACGAAGTTAAACAGTCTTCTTCATGAACTGAAGTCGCTCAAGGAAAAAGAGGACCTTCTGAAGGAGAAAAAGGAGCTTTATTCTTTTCAGATCAGGGAAATTGATGCCGTAAGTCCAGAAGAAAATGAGGATGCGAAGCTCTCGGATGAGCTTAAGATACTTGAAAATGCCGAAAAACTCCTTGAAGCTACAAACAATATTTACCATAACCTTTATGAGTCTGAGACCGCCGTCTATGACGCACTTGTGGAAATCAGGCATCAGCTTCAGGATCTTTCAAAAATCGACAGGAGCTTTTCTGATATTGAAGGGGAGTGCCAGAGTGCACTGACATTTATCAGCGATATATCTGAATTTGTACGCAGCTATGCGGGGAAAGTAGACCTGGAACCCGAGCGCCTCGAAGAGGTGCGCGAACGCATCGGCGCAATAAATATGCTGAAGAAAAAGTATGGCGGATCGCTTGAAAACGTAATGTCATACAGAGCGAAAATTGGCGAGGAGTATAATCTTGCGGAGAACTTCGCCGACAGCATTAAGGCTTTGCAGGAGGAAATTACACGAGCCCGTGAGGCATGCGGCCTTTCGGCGGTTAAGCTTTCTAAAAAAAGAAATGAAACTGCCAGGTCGGTTGAAGCTGATGTGGTGAAAGCTTTAACTTACCTCGGCATTACGGATTCCGTCTTTAAGGTCAGCATTTTACAGATACCGGCAGACAAGGATTCCGATTTGTTTATTACGGCAAATGGTAAACATTACAAATATAACAGGTCGGGCTTTGACGAGGTGGAGTTTTATATATCAACAAACCTCGGCGAGGACCCTAAACCTTTGGTTAAAGTTGCCTCGGGCGGCGAAATATCCAGAGTAATGCTTGCCCTTAAGACCATACTCGCTAAAAACGACCAGCTGCCATTGCTTATATTCGACGAAATCGATACAGGCGTCAGCGGGCGCATAGCACAGAAGGTGGGCCATACACTTAAAACCCTCGCGGAATTCCACCAGATAATTTCAATAACACACCTGCCTCAGATTGCAGGACTTGCCGACCAGCACTATGCAGTTGAAAAAGGCGTGCATGCAGAAAGGGTGGTAAGCCATATTACAAAGCTGGACCGTGAAGGCAGAATACGTGAAGTGGCTAAACTGATGAGCGGTGAGGAAATTACCGAAGCCAGCCTTAAAGGAGCAAGAGAACTGATGGGAATTGAGCAGGAGTAACCCCGGACCTAACCTTCCGGGAACTTCTTTATTTCCAGCTGCATTAATAACCTAAAAGAAAGAAGACCAGAATTGCAATTGAAGGAAGCTGCCTTATACATACACATCCCCTTTTGTGAGCACAAGTGTATTTACTGTGATTTCTATTCGGTTATTACCAAAGATAATGTCCAAAACTATCTTGACGCGCTTAAAAAGGAGATAGATCATTACGCCACGATCTATTCTGAAGGAAGAGTCTTCAGCTCTGTCTTTTTCGGCGGCGGTACGCCTTCTTTAATGGACCCCGGGTATATTGCAGAGATACTGAAAACCTTAAGAAGCCGTTTTATAATTTCAGATGATGCCGAAATTACGCTTGAGACTAATCCCGGCACTGTAGACAGGGAAAAGCTTTACGAATTTCTGGAACTGGGAATAAACCGCCTCAGCGTAGGCATTCAGTCATTTAACGATGACGAGCTGAAATTTCTTTCCCGCATCCACGACCGCCAGACAGCAATAGATACAATCAGGGATGCCCATTCGGTGGGATTTAATAATATTAATCTCGACCTGATTTTTAATCTTCCGGGGCAGACCAAAAGGAAGTGGCTGGATAACCTGGAAACTGCCCTGGAGCTTCCGGTAAAACACATTTCGGCTTACAGCCTTATTCTCGAAAGGGGAACAGTATTAAACAAGCTCGTTCTGGATGGTAAGGTCAAACTTCAGGATTCTGATTACGATGCCGGGATCTACAGGGTCACAATCGATTTTCTGAAATCCCATAATTTCCATCAGTATGAAGTATCCAACTTTGCACTAAACGGATATGAATGCCGCCATAATAATGCTTACTGGCAGTACAGGGACTATCTGTCCTTCGGCACCGCGGCACATTCTTTTGTAAATGGAAAGCGCTGGTGGAACTATTCCAACATAAGTCTTTATATAAACAAAGTTAATGAGAACGATAGTGCCGCTGCCGGCTTCGAGGAACTCACAGGCGCGCAGATGCTTACTGAATACGTAATGCTTGCCTTTAGAAGCAGCGGGCTTAATGTAAAAGCCTTGAAGGAAAAATTCGGTGATGAGTGGTTAAACTCCAGCCGCGATAAGCTCAAATCCTTCCAGAGGCGGGGCCTTCTCGTCTTTGACGATGGTTTTATTCATCTTACAGATAAAGGCTATGCCCTGTGCGATGAAATTCTGGAGAAGATACTCTGACGGTTTTCTAAATTTTAATTAGCCGCGCTTCTTCTGCTCTCCCACACGGAATTTACCCTCTTTTTATAAAACCCATTGAAAATTAGAACTTTTAATCGTACCATAATACATACAGGCTAAAAGATAGCCTTTCGTCAGGAGTCTCTTTAAGACTCTTCATTTTACACTTCATATTGATTTAACACAATCAGAGAGGGTTGGAATGAAAGCATTAACTGTAATTGGAATTATTCTGATACTGCTCGGCATAGCCGGATTTATTTTCGGAGGCATAAGTTTTACGAAAAAAGATAAGGTGGCAGACCTGGGGCCCGTGGAGGTGCAGACGGAAAAGAAGGAGACTGTACCGGTTACTCCCATTGCTTCGGGTGTGGCTGTTGTGGCGGGTATCATTATGGTTGCAGTCGGTGCAAGAAGATCCTGATGGCAGATCTAATTAAACATTTTCGAAACTATAGGAGGTAATTATGCCGGTTCGTAAGGGTAACGCAGAATGGAATGGTAATTTAAGAGAGGGTAAAGGCACGGTGAGAACAGAATCAGGTGCCCTGAATACAAAATACTCATTTACATCGCGCTTCGAGGAAGGACAGGGTACCAATCCTGAAGAACTGATTGCAGCAGCGCATGCGGGATGTTTCTCGATGGCTCTTTCGGGAGCACTTGCAAAGGATGGCTTTAATCCGAAATCCATAAAAACTGAAGACAAGGTTTATATAGAAAAAGTTGGCGAGGGTTTCAAGATTACAAAAATTGAAATGACAACAGAAGCTGAAGTGCCCGGCATTCAGGATGATGCGTTCCACAAATATGCCGAGAACGCAAAGCAGAACTGCCCCGTTTCACAGGCCCTTAAAGGAGTGGAAATGGTGCTGGATGCCCGCCTTGTGGCAACGGTAGGTTAATAGTTATTTAGAGGCAGAGGTAAAGAAAGAACCTTTGCCTCTGCTTTTGCATTTAGTCAGCAGCACTTGCATTCCGGCTTCTTTTCCTCATGTTTCGGGAGTATAAAGCTGAATACAGATCCTTCCCCGGGCTGGCTTTGGACGCAGATTGTACCGCGGTTTTTTTCAACAAGCTCTTTGCATAATGCTAAGCCAAGACCGGTTCCTTTCTCGTTTGCCGTTCCCATTGTTGTATGATGCACGTCAATTCTGAAGAGCTTCTGGAGATCTTTCCCGCTTATTCCAATTCCGTTATCCTTAACGGAAATCTCGAGCTGATTATTGTTTTCACGGCAGTATATTTTTACCGTTCCGCCGCCTGCCGTGAACTTGACGGCATTGGATGCCAGATTCTGAAGCACGGAACTGATCATATTCTTGTCGGCATAAACGTAGCTGCCAAGGGGTATCTCGCTGAATAGTTCTATATTTTTCTTCAGGGCATTTCCCATCAGCATACTTATAGTCTGCTCGGCAACTTCACACATATCTATTTTAACAGGATTGAATTCCATGCCCCCGGTCTGAATTCTTGACCATTGCAGGAGGTTTTCCAGAAGATTAAATATATTTTTGGCCGATTTATTTATTCCCGTTGCAAAAGCCTTGATCTCCTCGCTGTTTAGCGAGTCGCAGTCGTTAACTATGATGCCCGAAAGCCCGATAAGAGAGGTAAAAGGACTCCTTAGGTCATGGGCAATAATAGAAAAGAATTTATCCTTCGAAGCATTCAGTTCCTTTAATTCAAGCTCCGACCGGGTAAGCTGTGAATTCAGGAGTTCCAGTTCGCTGGCATTCTTTTCCATTTCGAACTTGTTATTCTGAAGCTCGCCAACATACTCTTTGAGTTTGGCTTCGGTATGCTTTATAAAGGTAATATCCCTGAGCATGCCCCTGTAAGCTATAATTTTGCCTTCTTTATTCTTTAGAGCCGATGAGGTTTCAAGAACAGTGAGCTTTCTGCCGTCTTTTGTCCTGATGGATATTTCATAATTCTTAACAAAACCTTCTTTTTCCAGCTTCGCCTTGAAATTTTTCCTGGCTTCCGGATCAGAATAAAAATTACTTGCAATATCGGCATTCAGCAGTTCTTCCCTTGAATTGTACCCGAAAAGATCCAGCCCTGCGGGGTTGATTTCAAGGAAATTACCTTCAGGGGAGCTGACATAGACAACATCCTTGGTTTCTTCAAACAGCGAGCGGTAATTTTCTTCGGATTTTTTCAGAGATTCTTCTGCAAGTTTTCTTTCAGTTATATCGAAGCATGCGCCAACAAGGCCTATTGGAGCCCCTCCTTTGTCGCGTACAATTGAGGTTCTGAGCGATATCAGAAAATCTGTTCCGTCCTTTTTTCTGTTAAATATCTCTCCTTCCCAGCCGCCTTCAATGGTCTTGGGAAGTATCTGGCGGACAACCTCGGGCAGATTTTTATCAGATCTTACGACGCTGATATTTTTTCCGATAATTTCTTCCCGGCTGAAGCCGTAAATATTCGTAAAAGCATCGTTGACATAAATTAAAATGTCATTCATGTCAGTAATGCTGACACCTTCTCTGATGCTTTCAAGTGTATTTCCCAGGAGCTTCTCCCTTTCAAGAGAATCTCTTAAATCCTGGATGTCGGCCTGAAGCCTGAGGTTTGTATTCCTGAGGCTTTCAAGCTCTTCAAAAAGTTCCTTTTGTAGCAAGTTTTCCAGCATGAATTGTTTGGTTTATAACAGGATTCCTGGAACCGGGTGATTCACACGAATCCGGAACTATAATCGAATTTCCCCGGGGAATTTAAAGTCTCTGATTTCGCATTCAAATTTGCTAAAATTATAATACTCTGTCAAATTCTTTAAAAATTATTTAAAAAGGGGAAAATATCGGCAAAAGCCTATTTTTAAACCTTTCAGGGGGGACTTTGTGTCTAAT
>JBLNAZ010000020.1:0-66746 GCA_050259615.1 Syntrophomonadaceae bacterium | reverse complement strand
GTTGAACTTCCGGAGCTTGCAGCTCCGCCGTTCAATTCTGATACTGAGTGATGATCTTTTTTAGACTAATAAGGGATGGCGGAAGTATGAAAAAGCCCGAACAAATTCTCAGCGAATGGATGGAGGCTGTAAACAATAGGGAAATGGAAAACATTCTTTCGTTTTACAAAAAAGATGCAGTTTTAATTCCGACTTTTTCAAACAGGATACTGGATACCACGGAAAAAATACGCGGTTACTTTGAGAAACTTGCTTCCAACGATGAGCTTAATGTCACTCTGCATGAAAATACTGTAAAAAGTCAGAAGGTTTCAGAGAATATTTATGCTTTGTCCGGCATCTACCGCTGGCAGCTCTCAGTTGAAGGGGAGTCGCTTGGTTTTGAAGCCAGATTCAGCTTTGTGATGGATCTGTCGCTGGATGCTCCTGTCATTCAGCATCATTCATCGCAGATTCCCAGAATGCTATGAGGTAATTAAAATCTCCCCTTCTTTCTTTCCGGCCGGGGCGTCAGTAATGGAACAAATTACGTGGTTATTTCGTCATAACTGATGAAAAGGGAATTGACGGGTATTGTGGAGAATTAAAAAATAACATTTCCACAAAACTCAAAGAGGCTGCGTAATGAAAACAGTCATACTGTTTGTCTTATTTGTTCTTACCTTAAAAGTTCCGGCTTCCACTCCCGAACAACCAAAGTTCATCAGCCGGATAAATGCCCTTAGGATTAATGAAAGGGTAAAAGTAGATGCCGTACTCAACGAACGGGTGTGGCAGAATGTCGGCTGTACGCAATTTGTTCAGCAGGAGCCGCTGCAGGGCACTTTGCCGTCCCAGAAATCCGAAGCCTGGCTGGTATATGATGATGAGGCAATTTATTTTGCCGCAAAGTATTACGACAGGCGTCCGGATTCAATATTAGCCCGTCTTGTCAGGCGCGATTTTGTCTGGCAGGATCCTTCCGACGGATGTGTGCTGTATCTGGATTCATACGGCGACAAAAGAAACGGATACTATTTTTATGTATCTGCAGCAGGAGCCCTGGCTGACGGTCTGATTGAAAATGACGTCAAACAGCCGAATGATCTTACCTGGGATGCAGTCTGGGAGGGAGCAGCCCGTATAGATTCCACGGGCTGGTCAATTGAAATGAGAATTCCATTCTCACAGCTCCGTTTTAAGGAAGGATCACCCCAGAGCTGGGGAGTTAACATTGAACGCTTTATAAGCCGGAATGTTGAAACCGATGTGCTGGCTTATACTCCCTATAATGAAAGCGGATTTACTTCAAGGTTTCCTGAACTGGCGGGAATTGAAGGGATATCACCTAAGGCACGCTTTGAGCTTCTTCCCTATGTAACTGCAAAAGGCGAATTTGTGAGAAGCAGTAAAAACGATCCTTTCAACACGGGACACAGATATCTGCCGGGTGCGGGGCTTGACATAAGAGCCGGCCTTGGCCCCAGTCTGACGCTTAATGCCACAATAAATCCTGACTTCGGACAGGTGGAAGTTGATCCTGCCGTAGTAAACCTGACTGACGTAGAATCATCTTTTGAAGAGAAGCGCCCGTTCTTTACCGAGGGGGTTACAATATTTACCTTCGGCCGCGGGGGAATAAACAGTAATATGGGCATCAACTGGGCCACCCCAACCATTTTTTACAGCCGCCGCATAGGAAGAGCCCCGCAGGGTCCCCTGCCGGCTTATGACTATGCCGACATACCGAAGGGAACACACATCCTGGGCGCAGCAAAAATTACGGGTAAAATTTTTGACGGATGGAGAATAGGAACAATTCACGCCCTTACAGAAAGAGAATTTGCAGAAATTGATCTTGAGGGAAATAGAAAAAGCCCTGAGATTGAACCCCTTACTTATTACGGAGTCTTCCGCGCCCAGAAAGATTTTAACAACAGGCGGCAGGGGCTGGGCCTGCTTGCAACTTTTACCGATAGGATTTTTAACGACAAAAGCCTGAGCAGTTACATTAACGCTAATGCACTTACTGCAGCAATGGACGGATGGACATATCTTGATAAAGAAGGCACATTTGTCCTCAACGGGTGGGGCGCCATTTCAAATGTAACGGGAAGCACTGAACGCATGATTGCCCTTCAGAGAAATTCAGGCCATTATTTCCAGAGACCCGATGCAAAATATCTCCATGTGGACAGCTCAGCTGTACATTTAACAGGCTTTGCAGGAAGACTGGTGGTCAATAAGAACAGGGGCCCCTGGATCTTTAACTCTGCCTTGGGCTTCCTAAGTCCCAAATTTGAAATAAATGACCTGGGCTTTAATTCTTACAGCGACGTCATAAACTTTCATGCTGCTGTCGGATACAGATGGACAGAACCGGCCTGGTTTTACAGGAATTTTAACCTTTGGGGTGCTGTCTTTACTAATTACGATTTCAGCGGCAACAGAACCTCAAACGGATTATATATGAGCAGCAATCTCATGCTCCCTAACCTCTATGGTGTACAGGTTTCATATATTTATAATCCCAAAAGTTACAACGCTCGTAAGACACGCGGCGGTCCTCTGACACAAAACCCCGTAAGCCGCAGCTTCACCTTAACGGCCAATACAGACAACCGCCCATGGTGGTTCGTTATTTTAACTGCCTCTTCACGTTCAGGCGAGGATGCCCGCTCCTACAGCTTAAATACTACTCTGGAATTAAAGCTGACTACTACACTTACACTTCAGGCAGGACCAGGATATTCCAGGGATAACCTTAATGCACAGTGGGTAACAGCCTACCCCGACCGGAAAGCCGGCGAAACATATGGCAGACGCTACGTCTTTGCCTGCATGGACCAGAGTGTCTATTCCATGAATTTCCGCACAGACTGGATAATAAGCCCTAAGCTGAGTCTCCAGATGTACCTTCAGCCTCTTATTGCTTCGGGTAAATACCGTGACTTTAAGGCACTAGTGGAGCCGGGGACTTTTGACTTCATTAAGTATGGTGAAAATGGTTCAACACTGGAGAAAACAGTAAAACCGGACGGGCAGATAATCTATTTACTTGATGCCGACGGGCAGCAGGGCAGTGCGGACTCAAAGGTAATCAGCAACCCCGATTTCAACTATCTCTCACTTCGCGGAAGCGCAGTTCTAAGATGGGAATACCTGCCCGGATCAACATTGTATCTTGTCTGGACTCAGAACAGGTTCAATGAGGACTCAGAGGCCGGCTTTGGTTTTGGCCGTTCATCTGAGAGTTTATTTGACGTAAAGCCGGATAATATATTTATGCTGAAGTTGTCTTACTGGCTCTAGGCAGTTATTTATTGCCTTAAGGAAAGTCCCGGCTTTTTTACCGGGACTTTTTTTTAGGAAAGAGTTTCTCAATCGCCTCTTTTTCCTTAAATTTGGCTGGACTCCTCGCGGTAAAATAATTATTATCGGTTAAAAGCGGGACATTATGTAAGGAATCTGACAATGAAAAAATTTATGCTGTTTTCCATCATAAACTGTCTTCTCTTTCAATTATCATTTGCCCGGCTTCAGGACCGCCAGGGCAAACGGGAAAACGGAAGGGCTGATTCCACGGTTTACTACCTGAGCCAAATTACTGTATCTGCGGCCCGTTACCCTGAAAACATTATGCAGATTCCGTATGCAGTGACTGTCCTTGGCCGTGAGCAGCTAAAGGCCGAACGGGGCTACGGTCTGGATGAAATATTAAGAACAGTTCCAGGCGTACTGGCCCAGTCGCGCTACGGCAGCCAGGATGTGCGTCTTACAATCCGCGGCTTCGGCGCCCGCGGGGCAGGCGACCGCTCCAATTCGGGAACATCCAGGGGACTTAAAATTCTGCTCGACGGCATACCTGAGACCGAGCCTGACGGAAGAACATCATTTGATCTTATCGACCCCAATATAGCTGAAGGTGTGGAAGTCATCCGCTCAAATGCTTCGGCATTATGGGGAAATGCCTCCGGGGGAGTTATAAATATTTCAACGGTGCCTGATTTCAGCAGCCCTTATATTACAACCTCTGAAACCTTCGGCAGCTTCGGACTGAATAATTTTATATTAAGGACGGGTGCTCCATTGGGACAGGGTAAACTCTATGCCTCTTTCTCTAATGTAAATTTTAACGGATGGCGGAGACATTCCGAAAGCAGCAGGTCGCTTGTGAACCTGGGGATTTTGTCGAAGCCCGATGCAGCCTCCGCTTTAGGAATATTTATTGCAGGCACTTCAGACATCTTTCACATACCGGGACCTTTAACAAAGGCACAGTTTGACCGGGATCCTCAATTGTCAAATCCCACCTATGAGGCAAGAGATGAACGCAGGTTTAACCGGCTGGGAAGAATTGGCCTTGCATTTGAGGACAATATAGATGAGTCTAACTCAATTTCATCTCTGGCTTATATAAATCCAAAATACCTGCAGCGTTCGGAAAGAGGCACCTTCAGGGATTTTACACGCTATCACACCGGGGGCAATTTAATCTACAGTAATAGATCGGGTAATCCCGGTGATATTGAAAACAGATTCTCTCTCGGCATGGATGAAGCCTACCAGGACGGGGCAATTCTGTTTTATAGTTTGTCCCCGACAAACGGTCGCGGAAGTGAGCTGAGGGACAATAAAAGAGAAGGAGCAAACAGCTTAGGCGCATTCTTTCAGGATGAAATAACTCTTTTGGGGAAGCTCGGCCTTACTCTTGGGGGCCGGTACGATAATGTGACATATTTCTATGAAAGCTACGTTGCTCAAACTAACAATTATCAGAAGAAATCTTTTGAAAAGTTCTCTCCCAAGGCGGGAATTGTTTTTAGAATTACACCTCTTCAGAGCATTTACGCAAATCTCGGAGGCGGCATTGAGGTCCCGGCGGGCAATGAAACAGACCCGGCTGGAACATACGGGCAGGATACAGTCTATCTCATAAATCCTCTCCTGGAACCGATCACCTCAACCACATTTGAAGTGGGCACAAGACATATACTGCCTGTCGGCGGTTTCATCAGCTCAGCCTCGTATGATGTGGCATTATATTATATCAGTATAAAGAACGATATAATCCCATACAGGGGAGGGAGGTTTTTCTTTACAGCGGGCAGGACACACAGGGCGGGAGTTGAGGTGAGCACTATATTTAATTTCTTCCATTCATTATCCCTGCAGGGGAGCCTCAGTTATTCTATAAATAAATATGATGAGTACAAAGTTGATTCCGTGCATTACGACTTGTCTAAGGCTGGAAAGTTTGCCGACTATTCAGGAAACAAAACAGCCGGTGTGCCCGACGTTTTTTACAGTGCAGGAATAATCTATAAACCTGAATTCCTGTTGGGTTCTTACCTGAAAATAGATTTTAACGGAGTCGGAAAGTACTTCGCCGATGACGCAAATAAAACAGAGGTCCCGGCCTACAACATAATAAACGCATATATTGGATTTGATGACTTCAGGATCAGTGACCGCTTGAGCCTTAAGGGACAGGTGGGTATAAATAACCTCACTGACCAGAAATATGCAGCCTCGGCATTTGTAAATCCTGATGTTCTACAGGGAAGTCCCGTTTACCTCGAACCCGGGCTTCCGGCGAATATTTCAGCTTCTTTATCTATAGGATTTAATTAATGCGGATTAAGAACTTTCCAGGAATTCTCTCTTCAGCCGGCTGAACAAAATAGAGTATAGATAATTGCTTCATGGCCAAATTCCCGGCAGGCATAGGAATTATTTTTGACGTTTTTGATTAATGGTAAATTTGTGATATTTGCAGGGCTCTTAATAAGGAGCCCTTTTTATTTTAAGTAAAAATTTAAAACAGATGAACAGGTTAAATTCAAAATATATTTTCGGCTTTCTGCTCATAATTTTCTTTCTTTCACCGCTTTATGCGCAGACTCAGGAGGAATGTGATTATTGCGGTAAAAAGATCACGGGCAGATATATTGAAGCCGATGGAAAATACTTCCACCCTAAACACTTTTTGTGTGCCGGGTGCGGAAAAGTTATTACAGGTCCCTTTGCGGAAAAGGGCGACAGGTTTTTTCATCCCGACTGCTATGCCGTAAAGGAAGGTTTAATATGTGACTACTGCAAAAAGATCATAAGAGGGGAATACGTTACAAGTGAAGGGAAAAAGTACCACCCGGACTGCTATGAGAATAACGTGCTTTCCAAATGCGCCGTATGCGGAAGGCCTCTTAAGGGGGAATATACAATTGACCCCTATGGAAACAAATACCATTCCTATCATAACAGTGAACTTTCCAAATGCGATAACTGCAGCAGAATCATTTCCGAAAAAACCACTGGCGGAGGAAGAGCTTATTCAGATGGAAGACACATTTGCAATTTGTGCTTTCAGGATGCGGTATTCGACAATTCCCGGATAAATTCTTTATTGAGCAAAGTTATGCAGAGACTTAAAAGCCTGGGACTTAATTTCAGCGAAAGGACTATTTCAATCAGGGGTGTAGACAGAAGAGAACTAAAAAGAGCTGCCGGAAACAGGTACGACGGCAATATGCGGGGTATCTGCAACACCAGTTCACAAACAGAGTACATAAATAATCGCGCATCAAAAAGTACAAAGAAACATGAGATATTTGTCCTGAACGGCGTGCCTTCGCTGAATATTGAATCTGTAATTGCCCATGAGCTGATGCACGTATGGCTTAATGATAATACAAAGGACGACCATCCTGATAAACTCCGGGAAGGGAGCTGTAACTTTATGTCTTACCTGTATTTAAGAACTCTTAACAGTTCAAAAGCAAATGAGCTGATCAGGCAGCTTGAAGATGATGAGGACGATACATACGGCAAAGGTTTCCGGAAGGTTAAATCGGAGTTTGGAGATAAGAGCCTTTATCAGCTCCTGAGTTATCTGAAAAAATACTAAATATTAGGGCCGCCTGCGTAAGGGCATCTGGCCGGAACTTTATATCCTTTTTTTTGACTGCCTTCTTTCAATATTTCTAAGACAATTATAGTGTATTGCAGGCCTGGAAATTCAATTTAAGAGGGGAGGATAAAAATGGAAAACAAGCAGGAAAAAATGACAGCTGCTGCTTTGGGGACACTGAAATATATTTTTAATCCAACGCCGGCCGATAAAGTTCTTGTAATTTCAGACACATACTCTCAAAATATTGCCAGCGCATTTGGTGAAGCTCTTGAGCAATTTCATTGCTTCACTGAAAATTTTCTCATTGCAGACAGTTTGCGTCCGTTGAAGGAAATTCCCGCGGAGCTGGAAAATCTTCTGCCTGAAAAGACGATAGTGCTGAATATCATGCGTTCTATTCCTGAAGAGATTCCATTCAGGATCAAGTGGATTTTTAGGGTCGAAGAAAATATAAAAATAAGAATGGGCCACATGCCGGGAATTACCGAAGACATGATGCTAAACTCGGTTAATGTCGATTTCAGCAGAATGAGCCTGAGTGCAGAAAGGCTTAAAATGGGGCTCGAAAATGCAGATGAACTGCATATCACAACACCGGAGGGAACCGATATTAAGCTTGGAATCAGGGATAGAAAATTCACCAGCGACATTGGGTTAAAAGAAGGTGAAATGTGCAACATCCCCTGCGGGGAAATTTACTGCGCGCCAGTGGAAACCGAAGCTGAAGGAGTTATTGTCTTTAACGCAAGCATCGGGGATATTGGCCTGCTTAAAAGTCCCCTGAAAGTTTTTGTACATGAGGGCAGAATTACTCACTTTGAAAGTGAAGATAATGACCTGGTGCGTAGAATAACTCTGCTTTCAGAGGTGGACGAGGAAGCAAAAGTAATCGGTGAGCTGGGAATAGGTCTTAACCCGGGCGCCCGCATTACAGGCAATATGCTTGAAGATGAAAAAGCTCTATTTACAGCCCACATTGCCTTTGGGAACAATGAGGATTTCCCGGGCGGGAAGAACAAGTCGCGTATACACCGCGATTATCTGTTTTTCCGTCCCACGATTGAAGTAAAATATAAAAATGGGAATAAAAAGTATTTAATTAAGGATGGCAGCATTATTCAGTTGGAATTTAAGCCCATTCTGGACTTCTGACCTGGCTTGCAGAAGTAAATTAATATTTTATTTCAGGGAAAATACTTATCTTTGCAAACCCGGATCTGATGTATTATTTATATTAACTATTTAAGAAATCATATTTAATGAAAAGAAATAAACTCACATTTATTTTATTTGCTGTTGTGTTCCTTTTGGTCTCTTTGGGAATAGATTTGCGGAATGCCGTTGAAAACGGAGATATCTTCAGAATGAACGGAGACTTTCTGGATCAGATGCACTTTTATCTGCAGATCCCGGGATCAGTCCCGACATTCCCGCTTATCTGGCTCTTTTTCAAAAGCATGCATTCTTATAATATTTATTTTGCATGGTCTTTGTCGCTTTTATTTAATTGCCTGTTTTACGGGTATGCAGGTTACTGGTTATACCCGTGGGTTAAAACCCTGATTGCCTCAAAGCAGAAGAAAACCGGTACTACAAGTGAAACTCAGGCCTGAATCCGGCAAATCCAAAAAAAAAGCGGGGTAATTTCTTCTCCTGCCTTGAATTAAGCCGTTTTAAGGCTTTTGGGGAATTCCCGCCCTTTTCACACTTATGTACATTCTTTGTTAATTCCGGCTTTAATTTGTATATTTGTCCTGGCGTTATTATTTAACTAAAAATAACCCCATATAGAAAACTTGCATTATCAACTTGGATTGCTTCCGGTGACTCCCTTCAACACTAGCGTGTTTTATTTTCATCCGAATAAACAAGATATAAGAAGATTTTGATTTGTAGATCAGGTCGGCAGGTGAATCTAATAACTGAAGATCAATTGCTGATTACACGGGATAGGAATATCCTGGCCGCACATGATTTTTACATACAAAAGGAAACTTAAAAATGTCGTTTGAAAATTTAAAACTGATTGAGCCAATTCTGAAAGCCCTGAAAACTGAAGGCTATACTGTACCTACTCCCATACAGCAGAAGGCCATTCCGGCTATACTGGAAAAGCGCGACCTGCTTGGCTGCGCTCAGACGGGCACTGGAAAAACAGCCGCTTTTGCAATTCCTGTTTTACAGATACTTTATTCTGAAAAACAGGCAGAAAAGGGAAATAGAACCATTAAGGCGCTGGTATTAACTCCAACCCGTGAGCTTGCTATTCAGATTGGTGAGAGCTTCAATGCATACGGAAGACATACCGGCTTGCGCCACAGGGTTATCTTTGGCGGCGTGCCGCAGAGAGCCCAGACAGATGCTTTGCGCAACGGCGTTGATATTCTTATTGCAACTCCGGGCAGACTGCTTGATCTTATGAATCAGGGCTATGTACATCTTCAGCACGTTAAAATGTTCGTACTCGACGAAGCAGACCGCATGCTGGATATGGGCTTTATTAATGATGTTAAAAAGGTTATTGCAAAACTGCCTGCAAAAAAACAGACGATGCTTTTTTCGGCAACCATGCCGCAGGATATTAAAGCACTCTCTACAACAATTCTGATAAATCCTCTGCACGTTGCCGTTACTCCGGTTTCTTCGACAGTGGATATAATAGATCAGTCGGTATACTTTGTGGATAAATCCAACAAAAAATCACTTCTGATTCACCTTTTGAAGGGTTCCACAATCGCCTCTGCACTCGTTTTTACACGAACCAAGCACGGTGCAAATAAAGTTGCCGAAGATCTTGTAAAGGCAGGCATTAATGCCGAGGCCATTCACGGCAACAAATCCCAGAGCGCACGCCAGAAGGCTTTAAGCAATTTCAAAACAAAAAGGACTAGAGTTCTGGTTGCAACCGATATTGCTGCAAGAGGAATTGACGTTGAGGACCTGTCGCACGTAATAAATTTTGAGATGTCGAACGTTGCCGAAACTTACGTTCACCGCATCGGGCGTACAGGAAGAGCCGGTGCAGGCGGAACAGCACTTTCATTCTGCGATTCTGAAGAAAAACAGTTTCTGAAAGATGTAAACAAGCTCATCAATAAATCTATTCCTGTAATTGAAGACCATCCGTTCCCGATGAAAACTACGGAATATGCGGGCGCTTTTCAGACACCCGCCAGGCAGAATGCGCCTGCGGCAGGAAGAAACCGCCCCTCTTTTTCTAAAGACAGAAACCGCAGGCGGGAAACAAGATACGGGCGTTAAGATTTGAACAGAATTTCATGAAATTACATTACAAAGAATGCCGGCCTAAAAAGCCGGCATTCTTTTTTTGGGGGAAATAAGGGAAACCTGCATGCAGATGGAATTCAATCGCAGCTAAGGATAATAAGCTTTATATTTAATTTTTGATTTTACCCATTGTCGGATTTTTAACACTGGAAAGAAAAGTTTATCCTATAGAAGAAACTCTCCCGGGGCTTAAAAAGGCGCTGCATGAAAGCAATATATGTATTCTTGTTGCACCTCCCGGAGCAGGTAAAACAACCATAGTGCCTGTGGCGCTCCTGGGTGAGGAGTATCTGAAGGGCAAAAAAATTATTATGCTTGAACCCCGCCGCATCGCTGCAAGGCGTTCGGCTGAGTATATGTCATCCCAAAGAAATGAAAAATGCGGCCAGACCATTGGCTACCGCATAAGGACAGAAACCTGCACTGGGCCTGAAACAAAAATTGAAGTTGTAACCGAAGGCATACTTACACGCATGCTGCAGTCGGACGCTGAGCTGCCTGAGGCGGGAATGGTAATATTCGATGAATTTCATGAGCGCAGCATCAATGCCGATACGGGGCTTGCATTCCTGCTGGACGTTCAGAAGAACCTGCGCCCCGGTATTAAAATCCTCATTATGTCGGCTACGCCGGACATAGAGAAGTTTTCTTCACTGCTCGGTAAGCCTCCCGTAGTTGAATCTTCCGGCAGGGCATATCCCGTTGAAACCCATTACCTGAAGCATCCGGCCGATAAAAAACTTGAAATTAAAACTGCCGAAGCTATACTTAATGCGCTGAAAAAAGAGGACGGCGACATTCTTGTTTTTCTGCCGGGCAAAAAGGAGATAAAACGTACAGGTGAACTCCTTATTGACCGTTTCCGCGGAAGCGATGTTTTATTGCATGAGCTTTACGGAGAAGCTTCCAGGGAGGAGCAGGAGGCTTCACTGCGCCCGGCTCCCATGGGCAAAAGAAAAGTCATACTTTCAACAAGCATTGCCGAAACGAGTCTTACAATTGACGGGGTCCGGATAGTAGTTGACGCCGGGCTTTCGCGCATATCTGCTTTTGACGTGAAAAGGGGGATGCCGGGTCTTCTGACTGTCGCGGTCTCCAAAGCCTCAGCCGACCAGAGGCGCGGGCGTGCCGGAAGACAGGAGCCAGGAGTATGCTACAGGCTATGGACAAAAGAGGAAGAGGAGTTTCATCCGGATTTCACGATGCCCGAAATTCTGTCGGCAGATCTGGCACCTCTTGCACTGGAACTTGCGCAGTGGGGGGCACCTGAAGGCGAGGGACTGCTGTTTCCAGATCCTCCTCCAAAGGCTAACATTTCACAGGCAAGATCAATTCTTTTCATGCTGGGCGCTGTGGATACTCAGGGAAAGCTGACGCCATACGGAAAGAAAATGACAGGTCTTCCTGTTCACCCGCGCCTCTCGGCAATGATACTGCATGCCCTCGAAAAGGGCTTGGCGTCTGAGGCGTGCCTGCTCGCATCCCTTCTTGAAGAAGGCAGCGCTTTCGGCAGTAAAGAAATAAACCTTTATGAACGCTGGCATTTACTCGTGAATCCCAAAGATGACAGGCAGGCGATGCTTAGTAAAAGGATCCATCTGCATGCGCGCCGCCTCATGAAAATAGTTCATGCATCCGAAGACAAAGTAAGCGGGGAAAGTCTGGGAGTTCTTCTTGCTATGGCATATCCTGAACGGATAGCCGTTAAAAAATCTTCCAGTCAGTACCAGATGGCACAGGGCACAATGGTCTCAATTCCAGAAGGAAATCTACTTTTAAGGGAGGAATTCCTTTCAGTTGCCGAGGTTGATGCCGCCGCTGCCGTCGCAAAAGTTTTTCTTGCTGCTCCAATTACAAGGGACGAAATACTGGACACCTTCGGGGACATTCTTCAAAACGAGGAGACTGTCTTGTGGTCGGGTTCTGCGGTAAAGGGGTTCAGAAAAGTTAAGCTGGGCTCAGTTGCAATACATGAAAAAGAATTTGCTCCTACAGAAGAGGAAATTGAAAGAGCGGTAATAGACCATCTGAGATCTGAAGGGATTAACTCCCTGCCTTGGGATAAAGAAAGTATTAATATAAGAGAAAGATCGGAATGGCTCAGACTCAGCCTTGCCGGTGAAAATGATCCCCGGTTTTCTTTCTGGCCCGTTCTGACTGATGAAAATCTGCTTAATACAATGGACAGCTGGCTTAAGCCTTACCTTATTGGAGTAAAAAGAAAGAAAGATATTGAAGCGCTGGATATGACGGCAGTTATAAAATCTGTTTTTTCCTATGAGCAGATGAATATGCTTGACGTAATGGCACCCCAGTCAATAAAGGTTCCGGGCGGATCAAATGTAAGATTAAAATACGATGAGGGTGAAAAGCCTGTTCTTGCAGTAAGGCTTCAGGAGCTCTTCGGACAGGTGGATACTCCCAGGATTGCCGGAGGGAAAGTCCCTGTTCTTATACACCTGCTTTCACCGGCAATGAGGCCTCTTGCAATAACACAGGACTTAAGGAGTTTCTGGACAAACACATACGCTGAAATATTAAAACAGATGCGCATAAAATATCCCAAACACGTCTGGCCCGATGATCCGCTTAAGGCAGAGGCGACAAATAAGACTAAAAAGGGGAACACCTTCCGGTAAAAATTATAGTAAAAGGAATTTAGAGCAGAATTAGATAAACAATGATCGGTTTTTTCTTTAATTCCATGACAATGCCTCTTGCAGCAGTTCTTATTATGCAGGTAATACATTAAGCACTTTTAATCCTCTTCCAATATAATATTATTTATTTTCAGAAAAATGAGGGTTTTAAGTGACTTTTTGCCAAAAATTACAAAAGGGCACTAAATTAGTACCCTTCTTCATCCGATAATAAGTTGACTTTATCTGTTTTTACCTGAAAGCAGTTAAAAATCCTGTTTTTTTAGAAAAGGGAATGGGACCTATATCACTAAATCTACATACTATGAGGGGAATTACATGCGTTCGAAATATTTTTACCTGCCTGTGATTATTTTTATTTCATTTTTAATGAGTTCTTCACTTCTTCAGGCTCAGGAAGCGGAAGATTCTACAAAAGTGGAAGCTAAGCCGTATTCATTTAATTTTGGCGCCGACGTTGTAAGCCGCTATGTATGGCGCGGAATAGAGCTTGGGGGCTCTCCGGCGGTTCCGCAGATACAGCCTTACGGTTCATTTGACCTGAACCTTAATTCAGCAGGAAGTTTCAGTCTGGGACTTTGGGGATCCTACGGCATAACGGGAAATTATGCTGAAAATGACTTCTATCTTAAATATTCTTATGAAACTTCAGTTGGTACGTTTTCGGCTACGGCAACAGATTATTATTATCCTTATATAGACAGCCTTAAACTCTCTGACTTCAAGAATAACGGCGAAGGCGCCCATACTATGGAGGCTGCCTTTATATATACAGGACCCGAAGCATTTCCTGTCAGTTTTACACTGAGCAGCAATATATATAACGATCTGCCTGATCAGAAATCTCTTTATGTTGAATTAGGCTACCCGGTTAAATTTAACGGGACTTCGCTTAACTTTTTTGCCGGTGCCGCACAGGGACCGAGCGTATGGCACTGTGTTACATCCGATAAGTTCCAGGTGATCAACCTGGGATTTAATGTTTCAAAAGAAATTAAAATCACGCAGGATTTCAATCTTCCCGTGGGACTTTCCTTTATTATGAACCCGCACGTCAAAAACACATACGTTGTTTTTAAGGTCAGTTTATAAGTAATATATTAAACCTTTTGCGGCATTCAATTGTCTTAGCCTGTGCTGAGCCGGAACTTTAACTCCGGCTCAGCAACCGCTTCCATAACAAATTATTTGAGGGGAAAGCTTATATGATCCGGGCACTTAAACATAAAATGGGGAATCTTCTGATCAGGGACAAAATAATGCTCCTGATCTCTTTGTTCGGGTTCGTTATGATAGTTTTTTACACTTACTATTCCTACGAAAATGAGAAATCGATTCTTTCAAAATCAATAGATGATAAACTGATCTCCGGTGCATACAGCGCCTATTATGCATTCGGGAATGAGTACCACGACCGTATAGACAGCGCCACTGCTGTTTCGGAACAGGAAAATCTGGAGAATACTAAAAAACTCAGCCTTATTACAAACAAACTGGGCCTCAAGTATGTCTATACAATGGTTGAAACTCCGGATGATTCAATACATTTTACTTCCTCCAGCGCTACAGATGAAGAGCTTGAAAAGGGCACTTACTCGCCTTTCTATCAGGTTTATTCTGAAGCTTCAGAGAAAATGCATGAAACCTTTAAGGATAAGGAAATTCACTTTGAGGAGTATACCGATCGCTGGGGTACCCTGCGTTCAGTGCTGATTCCTTTTACTACTCCGAAAGGAAAGGTTTTTGTTGTCGGCGCCGACTACTCGCTCCAGGATATTGAATCGGGCAGAACAAAGACTCTCCTGACAAATATCGGGGCAGGCACAGTACTGTATGCCGTATTCTTATTCATTACTTTCATTGTCCTGAAGAAGATCATAAAACCCATTCATTATCTTGCAGAGACTGCAAAGAAAATAGCCGATGGCGATCTGAGCCTTTCTCTTTCTGTAAACAGTAAAGATGAAACACAAATGCTTGCCCAGTCTATGAGTAAAATGGTTAGCAGCCTGAACCAGACGCTGGATCATCTCTCGGCCGAAAAGGCGGGCGTTGAGAAAAAAGTAGAAGAAGCCGTTAAGGAATCGGAACAACAAAAAGAATATCTTTCAAGATCTGTTGAAGAAATGCTCCGGGGAATGGAAAAGTTTTCAAATGGAGATCTGACTGTAAGACTTCACAGCGATAATGACGACATTATCGGCAGGCTGTTCAATGGTTTCAACAGTACAGTAGAAAATTTCAATTATATGGTATCCAATGTCGCCGGGGCGGTGGGGGAGACTGCTACTGCAAGCGCTCAGATCTCCTCAAGCACAGAGGAGATTGCCAAAGGCAGCACAAGCCAGGCTGAGCAGGCAGCTGAAATTGCATCAGCAATTGACCAGATGACAAGGACCATAATTGATACCACGCAGAATTCTTCGCTTGCTGCTGACACTGCAAGGGATGCAGGTGAAAAAGCACGCGACGGCGGCAGAGTGGTAAAAGAGACTATTTCCGGAATGAACAAGATTGCAGAGGTCGTCTTAACATCCGCTTCGACAGTAGAGGAACTGGGCAGAAACAGCGGCCAGATCGGCGAGATTATTCAGGTTATTGACGACATTGCAGACCAGACAAACCTGCTTGCACTCAACGCCGCAATTGAGGCTGCGCGTGCCGGTGAACAGGGACGCGGCTTTGCAGTTGTAGCCGACGAGGTCCGCAAACTTGCCGAAAAGACCACTAAGGCTACTAAGGAAATATCCCAGATGATCAGCCACATCCAGAATGATACTGCTGCAGCGATCAACTCAATTTCCAAGGGTACACTCGAAGTGGAAAATGGAAAGGCGCTTGCTAACCGGGCGGGTGCGGCACTGGATGAAATTATCATGGGAACTGAAAAGGTATCTGAACTTATTCTGCAGATCGCTTCAGCCAGTCAGGAACAGTCGGCTGCAAGCGAAGAAATCAGTAAAAGTGTAGAGGCTATTACAGATGTGACACGCCAGTCCTCTGCAGGAATTCACCAGGTGGCTGAAGCTGCCGAAGGCCTTGAGCGCCTTACGCTCGGCCTGCAGACGCTTGTAAGTAAATTCAATACCGGATCTGAAATATCCCTCCACGAGCACTAAACTTCATTAAAGATTAGCAGATTAAGAGAAGCATTGCTTCTTTTACTGCTAATCTTTATCTTTTTTACGTCAGTTCATTACTGCGCGCCTGAATGTAACAGCCTTTGTGAAATTGGTTTGATAACGATGAGATGGAAGTATTTTATACTGCTATTTATTATCTCCATGTTTTCTGCAGGTATTTCCGCACAGGATTCTGCAGGAATAAGTCCAATTAATTCCATTAAGATATTAAGGAATTTATCGCATGAAGTAAACGGCCTCGAAAGGCAGTATAACAGCCCTTCGGCTAAAAAGATAACTGAAATTTCAGATCTGCTTTCTTCAGGCGAAATATTAGACAACTCCTCAAATGATTTCGACTCCCTGCTGGTGGAAATAGAGAAAGTATCACTCCAGGTTGATGCACTGGCAGTTTACTCCTCCATTTCAAATGACTTCATGCCTGAAATCTCTTTTTCGGAGATTAGTTTCCGCATGCTGAATGCCGTTCAAAGGCGGCTGGAAATTCTTTTCCAGAACCAGCGTTCAGATAAAAAACTTGTAAGCATGGCAATTTTTGCTACCACAAACCTCGACTTAAGCCGGATGAAAACAGGCCTCATGAGAAGGCAGATACGCATACTCTCGGAATGCGGGAAAAAGGAGGAAAGACTCCGCTGCTGGCTTGCCTTAAAGAGGATGCTGAATGAAATAGACGTCCCAAAATCTGAAAGCGGCAGCCCTGCTGTGCAGAACAGCCCATACGGTATTGCAATACTGCCCGGTGAAATAATTACAAAGCTTAAACCGCTTTCGGAAAATGAAACTGATGAGGATCTGAGAATATACTCTTCAGGCATTGTTAAGGCAGTAGAATCGGCTCCTCCAAAGTATAAAGAAGGCATAACCCAGATTGCACTGAATGAACTGGATAATTATAATCCTAAGGACCGCCTCATTAATGCAGAAGCACTCAAACTTTTCCATAAAGCTGACAGCACTGGAAGCAGAGCCGGGAAAATATCGCTCTATACGGATGCAATTAAAATTGACCCGAAGTTTACTGCCGCATACAGCAACCGCGGAAGCCTGTTTTATGAAGAAGGTGATTATAAAAAAGCAGAAGAGGACTTCCGGAAGGCCCTCGCGCTGGATCCCGGTTACTTCACACTTTACAAGTATCTCGGCAACTGCAGCTATAAAACGGGGCGCCTGGAAGCTGCCGTTAAGAATTTCTCTGAAGCATTGAAGTATGAAATCAACGATACGCTTTTAATTAACAGGGGAATATGCTTAAGGAACCTGGGGAAGCTGAACGAGGCAGCCACCGATTTTTCTTCAGCAATAAGATTCAATTCAAAGTCGCTTCCTGCCCGGATAAACCGTGCGCAGTGCCTTCTTGCCCTTAAGCAGTACGAAGATGCTGCAAAGGATTATAAGAAGCTGATAGAACTTCAGCCCCAAAACAGCAGTTATTATTATAATCTGGGATGCCTTTATTCAATCCGGAAGGACTGGAATAAAGTTATCGAAATCTGGGAACGGGGGCTCCTGGCAAACCCTAAGGATGAAAACATACTTAAAAACCTTCCCAAGGTGAAGGCAAACCTTGCAGAGCAGGTTGAAAAGGAAAAGAAGGTGAAATAGCCAGACGGTCATTCCAGTCCAGGCGTTCCCATTGAACTTTTACCCTTATACAAAGCGTTATAATAATAACAACAGCATTTGAGGAACTTTTATGTTAAGGTTATTTTTAGTTTCAGTCTTCAGCAGTCTTATTTTTGCAGTCCTGGGAGGAGATGTCCCTCAATTGAAGGAAGGCGACAAAGCGCCCGACTTCACGCTTCAGGATGCTTCAGGCAAGAGCTACAGTCTTTCTTCCTTCAGGGATAAGTCGCCCGTTATTCTTTACTTTTATCCAAAGGCCGGAACCTCGGGCTGCACTAAGGAAGCCTGCGGAATCAGGGACGATATGGGCAGATTTAAGAAAAGCAATATTACGGTTCTTGGAGTCAGTGTGGATTCTAAAGAAGACATTAAGAAGTTCATAGACGATTACCACCTGAATTTCCCTCTTCTTTCCGATAAGGATAAAAATGTCTCGAAAACCTATGGCGTCTTAAATAAACTTGGAATGGATAACAGAATAACTTTCATAATTGACAAGAAGGGAATTATTAATACCATAATCCGGAATGTCGACGTAACCACACACTCGGAGCAGGCATACAATCTTGCGTCAAAACTGCTCTAAGAGCCCGTAATGTATGATAAAAGCCTGCCCCCCGGAAGCAGATCTGACTTTGGGGGCAGGAGGCGTTCTCTCCTTGCTATTATAACCTATTTCCCTTATTTTTTCCTAGACCGGACCTGCGGATTCGGTTTATTCTTTTTCTGTCCGCAGAAGTCCGGAAATATTAATAATAAGCCCATTTGGAAGAAGTCCTGTATGGAAAGAAATCATACTGATGCATCTGCCCGGAACAGCACGCTGCCAGGCGGAAACGGTGAGCTGTTTTCTGTATTTGAAAATCTTATTGAGCCTTTTGCAGTAATCCTACCCGCAGGAGATTTACCGGAACGCGCAAAGGGGAAAACTACAGAAGGCTTTACAGTTGCATTTATCAATGAAGCCGCTGCAAGACATCTGAGGCTTGACAGGGAAGCAGCAGCAGGCACAGGTTTATCAGATCTCTTTCCCGAAAAGCAGAACGTAAAACTGTATAACGCAATTCGTAAGGTTTTGAAAAACCACCTTCCTGTTAATATTACATCGCTTTCATATAAAATTAAAAACAGACGTGAAAAAGGCATAATTGACGTCAATATTTCGTCATTAGAGAAAAGTATTGCACTGAGCTGGAAAGAAAGCAGTCCAAAGCCTGAAAAGAATAAAGAGCTTCTGCAGACACTTGAGCTTGAACGTGCATGGTTTAATTCCATAATGGCTCAGATGCCCTCCGGGGTATCAATTGCTGAAGCTCCGTCGGGGAAGCTGCTATACCATAATGAACAAGCATCCAGACTGCTGGGTCATCCATTGATCCAGGTAGATGGCTTAACAGGTTATTCAAAATACGGCGCAATGCACGACTATAAAATCCCTTACGCTCCGGAAGAATACCCGATTGTAAGAGCAGTAAAAGGAGAGGTGGTTCTGGGTGAGGAGATGCTGTATAAAAGAGGCGACGGGATCTTTACATATCTTTCAGTTAATGCAGCTCCTGTTAAGAATGCCGATGGCGATATCATTGCTGCAGTAAGTACATTTTATGACATAAGCGATAAAAGACGGGCAGAAGCTGAAATAGAAGAAAGCAAGCTCATACTTGATGCACTGATGGAATTTGTGCCTGAAGGAATTACGATTGCAGATGCAAAGGATATAAACATTCGTATGGTCAGCCGCTACGGAGAAGAAAAACTCGGCGGAGCTCACCGGGGGATGTCGGCTGATGCGGTTGCTGAAAAGTGGAACGTTTATTACCCGGATGGCATAACTGAAATGAAAACGGAGAACCTGCCTCTTGTGCGTGCAATTGAAAAGGGTGAGGAGGTAATTAACGCCGAAGTAATTCAGATTAATTCCAAAGGCGAGTCGCTCCATTTATTGTGCAATGCTGCCCCGATAAGATCCAGGCAGGGGGAAATTACGGGCGGAATTGTTGCATGGAGGGATATTACTGAACGCAAAAATGACGAAGAGCGGCTGCGCGAGAGTGAAAGGCGTTACAAGGAACTTTCCGAAGCACTTGAAATTGAACGCGGTAAACTGGCTGCTATAATTGAGAACCTGCCCGCCGGAGTTGGCGTAAGCGATCCCTATGGCAAAATAAATTCATTTAACAAGGCAGGTATTGCCATGCTCGGTTTACAGGGTGAAAGCTTGCCATCAAACCTCAATGAGTATAATGAAAGGTTCGGCCTTTTCTATCCCGACGGGAAAGTTATGCCCCTGGAAGAATGGCCCATCTCAAGAGCAGTTAAAGGTGAATTTGTAAAGAATTATGAGCTGTGCCTGCGCAATAAAAATACAGGCAGGGAAAGAACTCTTTCCTATTTTGTAGAGCCTGTGCGCAACACTCAGGGGGAGATTGTACTTATTATTTTTGTTATTCTGGATGTTACAGAGCAAAAACAGGCCGAAAAATCGCTTCAGGTTGCACTTCAGCACCTGAAGTTTCACGTCGAGAATTCCCCGCTGGCTGTAGTTGAGTTCAATAATGGATACCAGATAAAAAGCTGGTCGGGCAAAGCCGAGGAGATCTTCGGCTGGAAGGCTGATGAAGTTATCGGCAAAAACATCGGTGATTTCAGATGGGTTCATGAGGATGACGCACAGAGAGTTTCAGAACTCAGTGCTGCAATGTTCGCCTCAAAGAAAACCAGCAATCTGCATACGAACCGCAATTACCGTAAAGACGGCTCTGTTATTACATGCGAGTGGTATAACTCGGCTCTTGTGGATTCAAACGGGGAGCTCATTTCGGTGCTCTCGCTGGTGCTTGATATAACTGAGAGGGAAAAGATGATGCTGCAGCTTGAGGAGACACTCAGAAACCTCGAGCGTTCAAACGAGGAACTTGAGCAGTTTGCCTATGTGGCTTCGCACGATCTGCAGGAGCCTCTCAGAGTAATTGCCAATTATACTCAGATGCTTTCAAGAGGATACCGGAATAAGCTCGACGAAAGGGCTGATCAGCTGCTTGAATTTATAATTGAAGGCTCCAGAAGAATGCAGTCACTTATACAGGACCTGCTCTCATTCTCCCGAATAACAGTAAAGGGCGAAAACTTTGTGAATACTGACTTAAACGCGGTTATGCATAATGTTATTACCGATCTTAAGGTGACTATTGAAGAAAACAGCGCCAAAATTAAATATGGAAAACTCCCTGTAATTTATGCAGATACAACACAGATCCGCCAGGTATTTCAGAATCTGATTTCAAATGCCATAAAATTCAGGGGTCAGAATGATCCTGAAATCGGTATCAGCGCGGAAAAGAAGGACAAGCTGTGGCTTTTTTCCGTCAAGGACAATGGAATTGGCATTGATCCGCAGTTCAAAGAAAGAATATTTGTAATATTCCAGAGACTGCACGACAGGGAGTCTTATCCGGGAACCGGAATCGGTCTTGCCATCTGCAAGAGAATTGTTGAGCATCATGGCGGAAATATCTGGGTGGAATCTGAAGAGGGTAAAGGCACAACATTCTATTTTACTATACCGGTATAAAAAGGCCAGATAAATTCCTGACCTTTTTATACCTTGAACTTTGAACCTTGAACTTAGCCTTCGAATTCTTTTGAGATTGTAATAGCAGCAACAGTCCCGTCTGAAACGGCTGTTGTTATCTGCCTGTAAGGTTTGCTTGCAACGTCTCCCACTGCAAAAACATCTTTCAGGTTTGTATGCATTCCGCTGTCCACTTTTACATATCCCCAGTTATCCAGCTCAAAGTTATCGCAGAATTCAGAGATATTAGGTTTCATGCCGGCAAAAATGAACACTCCGTCGCACTTAAGGCGTTTTAATTCATGTGTCCTGAGGTCTTCCATTACAACCTCATTTACACTTTGTCCGTTCTTCACAAATTCCCTCGGCTCATGCTCGAAAATGAATTCAATTTTCCGGTTTGCAAAAGCCTTTTCCTGCGCCAGTTTATTTGCCTGCAGCTTGTCGAACTGGTGTATAACCGTAACCTTCGAGGCGAATTTGGTAATGAAAAGGGCCTCTTCAATTGCCGAATTTCCCCCGCCTATTACAACTGCATGCCTGCCTTCAAAAAATTTGGCGTCGCATGTGGCGCAGTAGGATATTCCCTGGCCTTTATACTCCTTCTCACCCTTTACGTTTAGGGACCGTGGTGAACTTCCGGTGGCAAGCACTATCTTTTCAGCCGATATTTTCTCAAAACCGTCAATTACAATATATTTATCCTGTAGATTAATTTCAGTCACGTCAACTGCAGCTCTGAAGTCAACCCCGGCCGACTTTGCCTGTTCAGCCATATAATGCATAAGCATATAGCCTGAAACAGGTTCTGTAAAGCCCGGATAATTGCTTACCTGATGAGTAACTTTCACCTGTCCGCCAGGGAGCTCTTTATCCACTACAATTGTTTTAAGTTTTGCCTGCGCTGTATATATTGCCGAAGTAAGTCCTGCCGGGCCTGCTCCAATAATAAGAACGTCGCATTCGGTTTCAACAGGTTTAATTTTCTTCTTAAGCTCTCCCACTCTTTCCATGGGTAAAAGTGCGTCGAGGTTTTTAACCAGGTCGGCTCTTTTTATTCCTCCTGAAAGCCTCTCGCCTGTAAGTTTTCCATGGTCATAGAACAGAACTGTGGGCGAGGATGTAACGCCAAGTGAAAGTGCAAGCTCGCGGCTTTCCTGCCTGAAAATTTTAATGAATTTTATGTCATCGCCATAAATGCTGCTTAGTGTTTCATATTTGCTTGCCAGAGCTTCGCAGGGAGGGCATTCGGTTGAATAAAAATCCACTGCCACTTTGCCCGCATTTAATACTTCATTTTCAAATTCTTCCTGCCTGATGTATTTAATATTTTCATGCATGTCAGGTTGTCTCCCGTTAAAAATATAATGATAATCCCATTTCAATTAATTCCTTAACCGGTCTGCAGTCCGGTGAATGCAATTCTCCAGTACGGTTAAAAGCCACTGCTGCACATCCGCCTCCGCATGCAAGCTGCAGACTGCAGTCCCTGCACTCCGGTATAACAGTTACGTCTCTTTCCTCCCAGTGCTCTATAACCTTGCTCTTGCGTGTTACTTCAGGGTAGAATGTACCCAGCGACTCGCCGGGTTTTCCGACTGTAGCTGTGCAGGAATATATGTTGCCCGTATAGTCAAAGGCCCATTCGGTTTTGCATCCGGTGCACGCGTCAAAAAGAGGCGAGGGGAGCTCGCCGTTTTTAAATAAAAATCCGGATATGGAGAAAGCCGGTTTGTGGAATTCCATAATTTCCGGATGTTTTAATATGATGTTATATATTGATTCGTAAAATTCTATACGGCTAAGAAGCTTGCTTTGTCCCGTCTGGCAGTAGTGCAGTTCATAGTTGCGCCCGAGCTGAGTCTTGAAAAGAGGGCTTTTAGTCCATCCTTTTTCAACTGCAAAGGCTGCAAGAAAAGGAAGCGCCTCCATGTTTTCCTGGTCGAGCACCATGCGAAGGTTTACGGTTATGTTTTCTTTAAGAGCGCTGTCTATTCCCTGAACGATCCTGTTAAAAGTAGGTTCTCCCGTTTTAAGAGGACGCCTTTTATCGTGCGCTTCAGAAGTCCCGTCCAGTGTTACCTGTATTTCACGGATCTTCCTGCCGCGGAGTATACCCGCATACTCTGAAAGCGTGTAGCCGTTGGTAACAAAAGCGGTTTCGAGGTTCATTTGGGATGCTTTATCCAGAAAATATTCCACCGTTTCCATGGCAGCTTTACCCGGTAATAAAGGCTCACCGCCGAAAACCGTGATATACTTTCTTCTTTCGGCAAATTCCCTGCTTATGTATCCGAAAAAAGCGTCTATTACATCTTTGGTGAGTTTACCGGGGTTATTTTCATATCCCGACTGATAGCAGTATGAGCAGCTGAAATTACAGGCGTACCAGGGCACAAAGAAGATCTGGACTTCATCTTTTTCTCTTTCGTCTATAAAGTCCAGATACTTTGAGTTATAAAGCTGTTTTTCCTTTACTTCATCAATGAGGTAGCCTTTTTCTATATACTCCTCAATATCTGTGTAATTGCCGCTTTTAATCTCGGAAGCTTTTTCTTTTGTGAGAATGTCGGCACTGCCCGTGAGGATATTTACCAGATAGTAATTATCCGAGTTTCTTATCCTGGAGAAAATATTATACTTTGAAAAGTGCATTTGACAGACCAATTAATTTATAAGGGTTTGATGCAGGATTCCTTTCCGGGATTCAGAAAAATTCCTGCTTAAGGAAAAATCCCTGCCGGCGGAAGAGTTAATTTTGTAATCAGAATAAAATAAAACTGCAGAGGAAATGTCCCCTGCAGTTAAATAATTTTCATTTTCCGGTAAGCTTTAACAGAAGTTTAATCGTGGCAGCCTGCAACGGTCTTACTTACTTTTGCGCAGCACTGGGCCACTTTCTTATCGGATTTCTTAACATTATTTACTAACGACTTCACTTTTTCTCCTTCTTTTAGTTATGAACAACTGCAGCAGCAGGAAGGCTTTTTGCCGGCTAATGTGAAACTGACAACCTGAATCTTACCTTTTTCGTAAGGCCTGCTTTCTTCCAGTATCTCTACCCCGGTAAATCCTGCCTGAGTTACAACTGCGAGGTACTCTTCCTTCGGGACAGCTCCTGCCCAGCATTCCGCAACGGCTGCCGGATCGGTTCTGTACTCTTCAGGAACCGCCTCAATTGAATATATATCACTTATAACAAATCTTCCACCCTTTTTAAGAACCCTGTAAATTTCGTTCCATACGGCGCTTTTATCATGTGCATGGTTAATTGTGCAGTTGGAAATTACCAGGTCCCCTATATTGCTCTCGAGGTCCAGTTTTTCAAGCTCCGACTTAATAAACCGGGCATTCATAATTCCCAGCTTCTCCGCGTTTTTTGCGGCTTTTTCGAGCATTCCGTCTGAAATATCGATTCCGTATGCAAATCCTTTTTCACCCACCGTCTGAGCCAGGCGGAGCACATCAGTTCCGCGGCCGCAGCCCAGATCCACGCATACTTCACCTTCCTTAGGCTGACTTAAGTCGAGAGCGCCTCCGCACGAAAGGCAGCATGACTCTTCAGCCAGTTGGCTGTAGCGTTTATTTATCTCAATTGTATCCATTTGTTATAATACCATTATTAATTTATTAAGGCTGTTAACTACAAATTCCATTTCCTCGGCTGAAAGGCGGCTTTTAATCTGAGCCTCGCACTCCAATCTGGCCTGTTCGATCCTATGGCGTACGCCGATTCCTTTTTCATCCAGGCTTACAAAGAGGCACCTTCTGTCTTCAGCAGAGGCCCATTGTTTAATATAACCGTTTTTTATGAGCTTGAAAATTACTCTGCTTCCCCTGGAAGGTGAAAGTCCCATCTTTTCCGAAAGCTCCCTGCATGTAACCGTTTCCCCCTGACTTATAGCCAAAAGGCCCCTGTATTCAGCGGGGGAAAGCCTATAGGCTCCCATAATTTCTTCTTCATTTAAGATGCACTTGTTCTTGATCTCAAAAATCAGATCTATAACTTTAGTCATAATAGTTGTCACTAGCAATTATTTTAACTGGTAACATAATATTAGTAAGTTAAAAATTCAAGTGCCTGAAAATAAAATTTAATTCTATTCATATTTGGGAGGAAAAATCTTAGTTTTACCTGAAAAATATTGCAACTGTATTTTAAGGACAAAAGTAAAAAATGACTGCGAAAAATTTCCTCTATGTTTTATTCACCCTTTTTTCTCAGGTTTTCTGCCCTGTCTCTTCAGCATTAAACGCCCAGACAGGTACGGGAAGGCTGAAGGGATTTATAAAAAGCCCTTTTTTTAACGAGCAGATCCTAAACTTTACTTTCAGTCCCGAGGTCAGGATCCAGATAAATGCTCCTGATGACAGTTCCTTCGACTTAACTAAACCCACGGGGCTTGTTTTCTTTGCGCTTCCTAACGGCAACACAATTGAGCAGACAATAGGTAAAACGTTAAAAACAGGGGACGACTGGCACTTTGACATACAGCATATAGGCGCGCAGACTAGATTCCTGCGCAGGCAGATGAAAGATTATAATATTGTAACTATATATCTTCAGACCGACCAGAAAAGCTGGCCTTCATGGAGAAGCAAACACCCGGATAATGCGCTTCTGGTAAAAAATATAGCCGATTCGGTGCTAAGTATTTTTAAAAATACAAATCCTTTTGTTATCCTTTCGGGCCACAGCGGCGGCGGGGGCTTTACTTTCAGCTTTATGAATGCCATGGATTCAATTCCGGACCGGGTTGAGAGGATTTCTTTTCTGGACAGCGATTATAATTACGACGACACTTATGGCAAAAAGCTTGCAGACTGGCTTAAATCCTCGGATAAGCACTTCTTAAGCGTTATAGCCTATAACGACAGCATAGCTCTTTATAATGGCCAGCCTGTTGTAAGCCCCACAGGAGGCACGTGGTACAGAACGAAAATGATGAAAAAATACCTTTCGCAGTTTTTCAGCTTTACGTCTGCGGCAGATTCATCATTCATAAAATATACGGCCCTTAACGGAAGAATTAAAATAATACTGAAGGAAAATCCCCTAAGGCAGATTTTACACACCGTGCAGGTTGAACTGAACGGATTCATACAGGCAATAGCTTCAGGTACACCTTACGAAGAGCAGGGCTATAAGTATTTTGGCCAGAGGTCATATACGGATTTGGTTCAGCCAGAAGTGTACGTTCCTAAAATGCTCAATCTGCCGCAGCGCCCGGCAAACGCCCTTACGGGTTCAGCTTTTATGCAGAAAGTGCAGTTTATGACATTTGAGCAGAGAGAAACTGAAATATACAATGAAATTTCAAGAGGCAACGTGCCCGACTTTTTAAGAAATATGGTTACCATAAGGACCACCTTAAAAGATGCTTCTGGAATAAGCCACTCTGTAAGTTACGATGTTACACCCGATTACCTTGCAATAGGCTCCAATTCGGACTTCTGCCGTATACCGATGGGACCCATAACGGCACAGAAGCTGGCCAATCTTTCGGGTACCACGATGCCTACAAGCAAACTGGTTGATGATATTTACACCCACTCGGAAATAAAGCTTGCTCCTGTTACATACACTCCCGTAGGAAATGCAAATGAAATGGTGGCAAAATTTATTGAGCACAGCCAGGCAATTGAATCTGAAAGGATTTCTGCAGGAGGAAGTCTGGGGCAGTTAACCGGAGGGACAAAAAAAGATGTTGTTGTAAGCAATAAGATTACCGATCCCGCAAGGCCCCGCCATGTAGTCATTTATGGCTGGCATAAGCTGGACGGATCAGCAATTCAGCCTTTAACGAATATACATATAGATACATATGTAGACTACAGCCACGGCATCCGTCTTCTTAATTCAGATATATCGATAGACGGAGTAAGTTATAAGACAGATAAAGTTCTTACTGATCCGGTGCTTTACAGTATATTGAGCAAGGAAAGTGGTGTAATGGCACAGCCCGGTTACATAAATCTTACAAGTGTGCCTGTTAACAGTCCTTTAAGCGGTTACGGGCTTTTTCAGAATTACCCGAATCCCTTTAATCCGGCAACTGTGATTCCGTATCAGATTCCTGAAAGGGGAGAGGTAAAGATACAGATAATTGATGCATTAGGGCGCGAAGTGGAAACCCTGGTGGACACAATTATGTCGGCAGGAAAGCACGAAATCCGTTTTAATGCCGGGAATCTTCCGGGCGGAATTTATTTCTGCCATCTTAAGTCGGGCAGCTATTCGGAAACCCGGAAGCTTGTTTTTCTAAAGTGAGTCTTAAATAAAGTTTTTCTCGGACTTCCAGATCACTTCAACGGGTATCTTAAAGCCTTTTCCTACAAAAACAGGAAGGTTGTTCTCATAGGGTATGGCATACCGGCTTTGAATTATCCCTTTTTGAGCCACACTCTTTAGAGCCTTAAGGTGGTCTTCCACCTGGCCGCCGATTATTATTACTGTACTGTAATTATTTCTTTTTGTCGTGTCCTTTAGTTCCTCCCATTCCCAGATCCAGAAACTGTTGTGAGGTGAGATTACTTTAGGAAGAGGATATTTCTTACTATAATATTCCAGGGCGGAGGCCTCGCCGTAATTCTGAGCAAAAACGAATGCATGATCTTTTTCATCCTGCGGAAGGGAAAGATATACGTCTGATACTGTCTTTACCATATTTTCCCAGCCGAACATATCGGCATAAAGCTGCGGCAGTTCCGAAAGCTTTTTTCCCTCATGCCCGTCGGGCTGAAAACCTGTCAGTCTGCTGTAGGCGATATACTTGTTTACCGGAAGGACGGGCAGTACAAAAGGCGCAAGGAGGATTCCAAAGAGCATAATAATGGCAGGAAGTGAATACTTAAGCCATTTTAGCCGCCTTCTTCTGAAAAAATCTTCAATTAAAACGCTGCCACCGGCAAAAAGCACGGGGTAGGCAGGCGAAGCATATTCAGGCTTGCTGTGCCAGTTAATAATCAGTATTGCAATAGTTGCAGCATAAATAATTCCTGCAGCCCGGTATTTCCTCCCCTGTTTATTAAAAAAGAAGTAGTATATGCCTGCGGCCCAGACGGGTATACTTACAGGCAGAAACAGCAGTAGTTGTCCTAAGATAAAGTCAACCGGTGTAACGGAGCCGTATTTAAGTCCTGATGCATTGCGCATAAACTCGAGATGTGCAAGGCTGTGTGAAAGATTCCAGATAACAAATGGCAGGAAAATCAAGAATGCTATTAAAGCCGCAATATAAGGCCAGGGAGTTTTAAGGTAGTGCCTGTACTGCCTGGTAAGAAGTGCAAGGAAAAGTCCTGCGCCAAACCACATCATGCTTATTTTGTTCATCAACCCCAGTCCCAGTACAATGCCCAGCCATATCCAGTATTTTGCATCTTTTTCCTGAGAATTCCTGCCCAGCATTAATATCAATATATAGAAAGCAGCTGTCCAGAGAAGAATATCAATGGCATTCATTGAATATATATTATTCATAGCCAGGAATATGGGAGCCGCAATGTAAGAGGCTGCAGATAAAATTATGGCATAAATGCCTCCACCCATGCGCCGGACCGTAAGTCCTGTAATAAAAACAGTTACTGCGCCAAAAAGGGCGGGCAGTATTCTTACAGCAAAGAGTGAATCCCCGAAGGCCAGGCGGCTTACGCCGAGAAGGAATATTGACAAGGGCGGCTGGTCTACGTAGCCCATTGCAGGCCGTCTGCTGCAGGAAAGGTAATAGAATTCATCACGAAAAATGCCGAATTCGGTAAAAAAGTTCGTGAAGAAGTGGATTAAAAGCGTAAAAAGCGACAGGATAAACAAAACGGCTATCGTATTATCCTTTTTTTCTGCAGTGCCTTTTCCTGTCATTTTAGCCTTCCTCCTCTAAAGGTTAATAATAGAAGTAAAGTTAGTGAGAAATAATGAAATTTGCATCTAAGCAATCAGCTCCTGCAGTTCCTGTAATTGCGGAGAGTTTATAGTGCAAAATAGGGCCGCATACCCATAAAGCAACAATTTAAGTGTCTTTTCTTATGGGCTTATCTGTTAATGTTTTACGGCATCAAAGTATTTTTATTCTAATCGGGTTAGCATTGTTGATTTAAAGAATTTTTTTAGTAAATTTGACCTGAAATTTTTGGAACGGTTTGGGGGGATAGTTAAGAGCAGAATATTATTATTATATTATGTGCTGCGTGATTAATAAACCTATGAGTTCTTTTTAGGCTCTTTTGATTTAGTTTTAATGAAGAAAATTTTTTTAGCTGCGGTTTTAGTTAGTATCAGTATAAAAGTTAGTGCTCAGGTTCAGGATCAGATAGTTGCCAAAGTTGGTAATTCAACCATAAATGCTTCGGAAATTAAAGAGCGTTTTTCTCTTACTCCCTGGCCCAAAGGTGATAAAGAAAAACTATCTAAAGATCCCAAATCTGATTTTCTCTATACCTTAATTGCTGAAAAGCTTTTGGCTCAGAAGGCCCGTGACCTCGGTTACGATACTTCTGCTGTCATGAATTCGGCTTTTAAAACCATAGAGAAAATGTATGTCAGAGATGCCCTCTATAAGCACGAGATAAGCAGCAAGGTCAATATTACCAATGTTGACCTGGATAATGCCGTCCAAAAGAACCGGTACAGACTCAAACTCGACTGTCTGAAAGCCCCTGACGAAAAAGGAATTCAAACCCTCTATAATTCCCTGAAAAAAGGCATCTCGTTTAATTCCATGCTTGAAAAGAATTCGGCTTTGGAGAAAGACTCACTCCTGGAGGTCTCCTTCGGTGAAGTGGACAGTTCTCTGGAAGCAGTACTATTCAGCCTGAAACCGGGCAAATATACTGCTCCTGTTGCTGCGCCGGATGGATGGCTTATCTTCAGGCTGGTTAAACGTACAGACAGGTATTCACTTTCAAATGAAGAAAGAGAAAAGGTTGTCACCGAGGCCAGAAAGATCCTAAATGACAGAGCCGCCAATAATATTTATCAGAGTTATCATAACAGATTCTTTAGCGGCAGGAAAATTAACGTAGACGGTTACATTTTCTGGAGTTTTGCCGATAAGGTTATTTCCATCCTGAATGAAAAGCAGCAGGATGTTAAAATGCCCGCTAAAGAAAAGACTTATTTAAGTGTGCCGGATTTTCTAAAAATTGAAAAAGAATTCGGGCCCGACAGTCTGAAAATGACATTCGTCAGCCTGGATAACAGCCCCGTTACATTGAAACAGTTTATTGATGAGGTTGCCTTTGATGGTTTCTTCAGCAATACAGTTGAACCCCGGACACTCAGGGCAAAACTCGACAGCAGGGTTAAAAATTATATAGAAAATGAACTTCTTGCGCGTGAGGGTTTCAGAATGGGCCTTCAGAATCTGCCCGAAGTTAAAAAATCCATACATATGTGGCGCGACAGCTACCTGGCTCAGCTTCTTAAATCTCAGATAATGGATTCTGTAAAAACGAATCCAGGGGACCTGAATGCCTTTAAAAAGCAGACAGCGCAAAAAAATACAGCTGCAGAACTGACAATGGTTAATATTGCTGAAGTCTTAACTGACAGTCTTGAAACGGTTGAAAAGGTATTGGACGGACTTAAAAACCATAAAGACATACATGAGCTTGCGCGTTTATACACAAAAAGAGAGTGGACAAGAGAAAAAGGCGGCGAGTTCGGATTTTTCCCTTCCTCCATGTATGGAGAGATCGGCAGAATTGCAGGCCAGATGAGAGTCGGCGATGTATACGGTCCGTTGAAAACTGAGGATGGATATTCAATATTTAAGCTGATAGGCAGGAAAAAAGAAGAAACCGTCCTTAAAGGCGGTAAAGATGCAAAAGAAAGCGGCATGACTGCAAAGGATCTTATAAACGAAGAATATCTCCAGAAACTTACCGGTTACACAGTTTCGCTTGCCAAAAGCTACGGAGTCAGTGTCAATGAGGATGCCTTAAATTCAGCTGATGCACTCAATATGAATATTTTTGCTTACCGCTACATGGGATTCGGCGGCAGGCTTATGGCTGTCCCGCTTACAGTTCCTTTTACAAACTGGGTGGAGCCCTGGCTTAAGGCCAAACAGGAAATGCCTTAAGGGGCTTTCAAGTCCTCAGAAGATTGTTTCAAATTACACTTTGTTAAATTTTATGTTTCCGGCATGATCACGTTTTTAGTGTGTCTATGCTTTGATTCTATGTTTATACGTTTTCGTTTGAAGTTTTACAATGCTTTGGTTCCTAATGTTTCAGGTTAACGGTGATGTCTGAGAAATATTAATGTGCTTTTTTTCAGGAGCAAGCTGAACTCCACACCGGAGGTAATTTAGCTCCAATTATAGATCAGATGGACCTGGTTCGAAGGCAGTAGCGGTGCAGGCCGGACTGTCAGTTTTATTTAATTAACCCAAAACAAAAGGAACAGTTATGAGAAAAATCTACTCGTTTCTACTGGTTACTTTAGTTCTTTGCGGAGTAGTAAATGCACAGTCTCCCATTACTATGCATACTACATCTATTTACAACGCAGCTTTTGATCAGTCGCTTTCAGATTCGGCTCAGAAAGTACAGCCGTATTACAGTGATCTGGGTGTAAGAAAGGTAATAGTTGCGGATGCAAAAGGCGATGGAAAGCAGGAAATCATCGCTACCGACTACTCCAATGGCGGAAGAGTTCACGTTATTGCTCCCTCGGAGTCCGATCCTTCCGTTCTGGAAGTGATCTGGTCTTCTCCAGTTGTTGCAGGAGCAAGCGGTTCAAGTCCAAGATGTCCCCAGGTTGGCGACTGCGACGGAGATGGTCTTCCTGAAATAATTTTTAGCCGCGGCGGCGACGGAAAGCTCGTATTCTATGAATGGAACCCCGATGCAAAAACCTGGGGATCAGATCCCAGCGGCGCCCCCGATTTCTTTATCAATACAGCTTCCTATAAAGCTGCCGGTGCTATAGAAGATCTCAGGCTTACCAGAGAAACCCTGCTTGTTAAGGATCTCGATGGCGATGGCAAGAGCGAAATTATTACCGCAGGCTCAAACCCGGGCAGAGACGTCTACGTCCTCGGTGTGGACGGCGACATTCCTGCTTCATTCGGTACAAAGATTGTACTCGAAGGCGGAGATCCAGCTAAGGTTCCTACCAATGGACACAGCTGGGCAACAGGATCTTTCTATTCGGTTGCCGCCGGCGACATCAATGGCGATGGCAAACTCGAAATCGTCAATCATCACTATAATAATTTCGGTTTCTGGAATATTGTTGTAAATGGGCCTGATTCATATACATATCCTGATTTCAACAGCCCTTATAAAGACTCTATCTATGCACAATATACTCCAGGAGTAGATGACTATTCCATATTGGGAATAATTACTGCTGATGTGGATGGCGACAAAAAAGATGAAGTCTTTGCCACAAAATATGCTGGAAATACCGGTGTTGAAGTAATGACTTTCTCAAAAGCCGATACAGGTGTTTATATCTGGAAAACAGACGCTGCTACAATCGCAAGAAGAAACGGCCGTATCGCTACCAAAGATGAACTTGCCAAAATGGGAGGCAAAAAAGCTGCACAATTCATGGCGCTTTCAAAGGGTGACCTTAACAAGGACGGTAAAGACGAAGTCTACACCGGCGGTGGTGCAGGCGTGAACCTTTTTGCTATTCAGTACAAAGGGACAGGCGCACTGAACGATCCGAACAGCTATGTTAAGAACCTTGTTTATTCAGGTACCGGAAACGACGTTTTTCATCAGTTCGATATTTATCATGGCGTGGTGGATACAATTATATCAGCTACTGATACTACCTATACGCTCGATCAGACAAAGATTGATACAGTTCATATAGATCCTCCGTTTACGGCTTCCATTTTTGCCGACCATGTCGACCTGAATAAAGACGGTAAAATGGAAATTGTACTTTCAGAACAGAACGTTTTCAAAACAAACGTTATCCATGAATATGTATGGGTAGACAGCACACATCAGTGGAAGCAGGATACCTTGAAAACCAAGGAAGTTTTCAATCCTTACCGCAAAACTATCCGTGTTCTTGAGCAGACTGGAACAAGCGGATTAAAGGACCAGAACTACTCTTTAGTTTATCCTGAAGATTATAAACTTGAACAGAACTATCCAAATCCGTTCAACCCGACAACAAACATCAGATTCACACTGCCTCTGGATAAGAAGATCTCTCTTAAGGTCTACGATATGCTTGGCAAGGAAGTAGCTTCTCTGGTTAACGACCAGCTCTACAAGAAAGGTAAATATGAAGTTATGTGGAACGGTATGACAAACAGCGGCCAGAATGCTGCAAGCGGCAACTATATTGCCAGACTCATTTTTGGAAATTATTCTCAATCAATAAAGATGACATTACTCAAGTAATTATTCTTGAATTTAAGGAGCCGCGATTCACAAATAGTGTACCGCGGCTTCCATTTTAAGCTTAGTATGCGGGAAAGTGTCTTAATATTCACATGAGGCTTTAATGAAAATTAGAAATTTACTTACTCTTTTGATTTTTCTAAGTTTTGCTGTTACAGGCAGTCTGTATTCGCAATCCACCGGTAAGATCATGGGTAAAGTTCAGGACAAGGCTACAGGCGAGGCGGTTTCTTATGCCAACGTTGTTCTGGAAGGTACCTCTCTCGGTGCGTCTACAGATGCTGATGGAAATTTTGTTGTAATGAATATCCCTCCGGGACTTTACAGCGTAACTGCATCCTATATCGGCTACCAGAAAACAACCGTTAAGGATGTCAGAGTTAATGTGGGCTTTACCACAAGGCTCGAAATTGGTCTTAGTTCAGGTGAGATTACACTGGGTGCAGTTGTTGTCCAGGGTGAAAGAAATCCTCTTATCAGGCAGGATCTTACAAACCCTACAGTGGCAATTACTTCGGAATCAATTCAGACTCTCCCTGTAGATAATATTTCAGACGTTATAAAATTACAGGCCGGTGTTGTTACAGGTGACGACGGAAGTATTCACGTCAGAGGCGGCTATGGAAATGAAGTTGCTTATTCTTTAAATGGTTTATCGATGAACGATCCTTACGGAAACGGCAGATCTGTAGGTATTGCAACAAATGCAGTCCAGGAAGTTTCTGTTTCAACAGGCACGTTCAGCGCCGAATTCGGCAATGCTCTTTCGGGTGTTGTTAATTACGTTACAAAAGAAGGAGCCGATAAATACTCTTTCAGCGTAAGAGGCTATGCCGGAGATTACGTTACAACCAGAAAAGATCTGTTTTATCACCTGGATGATATCAAACCGCTTAACAGGGGCAGACTGGAAGCCACAACTGGCGGACCGGTTCCTTTCCTCAGCGGTACAAATTTCTTTGTCTCAAGTATTTTTGAAAATTTTCAGGGTTCTTATTACGGAAGAAGATTTTACAATACTACAGACTCTTATCTATCACCTGATAACTTCAGATCAACTGATCCCAGGTATGACCTAGCTACAGAGGCTTACGTCTTCAATCCTTACACTAAGGGCAGCAGCGGTTTAAATACAGGTGACAGCGCAATTGTACCAATGAATCCCTCACAGAGCTGGAACTTCCAGGGCAACATAAGCCACAGGTTTGGTCCTCTCTTCAAGGTAAAATATGAACTGGTACTTGAGAAGGGAAAGTCAAAAGATTACGACAGAGCCTATAAGTACAACCCCGACGGTATAGGAACCAACTACAGCAATGGGTACCTCCATTCAGTTGACCTTACACATACTGTCAGCAAAAGTACTTTCTATACCTTAAAGGGTTCTTATTCTTATAACCAGAGCGAATACTATCTATATAAAGACTGGAGGGACCCGCGTTATCTGCCTGGTCTTTACAGCAAAGCTCTTACAGGAACAGAATTCCTGACAGGCGGAACTGATAACAGCCAGTCGTACAGATATACAAAAACCATGAGCCTTAAAGGCGACCTGGTTTCACAGATGTTCGGCGTCCATGAGATTAAAGCCGGATTTGAACTCAGACAGCATGAGATCGACAGGCTTTCATATTCAATCAATTTCAGGAAACTTCAGGATATTAACGGGATTCCTACAAAAACATCTCTTAACGTGAGCGATCTGCTTTACAATCAGAACCTTAATATAGTAAGGGATACGATTCAAAGCGCAAGCACGTATCACAAGAAACCTTACCAGATTGCAGCTTATCTGCAGGATAAGATCGAATTGGATAAATCCCTCATACTCAACGTCGGTTTGAGATATGAATATTTCGATCCCAATACACTGTATAATCCTGATATTTCAAGAAACCTGACCGATGCTATGGCCGGCTATATGACTGAAGGACTTGAAAAGGTTAAGGGCAAGCACATGGTTTCACCCAGATTCAGCGTTTCTTATCCAATAACAGACAAGGGTATAATCAGGTTTTCATACGGACATTTCTATCAGATCGGGTCTTTATCAGAACTCTATCTGAATGATAAACTTTACGTTGCAAACATAGCTTCTGTTCCTACTTTCGGTAATCCGAACGTAAAGCCTCAGAAGTCAGTTCAGTATGAGCTCGGTCTTCAGCAGCAGCTTACAGACGATCTGAAGTTTGACCTTACAGGTTATTATAAAGATGTACGCGACTATATTTTTACTCAGACAGTTTATACGGCAAGTGCAAGACAGTACAAAATTCTGACAAACCTTGCTTATTCAAACGTTAAGGGTATCACGCTTTCATTCCTGAAAAGAAGATCTCCCGACAGCTACTTGTCAGCCACGCTGGATTATACTTTCCAGATAGCAGAAGGCAACAGAACCGAGCCGACAGAAGACCTTTTCTTCAGCGAGGCTTCAGGCAAGCAGAGTGAAACATTCCTCGTGCCCCTGAGCTTCGACAGGCCTCACCTGATCAACGGTACAGTTACTTTTTCAGATCCTGAAAGCTGGTCGGTTGGTCTTATCTATAATATACAGGCAGGTACTCCTTATACTCCGGCTCTGCCGCCGTCGCTTTCACCGATAACTTATGTACAGAATTCATCACCGAAACCGATGAACTGGAACGTTGACTTCAAGGCTGAAAAATTCTTCAGGATGGGAAGCATTAATTATTCAATATTCCTGCAGGTTGAAAACCTCTTTGATACTGAAAATGAAAGATATGTCTATGCTTCTTCAGGAAGGGCATTGTCGAATGTCGAACAGACTTTGAATGTGGCTCAGTTCAATGATATCAGAAAACGCATTCTGGGAGATCGTGGTATGATACCTATTTCTGAAATCGATAACTACTACAAAAGGTCTGAAAACTTGAACAGGCCGCGCGAAGTCAGGTTAGGTTTCTCACTATTATTCAATTAGTATTTGTCAGAGGTATAAAATTAATTATGAAAAAAAGCTTAATTCTAATATTAACATACGTGCTGGCTTTTACCTGCTTTAGTTTTGCCCAGGAAAAGGATTCTTTAGGTAATTACGAACTGAAAAAACTCTCGCACGATGATTACCTGAGAATTTTTGGACCCATTACGGGTGTAAGGCTCAACAAGGTCGCAGGCGACCGCAGGGAAATAAAAGACATCATTATTAAAGGGAACAAGATCACAACCAAATTATACAATTATGGTTCAATCTGCGCTCCCGGTGTTTTGTCAAACATAGAGGATCTTGTATGGAACGGTCTTGGATACGGATTTGAATTCGGTGTCCTGGCCGGTGCCGAAGTGACTGACGTTGACGGAAACCCGCTTCACATAATAAGCGACTCTCACGTAAGCGCCTCGCAGGGCGATTACGATTCAAAAAAAGAACTCAAATGGGGCTGGCTGCCTAAGAACGGTTATTCAGATCCGAATCAGAAACATGTTGCTTCTCTGAATGCCGGTGACTTGAACGGCGACGGAAAGCCGGATTCATGGCCTGAAACCTGGTATTCAGCAGGCGCAGGCAAGTATCTCTGGCCCGCATTCTTAGGCGATATGGCAACTGCTCCTGATGAAGAAGTTTATTACGTAATGGATGACTACACAAACTACGAATTCCAGGGCAAGTATGCTCCTTTCCCGAGTGATCCGACCAAAGGCGGACTCGGTCTGGATGCTTCTGTTAGAATACTCCAGTTCAACAACCCGATGGCTGAAGACATCATTTTCTCAGTTTATCAGATTACGAATGCCAGTGAAAAGGATCTCGACAATATATATTTCGGTATGTATGGCGATCCCCACGTCGGCGGGTCATCTGATTATGCTGACGATATGTCGTACTTTATTCCTCCCACAGGCCAACTGGCAGACAGATATGACCAGCGCGCAAGAAGCATGGTCTTCTCATGGGACAATGACGGAAAAGGTATGGGCGGAAAAACACCAGGCTACTTTGGATGGAAGTTCCTTGAATCACCATCCCGGGCCAATGATATGGTGGATAATGATGATGATGGTATAACAGATGAAAGTCCTTTTAACGGAAAAGGCGTATATATAGATGGTGTATCCAAGCCCCTCACAACAGGCATCAGCAACCTGGCAAAATATACATCTGTATATGGAGCTCCTAAGCCAAGATGGTCGGGAGATGAGGATGGCGACTGGGATCCGACAAAACATGACGTTGGTATTGACGGTATTGGTCCTGATTCCAAGAACTATCCCGGACCCGATTTCGGCGAAGGCGACGGAATGCCGACACAGGCATGGTTTAACGACCTGAATGGAAACGGCGTTCTCGATCCGGAAGAAAAAGCAACTCTTACTGAAGATGCTCTTCCCGGATACAAGTGGGCAGGCTCAGAACCTAACTTCGGTTACAGGGATATCTCTGAATCTGATCAGATAGGTCTTACGGGATTTACTGCAGCCTCTTACGATAATTCCGGAGCCAATGCTCCTAAAGAAGACGAACTGATGTGGCAGTGGTTTACAAAACCCGAAATAGACCCTGAGCAGCCGCTTCTGAGAACATACGGCGATAACGTATTCTGTTTCTCAACCGGACCAACGACCCTGGCAAAAGGAGAAACACAGAGATTCTCAATGGCTATCCTGATGGGTGTAGATATTCAGGATCTTATTCTGAACGCCGTTACTTCAGCCAGAATTCTGGAAGCTGACTACCGCTTCGCACAGCCTCCTGCAAAACCGGTAGTTAAAGCAGTTGCGGGAGATCATAAGGTTACACTTTACTGGGATTCAAATTCCGAACAGTCAGTTGATCCTTTAACAAGTGAAAAAGATTTCGAGGGATATAAAATCTACAGAAGCAGAGACTATAACTTCTCTGATGTCTATAAAATTACAGACGCCAACGGAAACCCGTTCCTGGGTCAGCCGTTTTATAACTCAAAAACAGCTTCTTATGCACAGTGGGATCTTGTCGATAATTTCTCGGGTCTTGCTGAAAAGGAATATGACGGACGCGGTGTAAAGTACAACCTTGGTGCAAATACCGGACTTGTTCATCAGTATGTGGATTCAACTGCTCAGAACGGTATTACATACTACTATGCTGTTGTTGCATACGACAGAGGTGCAATTAGCAAAGTAACCGGACAGATGGAACTGCCTCCGACAGAAACCCAGTCTGTAATTCAGCAGGATCCTCTTACCGGCAAGCTCATGTTCGACGTCAATACCGTCCAGGTAACCCCGGGAGCTAAAACTTCAGGACTCGGAGAATCTGAGGCCGGAACAAACGGACTTCCAAAAGTTCTTTCCGGAATAAGTACCGGTCAAGTCCAGATGAAAATTCTTGACAACCAGGCGGTTCTAAACAAACAGTATGAATTGGAATTCGTTGATTCGCTTTCTTATAACGTGCTCGATGCAACAGGCGTCAGCAATGATATAGTTTCAAAGGATACAGTGCTTATATTCTTAAAGTACGGCCATCTGGTTAAAGAAAGCGTTAAAGTATTTGATGCTTCAAATAATGAGGTAGATTCTTCAAAATATGTCATTAATCCTCTTATCGGACAAATTGCGGGTGTTTATCCGGGCAGTTTACCGAAGGGAAATACCTATACTGTAAAGTACAGGTACTATCCGGTCTACAAAAGTACATTGCTGAATTCTGAGGACGGCAACCCGGCCTTTGACGGGCTCAGAGTATACGTTCAGAACCAAAAGCTGGATATAGATAAATCCAAAACTAAGTTCGTCAACGACGATGCAGTTACTGTAAAAACGGAACTAATATATCCTGCTACAATTAATGCAAAGAATTTTGTAAAATTACCTGCAGACTTTGAAGTAACATGGCTGGGTTCAGAACAGAATGCAAACGGGACCTGGAAAGTTTACGATTCAGTAAAAGTTCTGGGCAGTACCTGGATGAAATTTCCGTTCAAGATAATGGATGTTACAAACAATGTGCCTGCAAATATCTTCCTGTACGAACCCAAAGTTGCAAATAAACAGTGGGATTGGGGCGATTACATTGTTCTGATGCCGCAGGGTGACAAGGGAACTACCGCTTCTTATCAGTTTACATTCAAAATTGATACATCGAAGAGTACACCAGTTCTGCCGAAGGCAGGAGACGTCTTCCAGTTGAAGACTTCTAAGCCTTTCAAGAAAGGTGATGCTTACCTCTTCGAGACAAATAAGGCAGAGTATTCTCCTGAATCGGCAAAGGAACAGTTAAATGATATCTATGTCGTTCCTAACCCGTATGTGGCTTACGGCCTTTCTGAAAATCCTGGCCGTACGACCAATAAACGCGGCGACAGGGATCTTCAGTTCAGGAATTTACCTCCAAAATGTACAATTAGAATATATACGTTAACAGGTGAACTGGTTGATACAATACAGAAAGATGATATGACCAGCACCGCATCGTGGGATCTATTGAGCAAAGAAGGAATGAGAATAGCATACGGCGTGTACTTGTTCCATGTGGACATTCCCGGTGTTGGTGAAAAGATAGGTAAATTCGCTGTTATTAAATAATACTGCGGGTAAACAATGCTGTTATTGAATAACAGTATAAATACAATCTGATTTTAAGGGGCGGAGTTAAAAGCTTCCGCCCCTCTTAAAAGCAGAAATTCGAAGATACTAAATGACAAGAGAATTTTGGAGAAATCAAGCATGAGAAAATCACTTTACTTAATGATTTTACTTGCAGCCTTCAGCTTCGGCCAGGTAAATGCCCAGATCTTCAGGGATATTACCAAAGTCGGTACTACCGCGGCACAGTTCCTGAAAATAGGTCCTGGCGCCAGGGCTATCGGTATGGGCGGAGCTTATACGGCTGTCAGTAATGACATATATTCTACTTACTGGAACCCTGCCGGTATAGCCAATACCGAAGGATCAGGCCAGGTTGCTTTCAACCACACACAATGGCTTGCTAATGTAAGTTATGATTATGCAGCAGGTTCAATTAACCTGCCTGAAATGGGAACAATGTTCATAACCCTGACCTCCCTGGGTGTTCCCGAGGAGAAAGTCAGAACTTTTGACAACCCTGAAGGCGACGGAAGATACTGGGATGCAGGTTCTCTGGAAATGGGATTCGGTTTTGCCAGAAAACTTACTGACCGTTTCTCTATCGGCTTCCAGGCAAAATATATCAAGGAAAGCATCTGGAACTCAAGCGCAAGCGGCTTCGGCCTCGACGTGGGTACTTATTATGTGACTCCTTTTAACGACCTCGTAATAGGTGCCAGCATCTCTAACTTCGGTTCAAAGATGCAGCTTGACGGACGCGACATTCAGTTTAATTCTGATCCTAATGCCGATGGCAACACAGGCCCGAATAACATACCTTCAAAGTATGAAATGGACAGCTATGATATGCCGCTCAGTTTCAAGATCGGTCTTGCAATGGATGTGGTTAAAACCAGGTATATCCGCCTGAAGGCAGCTGTGGATGCAACGCATCCTAATGACAATAATGAATACGTCAATGCAGGTGCTGAACTTGCTTACGACGAAACATTCTTTGTCCGCGGCGGCTATAAGTCACTCTTCCTCGCAGACAGCGAACAGAGCTTTACTCTGGGAGCAGGCATTAACTATGAGGTAAGTCCCGGCTTTAAGATACAGGTAAACTATGCATATGCCGACTTCGGCAGGCTGAAGAACATTCAGTATATTGACCTTGGTATCAGTTTCTAAGATCAATGTGATATGGATATAGCAAAAGCGCCTGCGGGAGAATCCTGCAGGCGCTTTTTGATTTTTATATGGACCGGGCAGCCTGATGGCCCATGAAGCGATCCCAGGGAAATTCTTCCATCAGAAAATATTTTTGCTATAATAAGAAAAATTACTAATATTTGTTCTGTAGTTTGGTTATTCTGCAGCAGCAGCGGTGCTAAAAGCTTATTCCCCCAAATATCCAGGATAGAAAATGCAGCGAAAACTATTCATCTTCATCTTTGCAGTCCTGCTCTTCAGCTGTGCCGGATGCGTGCAGGAATCAGTTCTTTCGGACGTGGAAATTACGGATCCTTCCGTTATACGTCCTGAAATTACGTTTTCCAGATCCAAAAACGGCGGCTCAATTACACAGTTTATTTATGCATGGATAAACGATAAAAATAATAACCCCGTCGAGCTTAAAAACGGGGGAGTATCCATTAACGGTAAAGCCATGCCGGTTAAGAGTTTATTGGGACTTCCTTACTATTCCGGACTTGATGTTGTTTCAGATATACGTCCTGGCTACACATATACAGTTGCAATAAAGCTTAATTCTGAGAAAACATTCGATGCTTCGATTAAAATACAGGAAAGGGATCTTGCTACACTGACGCTTCCTTCGTCTCATAACCGCTCTGAGGATATGAATATAAGCTGGACGGAAATCGACCCCGGCAGGGAGCTGAAGCTGGAAATATTAAATTTTTACAAGAAGGATAATTCGGAGCTGACCGAAACTTTTTCAATGTATATTCCTCAGCAGAATCTGTCATCAGGAAAATTTACAATTCCTTCGGCATATTTCCAGAGCACGCAGAATATAACAAAGACACAAATAACCCTGACTTCCACAATAACCGGAACAATATACCAGGGCTTCAGAGCAGGGAGCAAAATTGAATCTGCACTCTCGATTTCAAAAACCTGCCAGATATATTAATTCCAGATATTTTAATTAAAGAATTTTCTTCCAGCGATGGTCCTGTTTAGAAACCCAGGACCATCCTGATTGAATTTAATTTCGAGTGAATCCTCAGACCATCAAATAACTGATAACTGCTGTTCCTACAAGCCCCGCAAGAATTGTTATGCCGTAAATGACAACCAGGGAAAGTGATTTCAACAATGCCTGGGAAGTCTTCTGCGGGAATGCATTCTTCATGGATACAATAAAATAATAAATGGAGATAACTATAGCCGCAAAAACGAGCCATCCGGATTCGAATAGGAATGTCATAATGAGCACAAAAAAGATAAAAAGTATAAACAGAAAACTGTGCAGATGAATGGAATAAATAAGAAACTCATAGTAATAATGACCTCTTTGGGAGTTGAAGAGGAATACAAAAAATGCAAAAAGAGGCATCAGGAAAAACATAAGATAGGAAATATTTTTAAGCACTATATGATTTAATTCCGTTCCTTCAGATTTTTTTGACATAGACAATGCAAAATGGGCAATGGCTGAATTCTTTACTGCTTTGGATGCCAATAAAGAATCCCGCTTTTGTATTGAGGCTTTATCATTAGTATCTGAAGGGCCTATTTGCAAAAGTGCTAATGACTTCTTGTCTTTTATTTTATTCCCCTTTTCCTCAAATTTATGCCCCGAATTATATCCGGCAAGAAGGAAGAATATAAAGCTGACAAAGACATAAATTCTTACAGGCGGGACATATGTGGCTCTTTTGCCGGTATTGAATTCACGCGTTAAAAATCCCGGCTTGAAAAGCAGGAATTTGAAAGTCTGGAATATTTTTGTGTCGAGGTGAATTGTTCCTTCAAGGAATTCCAGGACAAGGTGCTTAAATGGCACATTAAGTGTATGGTTCTGCTGGCCGCAGCTGGGGCAGTAATTATTTTCATCCTTAAACTGATAGCCGCAGTTAAGGCATGCTTCCGGTTTCGAGTGATTGTGGCTCAATTCTTTACATCCGTATTTTGTGAACAACCAAAATAGGATGTAATTTAATTTTTTGCAAGTTCCCCGGGCTAGTCAAATTAAAAATGGATTTTATGACTAGCCCCGAGCTTTTTGCTCGGGGTGTCGGTAAACATTCCTCTCCAACCCTAAATTATTAAACAAAAAACAGGGAAATGGATGAAACCGCAAGCCACAGTATTACACCCAATATAAACGGTTTTACCCCCACTGTTTTTAGTGTGGCGCGGGACAGGTTTGCCCCGATCAGGAAAAGCGTAACTACAAGTCCTCTTTTTGCAATCTGGTAAATAACGCCGGAAACAGGAGCTATAACAGGCAGATAAGTATTAAGAATCATGGCAATAAAAAATGCGATTATGAAGTAAGGAATTTTAACTTTCTTTACGTCACTCCTGAAGGCAAGGCCCGACATTAAGGCAACAGGAATTATCCATAAGGCACGGGCCAGTTTTATAGTTGTTGCCGTTGCAAGTGCCGTGCTGCCGTACTGTGAAGAAGCCCCGACTACGGAACTGGTATCGTGAATTGCAATTGCCGACCAGAGGCCGAACTGGCCTTCAGAAAGATGAAAGTGGTGTCCGATAGCAGGGAATACAAGAAGAGCAATGCTGTTAAGAATAAAAACCACTCCCAGAGCTACCGAAGTGTTCTCGTTTTTAGCATTTATCACGGGAGCAACAGCAGCAATGGCGCTGCCTCCGCATATGGCCGTCCCGGCTGAAATGAGGTATGAGGTTTTCTTGTCCACTTTCAGTATGCGTGAAATAATAAAACCGAATAAGAAGGTGAAAGTAATTCCTGCTACTGTATATATAAGTCCTTTTTTGCCTGCATCCAGCGCTGCAAGGGCATTCATGCCGAAGCCGAGCCCAATTACAGAATACTGGAGAAGTTTGTGTGTCAGCCTGCCCGTTTTTTCCTGAAACGGATTCCCGGTAACAAGTGAAAATGCAATTCCTAAAAGAAGCGCCAGGGGCGCGGGTACAAAAGGAAGAATGCAAAGAACAATAAGCAATATAAATGCAATCTTTGCGTATAACTGATTTCTCATGCCTTAAAAATCCAAATTTATTACTGGACAAGATATCAGTTTTTTTGCTTAAGTTCTAATCAATAATAGTTATACGCAAAGACTAATATTATTTCTTTCGAAGAGCATAATGCCAAGTTCATCCTCCAGGAAGTTTATCTGACGCTCAGGTACCGGATGTTAAAATAATTTTTCTCATCAGTCCATACGCTTTCTGTTTTGAAGCATTCATGCGTCAGCCTTTCAAATTCGTCCGGGTCGTACTTGTATGAATATTCCGTAAGGATTTTGTCTCCTTTGGCAAAAAATATCCTGGTGCCGAAAATATGCACTGTCTGCACAAGTTTGCTGACGAGGTACATTTCTATCCTGTCTTTTATGTGATTATATACAGCCTTATGCTCAAAATTGGAGACGTTAAAGTCTGCTCCAAATTCCCTGTTGAGTCTTTCGAGTATATTAAGGTTGAAAAGCGCTGTAATATTTTCTCGGTCGTTGTATGCGCTTTTGAGAATTGAGGGATCCTTCTTAAGATCGATTCCAACCAGGAACCCGCCGCCTCGCCCGAGAAAGCGGGCTACCCTTTTAAGGAAATGCAGCAGCTCCCTGTGTGTAAAGTTGCCGATGCTTGAGCCGGGATAATAAATCACCTTTTTGTAATATTTAGGGATCATGTCAAAGGAGGATTCAAACTCTTTTGTGTAATCGCTCGCAACAGGGGTAACCTGCAGGCCGGAATAGTCGCGTTTAAGTGCCTCTGCAGTATTATTAAGGTGTTCCTTTGAAATATCCACGGGCACATAAAGCGGGAATTTATTCATATTATCAAACAGAAGCCGCGTCTTGATGCTGCTTCCGCTCCCGAATTCAACAAGAGCTGTCCGGGGGCCCTCAATAAAACTTATTATCTCATTGATATTATCCTCCATGATTCGGGTTTCTGTCCGTGTCAGATAATATTCATCAAGCATGCAGATAAGGTCGAAGAGTTTTGAGCCTTTTTCGTCATAAAATAATTTGCTCGGCAGCTTTTTTGAATCTGCAAGCAGGCCTTCAAGAATTTCCTCATGCAGGCCGGGTTCTTTTAAGAGCTGGATTTGTAACATAGAGTCTTTCCTCCGGTTAATTATAATAGAAATATACTTAGCTGCACAACAATCGGATCGTGACCATCGGCAAAACCGCAAACAAAGTTTTTCTTCAGATAACAGGTGCCCCCTTGGCAAGGCGTATTCCTGTAAACTGCCATCTGCTTTCAGGATGGAAAAAATTTCTATAAGTTCTTCTAATATGCCAGAGGCTGGTTGCACATGAACCTCCTCTGAGGACCATCTGGTTCGACATGAATTTCCCGTTGTATTCGCCCAGGGCACCCTGAAGTGTCCTGAACCCGGGATAAGCCGAATAAGGGCTGGAAGTCCATTCCCATACATCGCCGTACATCTGATGAAGAATGGGTGAAGTAATGCTGTGCATTAAGGGGTCGGGATGGAAGCGTCCGTTCTCAACGAAATTACCGTCAATCGGGTGGTCCGATGATGCAGCTTCCCATTCCTCTTCTCTCGGGAGGCGGAATCCGGCCCAGCGCGCATAAGCATCTGCCTCATAGAAGCTGACGTGGCAGACTGGTTCCGAGGGATTCATCCTGAGTAATCCGCCGAGCGTAAAGTTGAACCATTCACCGTCTTTTCTTTGCCAGTAAAGAGGTGCCAGCCAGTTCTCCTTTGCTGCAAGCATCCATCCGTCTGAAAGCCAGAGTTCCGGGTGCCTGTAGCCGCCGGCTTCAATAAAATCGAGGTATTCCCCGTTTGTTACAAGTCGCGATGCAAGCCTGTATGGTTCCAGATAAACATTATGAACGGGCATTTCGTTATCGAAAGCGAAACTCTTTCCCTCATGCCCGATGCGGTAAATTCCCTCATCAAAGCTGATCCATTCCATCGGAGGTATATGCACAATCTGGGCCTCCTTTGCGGTACTGTAAACCGGGTAAAGGGGATTAATAGAAAATACGTGCTTTATATCTGTAAGTATAAGCTCCTGGTGCTGCTGCTCGTGATTAAGTCCCAGCTCAATTACAGGAGCAATGGCGTCAAATTCTTCATCCGAAGCACTGTCAAGAAACTCCAGCATGTGGTCGTCAACGTATTTTCTGTAGTCGCATACCTCAGAAACTGTGGGGCGCGATATGAGTCCGCGCATTGGACGCGCAAAGAATTTCCCGACCTGGACATAATAGCTGTTGAAAAGATAGTTGTATATGGGATTGAAAAAGCTGTAATCTTTATTAACCTTATTTAATATAAAGTTTTCAAAAAACCAGCTCGTGTGAGCCAGATGCCACTTGGCGGGGCTTACATCCGGCATAGACTGTACCACGTAGTCCTCAATTTTAAGCGGATTGCAGAGAGTACAGGTAAAATAACGCACCGACTTAAAATTCTGTATTATTTCTGTTCTTTTTGTAAAGAGATCATCGGTCCTTACTTTATTTTTAGTTTCTCTTATTTCTTTTGTTTCAGTCTGACCTTTTGACTCAGACTGACCCTTTGGCTCTGAATGCTTCTTCATTTCCGTCCCTTAAATTTGATCAAAAATATAATCTCATAAAACTTCACTTAGTGATTATTAATAAATTATCGGCCCTAATTCAATTGATGGAAATTTTATTACCCCGGTTAAAACCAGGGTGCTTCAGCTTCAGAATCGGCTTAATGCCTTGATTTTCTTGGGCCGAGTTTTTTCTATAGATAATAGGTGAACTCTCATGCTGCAACAAAATTCTAAAACTATAAGGGAAGCAGAGCATGAATAATCAACGCACTTCAAACAGTCCGTGGCTTGAAGTCAGCGCCCCGGTCCGCAGCGGAATGCAGCACTGGCCCGGAGAGCCCGATGTTTTGATCTATAAGATTGCAAGCATCAGCGAAGGAAAAGATGCCAACGTTTCGGGACTTTCCATGAGTGCTCATACGGGAACCCACATGGATGCCCCTTACCACTTCATTAACGACGGGAAAGATATTTCACAGGTCCCGTTTGATGTGCTGATAGGACCGGCGCTGGTAATAGATGTGAAAAATCCTAAGTGCGTGGATTTACAGGATATCAGAGATTCGGACATCAGACAGGGCGCCCGTGTGCTCTTTAAGACTGCTAACTCAGATAAGGAGTGGTTCAACATGGACTTCAGCACCGGCTATACGGGCCTTTCAGCCCGTGCAGCTGAATACCTTGCCGAAAGGGAAGTGCAGCTTGTGGGTATTGATTTTCTTTCCATAGGCACTTATAAGGAAGATGAAGACGTGCACAGGACGCTCCTTGGAAAAGGGATCTGGATAATTGAAGGCCTTTATCTTAAAGATATACCAGAAGGAAGCTACGAAATGATCTGCCTGCCTCTGAGGCTGATCGGATCAGACGGGGCCCCGGCAAGAGCGGTTTTGAGGAAAATATAAAAAAGGAGAATTCTAATGGACAATAAAAAAAGAATGTTCGGAATAATCGGACTCGGGAAGATGGGCGGCAACCTGGCACTTCAGGCTATGGGAAAAGGCTACAGGGTTGCTGGTGTGGATAAGTCAGAACTGTCACAGGAGCTGAGGCAGTCGGCTTTGCAGAAGGTAAAAGACGTAAAAGAACTGATTGAAAGTCTTGAAAGGCCACGCGTTGTATTTCTTTATATCCCGGCCGGAAAAGCGGTTGACACAGTAATAGATGAACTTTCGGCAGTTATGGCCAAGGGCGACATTATTATAGACGGCGGCAACTCATACTGGGGGGACTCGATAAGGCGTGCCGGAAGAATGAAGGACAAGGGGCTTTATTTTATTGACTGCGGTACAAGCGGCGGCGTTTCAGGAGCAAGAGATGGTGCGTGCTTTATGGTTGGGGGCGAAACCGAGCCGGTTAATTTAATTGCTCCTATCCTGAAGGACCTGGCCGTGCCTGAGGGTTTTGTGCACACGGGACCTTCGGGTTCGGGGCACTTTGTGAAGCTTGTCCATAACGGAATTGAATTCGGAATGCTGGAGGCAATTGGTGAAGGCATGGACATGCTGGAAAGATACAGGGCTAAACTTAACATAAAGGATATTCTTCACGCCTGGAACCATGGTTCAGTTATCAGGTCGTGGCTTGTTGAACTGATGGAAGAAACATACAAAGATCTTGACGGCATGGAGTCTGTCCCTCCATATATAGAAGATACAGGCGAGGTAAACTGGCTTGTAGGTGATGCCATGCATATGGAAGTTCCAATACCTGTAATAAGCCAGTCTGTAATGCGACTTTTTGCATCGCGCGACAGCCAGAATAACTGGGCGCGTGCCATTGCCATGATGCGCCACGGTTTCGGCGGCCACCCTTACGGGGAGAGTGAAGGTATCAAACACGAAAGAAAGTTTGGAAGAGTAGGTGATTATCTGATGGAAAAGGAGAAAAATTAATTTAACTGTTCAGCAGAATTTTAACTAAAGGTGATTACTATGCAGGGGTGCCGCAAGCTGCTTAACGGCACCCCTGGCTTGCTTTTCATTTCTTCTCACCCTATATTTCCCCGAAACAAATTACCGGGGTCAATTCATGAAGAAAAAATACCTTATTATTCCCATCCTTTTTCTTTTATTTTGCTTTTCAGCATTCATTCTTGCAAGTCATACTATTGAGTCAGTACTTCAGAAACTTCAAATGACGAGTGAAGATGCAAAAGAGTATGCCTGGAATGACTGTTCGGGCTGTTACTTCAGTTATCCCCTGCCGGGCGAGCTGAAAGCTACTCCCTTAAACGAACGCCCCCTGATTGTTAAAGCCGTTGGTGAATTTGTGAAGCTTTACACAAAATCGGGCGACTTCAGGAGCCGTTATCTGGAGCATCGTGAAGCCAGCAAGCCTAAGGCCCCAGAGGCTCCTGAATCAATGGAAGAGATGAAAACCAAAGAAAAAGAGCAGATGAAAAAAAGCCTGCAGGACATGGAAAAGGCAAAGGCAAACATGCCAGCTTCGCAAAAGGCCGAATTTGAGAAGCTGATTGAGGCATTAAAACTGCAGATGGCTGAAATCCAAAAGCAGCAAAATATTACCTACAGCGCCGAGACGGAGCAGTATATGAAGCAGGGTTACGAAGCTGAAATGCAGGAGTATAAAGAAAAGCTTCAAGAGTGGGAGAAAGATTACCCCAAGGAGCCGGATATGATGATAAGAAGATGGCTCGAGGAGTTCTTAAAGATTTCTTCTGACGTGAATTTTGATGCCCAGGTAAGCGAAGACGGATCGGGTAAAAAGCGCTTTGTAAATGCTGATTACGAAAACAAACCCGACCTCTGGAAGCTCTGCTTCAGGGCGGGCAGACAGACCACAGAGGCTGGCCGCAAATTTGCCTCGGAATGGCTGAAAGAATTAAAATAAATATTCCGTCCGGAAAAGGCGCCAGGAAACATTTTCTGACGCCTTTTTGATGAAAAGTAAGACGCCTGTTCTCCTACATCACTTCATGGTCGTGCCTGGTGTGGTTTTGCAGAAATGGGGTCAACAGGTCTATTGGAACAGGGAATATTGTTGTTGAATTCTTTTCTGTGGCTATTTCTGTCAATGTCTGCAGAAATCTTAACTGCACTGCCACAGGATTCATGCCTATGATTGTTGCAGCATCATAAAGTTTTTGGCTTGCCTGAAATTCCCCGTCGGCGTGAATTATCTTGGCTCTCCTTTCACGCTCGGCCTCAGCCTGCTTTGCCATTGCACGCTTCATCTCAATGGGCAGGTCCACATGCTTTACTTCCACGTTCGAGACTTTTATTCCCCATGGGGATGCCTGTGCATCAATTACTTTCTGCAGTTCTGCATTGATCTTTTCTCTTTCTGCAAGCAGTTCATCTAGCAGCGACTGCCCTAAAATGCATCTTAGGGTTGTCTGCGAAAGCTGTGACGTTGCCTGGAAATAATTCTCCACTTCCACAATAGCTTTTTCGGGGTGAAATACGCGGAAATATACAACTGCGTTTACCTTAAGTGAAACGTTGTCTTTAGTAATTATATCCTGCTCCGGTACGTCAAAAACCACAGTTCTAAGGCTTACCCTTACCATGCGGTCGACTACCGGAATGAGAAGAACAAGTCCGGGACCTTTACTTCCGATCAGGCGGCCAAGACGGAAGACCACTGCGCGTTCATACTCACGCAGTATTCTGATTGCACTAAAAAGAATAATCAGTAAAAAGAAAACCAGTACCGTCAGTAATGCAGATGCGGTTTCCATAAAACCTCCTGTTGTTGTTAATACTTTTGCTCATTTATATGTCGTGATTCTCTTTCCTTACTTTCAGATTCATCCCGTCGACCTGTTCAACAATAACCCTTTCACCCTTTTCTATACCTCCTTCCAGGCTTTCAGCCGACCAGATTTCTCCATGCACGTGTATCTGCCCGGCGGGGGACAATGTCGAAATTGCAACTCCGGCCTCCCCGATTATTCCCTGGACTCCTGTTGAAGTTTTAAGTTTCTGTGCCCTTATTCCCATACCGATTACAAAGAGGAAGAAAACAACAGTCATCAACACGATGGCGATTACTATCTCTTTTGAAAGCATTAAGACCTCCAGAAAAGAGCTTGTCTGAAACAGCATCATGGAACCCAGGAAGAGCGAAACGGCTCCCCCAATTGTCAGAAGTCCGTGGCTTATAATTTTGATTTCCAGTATAAATAAAATGACCGAGAGGATGATTAAGAATATACCTGCGTAGTTAATTGGAAGCGTGTGCATTGCATAGAAGGCAAGTATGAGGCTTATGGCCCCGATTACTCCGGGGAATATAGAGCCCGGATTGTAGAGCTCAAACATAATACCGTACATGCCGAGTATAAGCAGTATATATGCAATATTAGGATCGCTCAGGACTTTCAGCAGCTTCTGCTGGAATGTCATTTCAACGTTTACCAGCCTTACGTCTTTTGTTTTAAGAAGCTTTTCTCCCGCAGAGGTCTGGACTTTCATTCCGTTAACCTTTTGCAGCAGGTCCCGTGTGTCCTTTGCAATGAGGTCTATTACCTTAGTCTTCAGAGCCTCTGTTTCAGTAATAGAAAGGCTCTTACGCACAGCATCTTCAGCCCACTGAATGTTCCTGTTTCTCTTTTCGCTTATAGTCCTTATGAATGCCGCCGCATCGTTTGTGGCTTTTGCAAGCATCACAGAATCCGCCTGTCCCTGGAGCATCACAGGATGTGCAGCCCCTATGTTAGTGCCGGGCGACATAATTGCAATGTGTGCTGAAAGCGTTATAAATACGCCTGCCGAGGCAGCCTGGGCTCCTTCAGGAGTTACGTAGACGATTACGGGAACGGGTGATCTGAGAATTTCCGAGACCATATCGCGCGTGGAAGAAAGGAGACCACCGGGCGTATTAAGCTTTACTATGAGGCATTCGGCCACGTTTTCGGCGGCTTTCGAAATGCCCAGGCTCAGGTATTCTTCTGTTACCTGAGTTATCGCCCCGTCAATTGAAATAAGATAAACCTTTCCGGGCTGTGCATTTGAAGGGGCAGCAAGAAGCATTAATATGAAAATTAAGACTAGCATGGCTTGACCGGTTTTTAATTTTTCCAGAAGCCGGAGTTTTCCCCTCCAGTTTCAGAGGGGAAAATGAGGAATTTAATAACAGTAAAGTTTCTTTTCCGCTTTAATCCTTTTCTTTAGACTTTTATCTTTTTACTGAAATCCAGTATAATAGGATTTACAATACGGTTAAACTCATCCATTGTCAGTTCAATTGCGTCTGTATGGCTGCCGGCGTTAAAGAAAATTTCCTTGTTGTTCAGAAGGCTTTTAGCCATATAAACATCCATGTCGTACAGTTTTCCGAAAGGCGGCATGGCTCCAGCCTCGCAGTCGGGGAATTTATTCCTGAATTCCGTTTCCGTACAGAGTTTCACTTCATGGGCGTCCAGAATGCTTTTAAGCAGTTCGAAATCGATCTTTTGGGAGGCCGGGAGCACGGCCATTGCAAGCTGGCCGTCAATTCTGATCATGACCGTCTTGGCAAATTCCTTTCCCTTGATGTGAATTGAGGCTGCGGTTTCCTGGGCTGTAAATGCCAGGGGATGATTAATGTTTCTGTAGTGAATATCCGTCCTTTCCAAAAACTCTTTCACCTTGCTGGTAACCATAAATATACCTCTTATATTTAATTATTATAATCAGCATATAAAGAGCAGTATTTAAGGAAGCAGAAAACTTGCGGCTTTGCCCTCTTTTCCGTAAGCCGGGGGCTGAATTTGCAAAAGGCTTCACAGCTTAAACCCCCATTCCTCAATCAGTTTAATAAAAAGCTCTGACTAGCGCAATACAGAATCCTGTTTTTTCTAAAAATAGTCAAGTCATTTAGGCAGATACCGGAATAAGGCTAGAGCGCAATGCCCGTGGTCACCCGGTGTTCATTAAATTGGTAATGCACATTTCTTTTTTCAAGGTACTGCAAAATTTTGGAATATATCCTCTCCTCCTTTCCAAGAGCCTCAGGCGGTATTATTCCTATTGCAGTAATATCCTCCTGAAGGATGAGCTCTGCTGCAGCCGTGCAGGTATAACCGGTAGTGCGTGCCATGGAGGAAAGTTTTTCCTGCAGGTTGCCCTCATCATAAAGTGAAGAAGTAATTTCCAGTTTACCTTCGGGTGTAACTGCCGAAATAAGAATCTGCATTACTGTAAATTCTTTTTCTCCGGGCACCTGTTTCCATAATGGAAAAAGAAGCCTGGTGGTGAGGTCAACAGGTCTTACCTTATGGCTGCCTAAATCGATAAAATCGCTGCTGAAAAATCCCGTATCCCTTAAGGCTCTAACAACTTCAAGATGCCCCGGATACCGAAGGGTTTTCTCCAGCATATTGGGAACGTTCATTGTTCTTATAAGGGTGCGCAGGCCGTCGGTATTAAATGCTTCAAGAGTGCCGATGCCTTTTATGTCCACGTATTCAGGTTCCGAAAGGGCTTCCTTTACAATTACTTTCCCGCCTTCAACAATTCTTGAAGGGCGCATATATTCCTCAATGACATCGATAGGAGAGAAAGGGGCCTTGTACTGATAGGGGAATGTTCTTTCAGAAGGCAGGCCTCCTACCATGCACTTATAGCTTTCAACATTATATTTTGAAGCATAATGCCCCAGTATGATATTCCCCATGCCGGGCGCCACGCCGCAGTCGATAACAGCAGTTACGTTATTGTCCTTTGCAAGCGAATCCAGAAGAAATGGGTCCTCATTGAAAAAAGAAATATCAACGGAGTTTTTACCAGCGGAAATAACGGCCTTAAGAGTCTCAAAGCCCATAAAGCCCGGCACAGCGCCAATTACCAGGTCGGCAGTCTTTATCACTTTCTTTACTTCTTCCGTATCCCTCAGGTCTGCGGCAATGGTACGGATGCCTAAGAGTTCAAGCGCTAAGAGATGTTCTTCAAAAAGGTCGACTGAAGTAACCTTGTATTTTTTTGCGAGGTCTTTTGCCATTGCGCTTCCGACCATACCGGCGCCAAGCACTGTAATATTTTTCATTTATAAATTCTCCTGTTGAATTTATTTGTAATAAGAATATATTATTTATTAGGGCAAGTGAAATGATACCTTTTCAGAACTACCGCAGATTGTTTTTAAGAACCGTTTATTGATTTATGCAGCCGCTGGTTCATTATAGTTTTATATAATGTGAAAATTGAATTTTTTAAACAGATGACCTTCTTTAAGGCTTTTCCAGGGTTTTTGTGTTACGGCATTACAGTAATAATAAAAGATTTCCATAAAGCTCCAAATAGTGAATATAAATAAGGGAGGGGAAATGTATTTTAACGGAGAGCACCACGCGAGCAAAAGGCTAATCTGTTTTCCATATGCCGGCGGAAGCTCGCACATCTTCAGAAGATGGCAGGCATCCCTTTGTCAGCATGTTGAGGTTGTAGCGGTTGAACTTCCCGGCAGGGGAAGGCGCTATACTGAAAGGCTTTGCTACAGGCTTCCGGAACTGATTAATGAGCTGATGAATCCAATTCTGCCTTACCTCGATAAGCCGTATTGTTTTTTCGGTCACAGCATGGGGGCACTAATAGCCTTTGAAATGGCGCATGCGTTAAGGAAAAATATTCTGCCTGAACCCGAACACATTTTTGTCTCGGCGCATCCGGCTCCGAACGTGCATAAAAGAGAACCTGTTATGCATAAACTGCCCGAGGGTGAATTTATTAAAAAACTAAAGGAAATGAACGGAATGCCCGAGGAGGTTCTGAACAACAGGGAATTGATGGAACTCATGATGCCGATTCTGAGGGCTGACTTTTCTGTGTGCGAAACATATATGTATAAGCCGGGCCTGAGGGCCGAATGTCCTATTACGGCTTTCGGCGGACTGGCTGATGACGGTATACGTCTGGATGAGCTTGAAAGCTGGGCAGAGATGACAAATTCTTCGTTTGAATTGAATCTTCTGCCCGGCGATCATTTTTATATAACTAAATCTGAGCCAATGCTCTTAAAAGTCCTATCCGAAAAGCTGGCCTTAAACAGCGAAGGCGTCAGCTCCACATAGGACTTAAAGAACAATAAAGCTTAAATCCTGTCCTTGGCAACTTCTATATTTATTTTCTTGCCGCGGATCTGGTTGTCCTGCATTACTTCCACTATATCGCTGACGTATTTTTCAGGGACGTTAACAAAAGTAAATTTGTCGAACATACTGATCTCGCCTATTATTTTTCCGGGAAGTCCTGTTTCCCCGGCAATTGCACCCACGATATCGCCCGGCTTAACCTTGTCCTTTTTCCCTACGTTAAGAAAGAGTCGTGCAACTGCGCCGTCGCTTTTATCCAGGTTTCCCTTTTTGGACCTGTCTTTTCTGCCGCCTTCATCCCTGAAGTCATCTTTTCTGAAGTCATCTTTTCTGCGTTTATCATCTCTGCGGCCATCTTCCCTGCGGCTATCTTTTCTGCCGGACTCTTCTCTGCGGCCTTCTTTTCTGCGTCCGTCTCTTTGTCTGCCTTCTCTGCCTGCTGATTCCCAGGAGAAAGACTCTCTTACTTCAGGCACGAAATCCGGGGTTGCCGTTTCCTTCTGGAAGTTCATCTTCATCATTGCAGCGGCGATGTCGAGTGAGCTGTTTTCTTCATCAATAAGCGTTTCAACAAAGCGGACGTATTTTTTAAGACCGCCTTCTTTAATAGCTTTTCTGATTTCATCCAGGAAGATGCCTGCTTTAACTTCTCTTACGTCGTCAAAAGTAGGAACTTCCATGAGCTTCATCTTTGTCTTTGTGTACTTCTGTATATCCCTCAGGCGGTACAAGTCTCTTCCTGTTACAAAGGTAAATGCCCGTCCCGACTTTCCGGCGCGTCCGGTTCTGCCGATTCTGTGAACATAGTACTCTTCATCCTGGGGCATATCATAGTTAAATACGGCTTCCACGTTTTCAACATCAAGTCCGCGTGCAGCAACGTCAGTTGCAATAAGAATTTCAATAATTCCTTTTCTGAACTTGGCCATTACTTTTTCACGTGTTGCCTGTTTCATATCCCCGTGCAGGGCGTCTGAAGCATAGCCGCGTGCCTGAAGGTGTTCGGTAAGCTCATCAACGCCTCTTTTTGTATTGCAGAATACAAGTCCAAGTTTGATGTTATAGAGGTCAATTGCGCGTGTTAAAGCTTCAAGCTTATTTTTCTCCCTTACTTCAAAGTAAATCTGCTCAATGCTCGGCACGGTCAGCACCTCATGGACGACCTTTATATTAACCGGGTCCTTCTGGTATCTTTTTGCCAGGTCCTTAATAGGCTTTGGCATTGTAGCTGAAACCAGCACCGTCTGTCTTTCGGCAGGTGTATGCTTTAATATCATTTCAATATCGTCTCTGAAGCCCATATCCAGCATTTCATCTGCTTCGTCAAGCACAACCATCTTTATATCATTCAGTCTTAAGGAGCCGCGTTCCATATGGTCCATAACTCTGCCTGGCGTACCGATTACGATCTGCACACCTCTTGAAAGGACGCTAAGCTGTCTTTCAATGGATTGTCCTCCGTAGACCGGGAGGAGAGAAAATCCTTTTTTATATTTTGCTATTTTACTTATTTCCTCAGAAACCTGTAAAGCCAGTTCCCTTGTAGGGCAGAGAATGAGTGCCTGGACATTTCTGTTATGCGGATCGAGCATTTCGAGGGCAGGTATTCCGAATGCGGCGGTTTTACCTGTTCCGGTCTGTGCCTGCCCAATAATGTCGTGTCCGGCGAGCAGGACTGGTATAGCTTCAGACTGAATAGGTGTAGCTTCTTCGTATCCCAGATCAGTAATTGCCTTTTGAATTTCTTTTGATAAGTTAAGTTCTTCAAACCTTTTGTTCATTAAAATCCCAATTTTTATGAAATATAATATATAGACGGCTACTTTTCAGCACATCAATCCCCGCCTCATCAGAATGTGAGCGCCGGATTAAGAATTCCGGTGCCCGGTTTTTCTTTTAAGAGAATAGGGGAAATGAAAAACTAATTATAATCTATTACAGTAGTCTTACTTTTTAAGACATACTGGCCTGGCGGCAGCCGTTTTTACGCAAGGTGATATATACAATAGGCTCGACACCTAATTGTACAGATAAAGACTGGATTAAATTACAACCTGGTTACAAGGGGAATAAAATCATATTACTCTTTGAGTAAGAACGGAAAAGTAAACCGTTTACAAGAATACCGAAAAATATCGTGGAAAACAAGATAAACTTTAGTCCGGTATGGCTTTATGGGAGTTAAGGTGTTATTTCCGGAATTTTCAGGGATTTACAAATATCAGCAACAAAAAAGGCAGAAGCCCCGGGGAAAAACCTTCGCCAAATTACTAATTTATTGATCAAACCACTTCCTCCCGCATCTTTTTCCGGGACCCAAACTGAAGAAAATTAGAAAAATGGGAAATTTTTTCCTTAAAATTGAATAAAAAACACAAAAAGGTGAACATTAATGCAAAATATTCAGAAATGAGCTTGACAAAACGGATGTGAGGTAATATATTGCAACCAATAATTAAAACTCATGAAAGACATAACAAAACATATAACAAAAGAAAAAGCTGCCGTATTATACGGAAGCCACGCTTATGTCTTGCCAATTACTTCATTCAACAACATTTCTTTAGAAATTCTCATCCTTGGGATTAGCATTATAGTCGTAGTGCTCGGTATTATTATTAGCATTCTAGGCTAAAATACTTGTCAATCCCTAATCAAGAATCAAACACTAACACAAAAGCAAATTAAAGATCAGATCAGGGGTTGACCTGAACCCCAATGGTATGTTTCTGAAGATATTTTCAGAGGAAAACGTGAGATCTGATTTAATAAAACAGGGCTTCGATAAGGCTCCCCACCGCAGCCTCCTGAGGGCTACGGGAGTAGTCAAGACCGACGAGGACTTTAAGAAACCGTTTATCGGCATCTGCAATTCGTATATAGATGTAATTCCCGGCCACGTGCACCTTCAGGACTTTGCCAAAATTGTTAAGGAGGCTGTTCTTGAAGCCGGAGGCATACCTTTTGAATTTAATACCATCGGCGTCGATGACGGCATTGCAATGGGGCATATTGGAATGCGCTACTCTCTGCCCAGCCGCGAGCTGATTGCAGATTCGGTTGAGACCGTAATGGAAGCTCACCGCTTCGACGGCATGGTATGCATCTCCAACTGCGATAAGATAGTCCCCGGGATGATGATGGCAGCAGCGCGCATAAATGTACCTGCCATATTTGTATCCGGCGGGCCTATGAAGGCCGGTCAAATGCCCTCCACCGGCGAAAGAACCGACCTCATATCGGTCTTCGAGGGCGTGGGGCAGTATAAGTCGGGGCAGATCACATCCCAAAGGCTTAAAGAACTTGAAGACTTCAGCTGCCCCTCCTGCGGCTCATGCGCGGGTATGTTTACTGCCAACTCAATGAACTGCCTGCTTGAAGCCTTAGGGCTGGCCCTTCCCGGAAACGGAACCATACTTGCGCTTGACCCCAAAAGAAAAGAACTGGCCAAAGAAGCCGGTAAAAAAATAATTGAACTCGTCGAGAAAGACCTTAAGCCGCGGGACCTTATAACACGCTCTTCAATGCTTAATGCATTTGCGCTCGATATGGCAATGGGCGGAAGCACAAATACGGTTCTGCACACACTTGCTGTTGCAAGTGAAGCCGGACTGGAGTTCGACTTGAATGAATTAAATGAACTTTCACAGAAAGTCCCTTATATCTGCAAGGTAAGCCCTGCTACAGCCCTCGTCCATATGGAAGACGTTGACATGGCGGGAGGTATCCCGGCAATCTTAAATGAGCTCTCGCACATTGACGGCGTGCTGGACCTGGAAAGACCTACCGTTACAGGCAGAACACTGGGGGAGAACATTGCTTCAGCAAAAGTTAAAAATCCCGGCATTATACATTCCGTAGAGGACCCCTTCAGCCATACGGGCGGCCTGGCTATCCTTTTCGGCAACCTCGCCCCAATGGGATCGGTTGTTAAAACTGCAGCCGTGGACGAAAAGATGCTTAGGCATACGGGTCCGGCAAGAGTTTTTAATTCACAGGATGAGGCCGTAAGCGCCATAATGGACGGAAAGATTAAGGCGGGCGACGTGGTTGTAATCAGGTATGAAGGCCCCAGGGGCGGACCCGGAATGCCCGAGATGCTTTCACCTACCAGCGCAATTGCAGGAATGGGACTTGGCGACAAGGTGGCTCTTATTACTGACGGAAGATTCTCCGGCGGAACAAGAGGTGCCTGCATAGGACACGTTTCTCCTGAAGCCGCAGATATGGGGCCCGTTGCAGCCCTCATGGACGGCGACATTATTAAAATTGACATTCCCGGAAAAACACTTGAAGTGGATCTTACAGAAGACGAAATAAATGGCCGCCTTGAGGTCCTGCCGGAATTCGAACTTAAAATTAAAACGGGATATCTCGCCCGGTACTCACGCATGGTTACTTCAGCCAATACGGGCGCGGTCCTTAGAATCCCCGAAACCAGAAAGAAGGAGAAGGTGCAGTAATATGAAAGAAAACAACGGTATGATGAGAGGATCAGACATATTTTTTGAATGCCTCAGACAGGAGAAGGTGGAATATATCTTCGGGTATCCGGGAGGCGCAGTCTTAAAGCTTTATGAAAAACTCCATGACGTGGATTTCCTGGAGCACATTCTTGTACGCCATGAACAGGGTGCCACACATATGGCCGAAGGCTATGCAAAGGCAACAGGAAAACCGGGCGTGGTGCTTGTAACTTCAGGTCCCGGTGCAACAAACACCGTTACAGGAATAGCCGATGCTTACATGGATTCGGTTCCTCTTGTAGTTTTTACCGGACAGGTTGCTTCCCACCTTATAGGTAACGATGCTTTCCAGGAGGCAGACATCGTAGGCATTACGCGCCCTATTACAAAGCATAACTTCCTCGTTCGCGACGTTAGGGAACTGGCCTCAACAATTAAGAAGGCTTTCTTTATTGCATCTACAGGAAGACCTGGACCCGTACTGGTGGATCTTCCCAAAGACGTCGTAGCCTCGGAGTGTGAATATCAGTATCCTGAAAATGTTGAGTTAAAAGGCTACAGGCCGTTTTTCTACGGGCATCAGTACCAGATAAAGAAAGCAGCCGAGATGTTAAAAAGCGCAAAGCGCCCGCTGCTATATGTGGGCGGCGGCGTTATTATGTCAGGCGGATCTAATGAGCTCAGGGTTCTTGCAGGTGAACATAACCTTCCCGTAACAATGACGCTTCAGGGCCTGGGAGCCTTTGACGGTATGAGCGACCAGTCGCTTGGAATGCTGGGAATGCACGGCACTTACTATGCCAACAAGGCCGTAAGCAGCTGCGACCTTCTGATTGCACTTGGTGCCCGCTTCGACGACCGCGTGGCCGGCGACGTTAAAAACTTTGCGCCGAAGGCTTTTAAGATACACGTGGATATCGATCCCACCGCAATAGATAAAAACGTTGTTGTCGACCTTCCGATTGTGGGGGATGTAAAGCACGTAATGGCTGAACTTGCAGCTGAGCTTGGTGAGCCCTTGAGCTTCCCGGAATGGTGGAATGAGATTAATGCGTGGAGGGATGAATGCCCGCTCGACTATGAAGGCGGCGACGGGCTTTTAAGAACTGAATTCGTAATTGATAAATTGTCGGAGAAGACAAAGGGTGAGGCCGTTGTTGTTACTGACGTGGGCCAGCACCAGATGTGGACTGCACAGTACTATAAGTTCAGAAATCCGCGCTCGCTTCTTACAAGCGGCGGACTTGGCACTATGGGCTTCTCGGTGCCCGCTGCCATAGGGGCTGCATTTGCCATTAAAGACCGCCCCGTAATTTCCATAAGCGGCGACGGCGGCTTCCAGATGAATATACAGGAACTCATTACAGCTGCCGCATACAAGCTTCCAATTAAGTTTATCATAATAAACAACAGCTTCCTCGGCATGGTGCGCCAGTGGCAGGAACTGTTCCATTTTGAAAAGTACAGCTTTACCGACCTTTCAGAAAGCAACCCCAACTTTATGAAGGTTGCCGAGGCTTTCGGGCTTAAGGGTTTCTCTACCGATTCACCAAAGGAAGTGGAGAATATACTGGACAGGGCTTTTGAAATAAATGACGGACCGGTACTCATTGAATTCAAGGTGGTGCGTGAGGATATGGTGTTCCCAATGGTTCCTCCGGGAGCTTCATACGACAAGATGATCGTTAAACGACTGAATCCCAAATCAACGAAGTAAAAAATATGAAACATATAATTTCTGTATTGCTGGAAAACAGGTACGGCGCTTTTAACCGTGTTGCTACAATGTTCAGCGGAAAGGGTTTTAACATCCAGAGTATTTCAATTGGCGAAACTGAAATACCTGAGGTCTCAAGAATGACGCTCGTTACTTCGGGCGACGATAAGATAATCGAACAGGTGGTAAAGCAGCTTAACCGACTTATCGATACAATAAAGGTGATTGATCTGACGCAGACTCCTACGGTAGTAAGGGAACTTGCCATGATTACCGTATTCTACCAGAAAGGCACACGCTCCGAGATCCTGAACGTGGGCGAAATATTCCGCGGCAATGTGGTTGACATAAACAATAAAACCATAACGCTCGAAATTACGGGACCGCCTGATAAAATTGACGCCGCAATTAACGTCCTTGCCCCTTACGGCATTAAGGAACTTGCGCGCTCGGGTGCTGTAGCCTTAAAAAGAGGCGAACAGACTAAAGATCTTAAAAAGCAGACAAATTATTCACAATTATAACACAAGGAATTAAAATGAAAGTTTATTATGAACAGGATGCGAACCTGGATGTATTAAAAGATAAAAAAATTGCCGTCCTCGGCTTCGGAAGCCAGGGACACGCACACTCGCTTAATTTAATGGAAAGCGGCCTCGACGTATGCGTGGGCCTGAGAGAATCAAGCGCTTCATGGCCAAAGGCTGAAAAAGCGGGACTCAAAGTTAAAACCGTGAAAGATGCAGTTAAGGATGCTGACGTTGTAATGGTGCTTCTGCCCGACCAGACGCAGAAGAAAGTTTATGACGAGGAAATAGGACCGTTTCTTAAATCAGGAGCCACACTGGCATTCGGTCACGGATTCAATATTCATTATAAACAGATCGTTCCTCCGGCTGACGTTAACGTAATGATGATTGCACCTAAAAGCCCGGGCCACCTGGTAAGAAGAACTTACCTTGAAGGAAGAGGCGTACCCTGCCTGATAGCTGTAAATCAGGACCCATCAGGCACAACAAAGGAAATGGCTCTTGCTTGGGCTAAGGGCATTGGCGGCACAAAGGCCGGCGTTATTGAAACAAACTTTAAGGATGAGACCGAAACAGACCTCTTCGGCGAGCAGGCAGTCCTTTGCGGCGGCTCGGCTGAACTCATAAAGGCGGGATTTGAAACTCTCGTTGATGCCGGATATCCTCCTGAACTTGCATACTTTGAATGCATGCACGAGATGAAGCTTATTGTTGACCTTTACTATGAAGGAGGCCTTACAAGAATGAACTATTCTGTAAGCGATACGGCGGAATATGGCGGAATGAGCCGCGGAAAAAGAATTATAAACGCCGAGGCAAGAAGCGAAATGAAAAAGATCCTTGCTGAAATTCAGGACGGGCGTTTTGCAAAGGAATGGCTTGATGAATGCAGCACCGGCATGCCGAATATGCAGAAGATGAGAGAAGAAAACAAAGAGCACTCAATTGAAAAAACAGGCTCCAAACTCCGCTCCATGATGAGCTGGCTCTTTAAGAAAAGCGCCAGGGAAGAGGTGGGAGTATGAGTTTCAGGGTAATGCTGCTCCCGGGCGACGGTATAGGCCCTGATATCGTAAGCTCTGCCGTGAAGGTTATGGAAATGGTTTCGGAAAAAATGAGCTTCCCTCTGGAATTTACAGAGGGACTCATCGGCGGATGCTCATACGAAAAATACGGCATCCCGCTTTCAGAAGATGTACTCCGTGAGTGCAAGGCTTCTGGCGCCGTGCTCCTGGGCGCCGTGGGAGGGCCCAAATGGGAAACATTACCCCACCACCTGAAGCCTGAGGCAGCATTATTAAGGATCAGAAAGGAACTGGGACTCTTTGCCAATATCAGGCCTGCAAAAGTCTACGACTGCCTTGTTGATTCCTCATCGCTGAAAAGTGAAGTGGTAAAGGGAACGGATTTTATTGTGGTAAGAGAACTTACAGGCGGGATATACTTTGGCGAACCCCGGGGCTATGATGAGAAGAGGGGTTGGAACACCATGGAATATACGCGGGATGAAGTTGAGCGCATTGCAAGAACAGCATTTGAGATGGCGCGGACAAGAAGCAAAAATGTTATGTCTGTTGATAAGGCCAACGTACTTGAAGTCTCGCAGTTCTGGAGAACCGTGGTGCATGAAGTCCATAAGGAATACCAGGATGTTGCACTTTCCGATATGTACGTTGATAACGCGGCAATGCAGATTGTAAGAAACCCGAAACAGTTCGACGTTATTGTAACGGGCAACCTGTTCGGCGACATCCTAAGCGATATATCCGGCATGATAACAGGAAGTCTTGGAATGCTTCCTTCGGCAAGTATGGGCACAAAGTATGCTTTGTATGAGCCTATTCACGGAAGCGCCCCTGACATCGCAGGGCAGAACAAGGCAAACCCACTTGCTACAATTGCCTCTGCGGCAATGCTTTTTGAGCATTCGCTTAAGAACACGGAAGCTGCAGCTGTAGTAAACGGTGCAATTGAAGGCGTTCTTTCTGAAGGGTACAGAACAGCCGACATATATTCCGAAGGCACAAAGCTCTTAAGCACAACGGATATGACGGAAGCGGTTTTAGAACAGACTGAAAAAATACTTTCCCGCGCGGGAAAGGTTTTCTCAGTAAAATAAGTCTCTGCAATAATTCTTACAGGAGAAAAATTGGACAATAAAATAGTAATCTTCGATACAACACTGCGCGATGGCGAACAGTCGCCAGGGGCATCATTGAACGTCTTTGAAAAGCTCGAAATTGCGCGTCAGCTTGTAAGGCTTAATGTGGATGTAATAGAGGCGGGTTTTCCCGTCTCTTCACCTGCACAGTTTGAAGCTGTAAAAAGAATTGCAGATGAATCCCAGGCTGTAATTGCTGCTCTTGCAAGGGCAAAGGAAGCGGATATCAAATCAGCATATGAGGCCTTGAAGAGTGCAAGACATCCGAGGATTCATACATTCTCCAGCACTTCGGACATACATATTCTCGGCAAGTTCGGCGATGAGAAGTATGGCAGAACACTGAATGAAAAGAGAAGTACGGTAGTTAAGATGTCTTATGACGCCGTAGCATTTGCAAAGACGCTGGTAAGTGACGTTGAGTTTTCTGCCGAGGATGCGGGAAGGACAGACATCGGCTACCTCAGTGAAGTTATTGAGGCTGCAATTGAAGCCGGTGCAACAACTGTTAATATACCAGACACTACAGGATACACTCTTCCTGAAGAGTTCGGTGCGATTATATGTGAGCTTAAGAAAAGAGTAAAAAATATAGATCAAGCCGTTATCAGTGTGCACTGCCACAACGACCTTGGTCTTGCAGTGGCAAACACCTTAAGCGCTCTTAATCATGGTGCGCGCCAGGTGGAATGCACAATTAACGGCATTGGTGAAAGAGCCGGCAACGCATCGCTTGAAGAGATTGTAATGGCTCTTAAGGTAAGACGTGACTTATGCGGATTTTATACGGGCATAAATTCTCCAGAGATATTTAACACAAGCCGCATGGTTTCGGGCTTTACCGGAATGGTTGTTCAGCCGAATAAGGCAATTGTGGGCGAGAACGCTTTTGCCCATGAGTCCGGAATCCATCAGGATGGAATGCTTAAGAACAAGCAGACCTATGAGATAATAACTCCTGAACAGGTGGGCGTAAATAAAAGCAGGATAGTGCTTGGCCGCCACTCCGGGCGCCACGGACTTGAATCCCGCCTTGCTGAACTTGGATATAATGCAGCAGGTGAGGAACTCCAGTCGGTTTATGAAAAATTCCTCGCGCTTGCAGATAAGAAAAAGGAAGTTTTTGACGAGGACCTGAGACTTCTGATGGGAGACGAGGTCTGTAAGGAGGAAGAATCTTTTGAGATTGTCTCTCTGCAGGTGCAGTCGGGCAATACGGCAATTCCTACTGCAACTGTGGGAATAAAGACTTTGGAAGGAGTACTTCAGGAATCGGCAATTGGCGACGGACCGGTGGATGCGTGCTTTAATGCAATTGAAAGGGTCTTAAATATAAAACCCGTTGTTGAAGCCTATCACGTGCGCTCTGTGACATCAGGCCGCCAGGCGATGGGTGAAGCCATTGTAAGAATAAGGTGCAGCGAGAAATCCTTTACGGGGCGCGGCATTTCAACGGATATCATTGAGGCGAGCGCCAGGGCATTTCTGCAGGCAGTTAACCAGCAGTACCTCTATCTCAGAAATGAAAACCCTGAGGAAAACAGCGGACAGCTTTCAGTTGCATAAACTGGAAATTTACAGAACCGGAATTTGAAAACGGAATAATACTAAAGGAATAAATATGGGAATGACAATAACCGAAAAGATACTCGCAAAGTCGGCCGGAAAATCGAAGCTGACTCCCGGCGAGAATGTCTGGCTGAATGTGGACGTACTGATGACGCACGACGTATGCGGACCGCCGACAATAGAAATCTGGAAAAAGGAATTCGGACAGGAAGCTAAAATCTGGGATAAGGATAAACTCGTTATTTTCCCCGATCACTATATATTTACAGCAAACACCCACGCAAACAGGAATGTTGAAATGCTGAGAACGTTTGCTAAAGAACAGCAGTTAAAGAACTATTATGATCCCGGCACAGACAGGTACAAGGGTGTCTGCCATATAGCTCTGGCAGAAGAAGGCTTTAACGTTCCCGGAACGGTTCTATTCGGAACGGACTCACACACCTGTACTTCTGGTGCTTTCGGCATGTTCTCAACCGGCGTCGGCAATACAGATGCGGCTTTTATAATGGGAACGGGAAAAATATGGGAAAAAGTGCCTGAATCCATCAGGTTTACTTTTAACGGAAAAATGCCCGAATACCTGACTGCAAAGGATCTTATTCTACAGATACTGGGCGACATCGGAACCGACGGCGCTACATACTGCGCAATGGAGTTCGACGGCGAAGCTATTGAATCACTCCCGATGTATGAAAGAATGACTCTTACTAATATGGCAATTGAAACAGGAGCCATAAGCGGCATAATTGCTGTTGATGAGGTAACTGAAAAATATCTTGAAGGAAAAGTAAAAGGAAGCTTTGAAGTATTTAAGAGCGATAAGGATGCCAGATACCTGAAGACATTGACCTATGACGTTTCAAAGCTGGTGCCCGTTGTTGCAGCCCCGCACAGCCCCGATAAGCGCGCTTTGGCCAGCGATGTAAAGGGCACAAAGGTTACAAAGTGCTACATAGGCTCATGCACAGGCGGGAAGATAACAGACTTCCGCTTTGCTGCAAGGGTGCTTGCAGGCAATAAGGTAAAGGTGCCAACCTTTATCGTACCCGGTTCTACGGCAGTTGCCAGAATGCTGGAGGAGGAAAAATATGAAGGATCTACACTGAAGGATATATTTGTCAGTGCAGGATGCAATGTTGCACCTCCGTCGTGCGCGGCGTGCCTCGGCGGACCAATCGATACATTCGGCCGCTCTGTGGATGGAGACGTTGTAGTATCCACAACAAACAGGAACTTCCCCGGGCGCATGGGAAGCAAGAATGCAGGAGTATATCTGGCTTCAGCCCTCACGGTAGCGGCAACAGCTGTAAACGGCAGCCTGGCCGATCCAAGAGAGTACATGTAATTAAATTCTTCGGAACTAAAAATTATAGGTTAAAAATGAATAATAAAATTTCCGGCAGGGCTTATGTCCTGGGCGATAATATAGATACAGACCAGATCATTCCGGCTGAGCA
>JBLNAZ010000019.1:0-56608 GCA_050259615.1 Syntrophomonadaceae bacterium | reverse complement strand
AAGGATTTAATATCTTTATGCCTGAATATTTTATCAACTTCCAAAAACAATAATTATGAACATCAAACTACGTTTAACTGTAATGAATTTCTTCCAGTTTTTCATTTGGGGAAGCTGGCTTTTGACAATTGGGGCATACTGGTTCCAGACCAAGCACTGGTCGGGCACAGAGTTCGGCGCCATCTTCTCTACAATGGGTATTGCATCCCTTTTTATGCCTGCCATTGCAGGAATTATTGCCGACAGGTGGATGAATGCTGAAAAGCTTTACGGCATATTCCACCTTTTAGGAGGCATAGTATTATTTACCGTTCCTTTAATTAACGACCCCGATACTATGTTCTGGATCATGCTTTTAGATATGATGTTTTATATGCCGACAATAGCCCTGGCAATATCAGTCAGCTATTCATCCTTAAAGAGCTCTCAGCTGGACATTGTAAAAGACTATCCGCCGATCAGAGTTTTCGGAACAATCGGGTTTATTGTAGCACTGTGGACCATCAGCCTGAGCGGCTTTGAAACCTCTGCCACGCAGTTTTATGTTGCTTCTGTCTGTTCCATATTCCTGGGCATTTACGCATTTACACTCCCCAAATGCCCACCGCTCGGACGCGGACAGAAAAGATCTTTATTTGATGCGTTAGGATTAAATTCCTTTGCTCTTTTTAAGAACGTAAAGATGGCTTTGTTTTTCATATTCGCCATGCTTTTGGGAGCAGCACTGCAGTTAACAAATGCATACGGCGACACTTTTCTGCACGACTTTAACGGCATAGCAGCTTATAAGGATTCGCTGGCGGTAAAATTTCCAGCCATTATCATGTCCATTTCCCAGATCTCAGAGACACTTTTCATTCTGGCAATTCCGTTTTTCTTGAGGAAATTCGGAATAAAGAATGTAATGCTAATGAGCATGGTTGCATGGGTGCTGCGCTTCGGGCTCTTTGCTTACGGCAACCCGACTGATGGTCTCTGGATGATCATTCTTTCGTGCATCATTTACGGAATGGCTTTCGACTTCTTCAATATTTCGGGTTCGATTTATGTTGAAACACAAAGCACTCCCGAGATACGCGCAAGCGCCCAGGGTCTGTTTATGATGATGACGAACGGTTTTGGCGCCTTCCTTGGAAGCAGGATAAGCGGTATTGTAATAGATAAGTATTTTACGATTACGACAGCAGGCGGCATGAGTGCATTTGACTGGCGCGGGATCTGGATTGCCTTTTCCGCATACTCTCTTGTTGTTGCTATCTTATTCGCCCTGTTCTTTAAGCACAAGCACGATCCTAATGCAATGGCTGCTGTAAGCCACTAAAACTTCAGTTGCAGGCCGCACAATTAAAATGCGGCCTGCATAGTTTATAAAATCAGGCCTGCTCCCCGTTTTTAATTACCTTAACCTCAGTATCATAAGACTGCACCGAACGGTAGAAATCTTCCGGAAGCGGTGTGGACTTTTTTTCCTTCCCATTTATATGCACCATTACGCCGCCGCCTTTTGCAATTATATTTCCACTCTTGACATTTGCCACAATATGCTCAAAAGTAAAGCTGGAGTTTTTAATGCAGCCCACGCGTGTATAAACATTTATTTCATCGTCGAACCGTGCAGGCTCAATATAATCGCATTCATTGCGGGCAATTAAATAGAAATTGTCGCCGGGGGACATTTTATTGACGTCCCTGAACTGGCCGACCGTCTTAAGGTACTCTATGCGGGCCGTTTCAAAATAGCTAAAATAAACAGCGTTGTTCAAAACGCCAAGAAGATCCACTTCGTGGAACTGCACCCTGAAAGAAACTTTATGATTGAAGCCGTTATTGTCCATAGTTCCTTAAGTTTTAAGTTTTAAGTTTTGAGTTTAAAATAGTGAAGCGAAGCTTTTCACCTGAAAGATAAAAACACTTCGCTTTTCATAGAATATAAATCAGGCTAAAACTTCCTGAAGAATTTTTACAGTTTTTTCAACATCTTCAAAGCTGGCATCAAGGTGTGTAACAATTCTTACAGAATCGATTTTACCGCCTGAGATGAGAAGGCCCTTTTCCCTGCACCTGGCCATCAGCTGGTCGGGCGTCATGGTAAGTGGTTTTACGATGATGATGTTAGTCTGAACTGAAGCCAGGTCAACCTCAACGTTCGGGTTTTCAGACAGGCTCTTTGCAATTATGCACGCTTTCTCGTGATCTTCTTTGAGGCGTTCAATATTGTTCCTGAGCGCATAAAGCCCTGCTGCAGCAAGAATACCTATCTGGCGCATACCGCCGCCCCAGGCTTTGCGTGTTCTGAAAGCCTTTTCAATAAATTCCTTTGGTCCGGCAATAACAGAGCCCGCCGGGGCTCCAAGTCCTTTTGAAAGGCAGCATGAAACGGAATCAAAATGACTGGCGTACTCGCTGACAGAAATTCCTGTTGCAGCAGAGGCGTTCCATATTCTGGCGCCGTCCAGGTGGAAGTAAAGATTATACTTTCTTGCCAGCTTTTCCAGTGCAATAATGTTTTCCATGGGGTGGATTGTGCCGCCTGCCCTGTTATGGGTGTTTTCAACTTCAATTATCCTGGTCTTAGGCATATAGTAAGCTGAAACGGGTCTTATCATAGGTTCAACCTGATCCGGGGTAATGACGCCTTTATTACCAACGATCGGAAGTATCTGAATTCCGCTCAAAACTGCAGGCGAGCCCGATTCATAATTAAAAATATGGGCATCCATTTCGCAGATCACCTCATCGCCGGGGCTCGTCCATGTGTTAAGGCAGAGCTGGTTACCCATTGTACCGCTGGGCACATAAAGGGCAGCTTCTTTCCCGAGGAGTTCAGCCGCGTAGCTCTGGAGTTTATTTACTGTAGGGTCCTCCTGAAAAACGTCGTCGCCTACTTCAGCTTCATACATAGCCTTGCGCATAGCTTCCGACGGGCGCGTGACCGTATCACTTCTAAGATCAATAAACTTACTCATATAAATAATTCCTTTTTATTTTCACAAAATTAGCAATAAGAATAAAATAATTACAGCATAAAAACAAAAAAGCCGGCTGGAAATTCCAGAGCCGGCTTTTTATTAAGTAAAGGCACATTAAAAATCAATTTTCCCTTTTGTCCTGTTGACATATTCAAGCACTATAGCGCTGGCTACGAATACTGAAGAATATGTACCGGTAATAATACCGAAGAGCAGTGTGAATGAGAATGCTCTTAAGACTTCACCGCCGAAGATGAAAAGCACCAGAACTGACATAAGAGTCGTTCCGCCTGTCAGAATCGTACGGCTCATAGTAGCATTAACGGCTTTATTCATGGCTTCTTCAATAGGCATTGACTTATGGATCTTCAGGTATTCCCTAACGCGGTCGAATACGATAACAGTATCGTTTACAGAGTAACCGATAAGTGTAAGGAATGCCGCAACCACTGTCAGGTTAATTTCCAGGTTAAGTCCCGGAATAACGTTGTATAGTGCCGCATAAAGACCCAGTGTAATCAGAACGTCGTGGAAAAGTGCCACAACAGCTCCGAAAGCAAAGATGAACTTAAACCTGAATGCCAGGTAAATAAGGATACCGAGAAGCGACAGGAATACAGAGATCAAAGCCTGTGTCTTCAGTTCGTTTCCGACCTTAGGACCGACCTTATCCTCCTTGAGTACCTGGAATGAATTATCAGGCATCTTGTCTTTCAGGTTTTCCTTAATCCACTCTGAGATACCTACACGTACTACCATTTTGGTGTTGGTAGGTTCTTCAGAATATTTACCTGTCTGGTAACCCTCAGCAAGAAGTTTTGCAACAACTTCATTTGTTGTATCCGGGTTTGCGAACTGATAAGTAACTGAAGCTGCAGCAGTATCGACAAGCTGTCTTTTGAGTCCAGGGAAATCCTTATCGATTGTCTTTTCAATTCCGCCGATAACGCGGGGGAGGATAGTCCTTGGGATTTCCTGCATTTCGGTTCTGAGCAGTATACCGCTCGACTGTCCGAAAGTTTTAAGTTCGACTTCGCCGAGGCCGATATTATTTACGTATTCCCTGACCCGTGAGATTTCCACAGGTTTCTGGAACTGCAGAGCGATTTCAGTACCGCCCTTAAAGTCGATACCGAATATAAGTCCTCTGAAGACGACGCTTACGAGACCTATTAAAAAGAACAGGGCACTCAGGAAGTAGAAAAACCTTCTCTTGCCCATAAAGTCTACATCTAAATTATGAAATATCCGCATTTATTTTATTCTCCTTAGAATCCAAATTTATTAACCGATGGAAATTTTAGCGCCTCTTGCGATCATGAAGTCATAGACCACGCGGGCGACAACTAAAGCGCTGAACATACTTACAACGATACCAATCATCAGTGTGAGTGCAAATCCCTGAACCGGGCCGCTTCCGCCGAACTGATAGAGTATCAATCCGGTGATGAATGTGGTAATGTTAGAGTCAATAATAGCAGAGTAAGAATTGGCAAATCCGCTGTCGACGGCGGCCTTGAGGGTTTTGCCCGTAGCCATTTCCTCCCTGATTCTTTCAAAGATAAGCACGTTAGCGTCAACGGCCATACCCATGGTTAATACGATACCGGCAATACCCGGTAAGGTCAATGTTGCGCTGAAGCCTGCCAGAACACCCATAATTACGAGTATTGTAATAAACAATCCCAGGTCGGCAATTGCTCCTGATTTCTGGTAGTAAACTATCATAAAGATAGCTATGAAGAGGTAACCGATAATAGCTGAGTTCAGGCCCTGGTAAACAGAGTCAGTACCAAGCGAAGGTCCGACGATTCTTTCTTCAATAACTTCAACCGGGGCTGGCAAGGCACCTGCTTTAAGAACGATTTCCATCAGCTTGGCCTCTTCCATATCTTTCATTCCAGTGATCTGAGAACTTCCGTTAGGAATCTTGTTCTGGACAACAGGAGCTGAGTAAACGTAATTATCAAGCACCACAGCTACTCTTTTACCGATGTTTGAGCCTGTAATGCGTGCCCATTCCCTTGCGCCTTCGGAGTTCATCTGCATTGTAACTTCAGCACCCGAGGTCTGGGGATCGATATTGGCACGGGCTTCGGTAATTGTTCCGCCAGTAAGTTCAGGGTTCTTGTTAACCATGTACAGCAGGCGGTACTTTCCGCCATCCTGGCCTACGATAGGTTTGGCGGAATAAAGGAATTCAACATTATCGGGCATTACCTTCTGGACTTCGGGGCGGTTAAGCATCATGTCGAGCCTTCCCCTGTCGGTTTCCTTAACATAAGCTTCAGCCGAGGTAGCCTGAGGAGGAATCATAGCGATAGCGAAGAAAGGATGCTTCTTGGCAAACTCTTCTTTGCTTAATTCCTTCTGTGTGGTATCCTTCTTTGCTTCGGCAGTCTTATTAGCTGTTTTAGCCGAGTCGGAAAGTGTGGAGTCGGCAATACCGGTTCCAGCCAGGACTTCATCAACTTTCTGCATTACCTGGACTGTAAAGTTAGGGTCTTTTAAGAGCTTAAATTCCAGAAGAGCGCTTCCCTGCAGAAGGTGCTTGGCTTCTTCTTCCTTAGCAACGCCAGGCAGCTCAACGATAATTCTGCGGCTGCCCTGTTTTTGAATGCTGGGTTCAGAAACGCCGTACTGGTCGACGCGGTTTCTGATAATTTCCATAGCGCGGCTGACTGCGTCGTCGGCCTGTTTTCTAAGATTAGAGATTATATCATTATCACTTTCTCTGATTGTACCGAAGTAGCGGCTCAATCTTATACCCTTGCCCTGGATATTGCGGGCCAGGACGCTTACGATATCGGCGTCGTTGGTTTTAACTTCACTTTCGGCCTGCTGTAAAGCCTGACGGAAGTTAGAATCGGGGTCCTTGGCAAGTTTTCTGAGCATTTCGGTGGTATTTACTTCCATAACCATATACATACCGCCCTGCAGGTCGAGGCCTAATTTAAGCCTTTTTGCCCGGTCCTTGGCGAACGATGGGTTATTAACCCTGACGCTGTCTGCAACGGATTCGCCGCGTGCCTGGAGTTTGTCGGGGCCGATATTGGGGTTAGCGCTGCGGATACTGTCAACTACATGTTCTCTGATCTTGTCGACCTTCTTGTTGTTCATGTAATCGGAATAAGTATAGTGCAGCAAGTACAGACTCAGTGCTATAGCACCGAGAATGATAAAGAGTCTAAATCTTAGTTCTTTCATAGCTCTGCTGGTTTTTAAGAAAAATATAACAAAGTACAATTATTTAAGTTGACTAATATATAGGGTTATGCCAAAAAAATCAATTAAAATGAGGAGCTGCAGCTATTTATTGAGATCTGCCTCACCTGCATACCCATTGTCGTAAATTCTTCGCAAGTCGAAAACTGCAATTCCGTAAGCCACAGCCACATTAAGCGACTGTTTAATCCCGAATTGGGGGATTTCCAGCGAAAAATCGCACAAATCTATCAGATCCTGTGAAACACCCGTTATTTCATTACCTACTATAAGGCATAGCGGAAACTCACCATCTGAGACACTGTAGTAAGGAAGACTCCTGCTGGTCTGTTCGAGGGCACAAATTTTAACTCCGTTTTCCTTGAGCTTCAAGACGGCTTCTCTGGCGTCTTTAACATACTCCCATTTGACACTTTCGGTGGAGCCGAGTGCTGTTTTAAGAATTTCTTTTTTAGGCGGATGCGGAGTATAGCCGCAAAGGAAGAGTTTCTCAATCATAGCCCCGTCGGAAGTCCTGAAAATGGAGCCGACGTTATATGTGCTTCTGATATTATCCAGCAGCACATAAACCGGGAGCTTATTTACGGTATGGATTGTATCCAGAGTGCTCCGGTTAACAGAAATTTCGTCGTGTGTGAGCTTTTTCATAATATATAAAGATAGAATTTAATTGCTTGAGGTTAACTTAAGTCCGATTACACCTGATATAATTACCAGGAGGCAGACGATGCGCAGAACTTCACGGGATTCATTAAAGAACATCATGCCGTAGAAAGCCGTACCCGCAGCACCAATGCCCGTCCATATTACATACGCAGTACCAATTGGGAGATGTTTAGCTGCCTGAGACAGGAAGACGAAACTTAAAATCATCGTAACAACCGTAAAAACCGAAGGAACCGGTTTAGTCAATCCCTCACTGTATTTAAGACCAATTGCCCATGAAATTTCAAAAACACTCGCAACAATAAGCATTAACCAGGCCATTAAGAAACAACTCCTTTGAAAATTAAAAAGTGCAAAATATAAATATTTAAGTCAACTTAAATTTCAGATTAATATTTGGCAGCAAGCTGGCCGCAGGCAGCAGCAATGTCGCTGCCCTGCGTCTCGCGGACCATTACAGTAATATTGTTATCCCTAAGCTGCTGAGCAAAATTCTGAATATCCTTATAAGAGGCAGGCTCCAGAGTAGCCGATATACCGCCGGGATTCATGTGTGCAATTGAGTTAAAAGGGATTATATTAATTTTTGAAGGCACCTGGCTGCAAAGCTTGGTAAGAGCCTTCACATCTTCTGTGCGGTCGTTAATACCTTTGAGCATTGTATATTCAAAAGTAATGCGCGTACCGGTTTTTTTAGCGAAATATTTAATGGCTTCAATGTTTTCCCTGAGCGGGAATTTCAGGTTTATGGGCATAATAGTGCTTCTTACATCCTCAAAGCAGGAATGGAGCGAAAGAGCCAGTTTTACCCTGAAGCCTGAATCGGCCAGTTCTTTAATCTTCGGAGCGATACCTGCAGTAGAGACGGTAATTCTGCTGCGGCTGACACCTTTGGTCAGTTCGGCTGTAAAAATTGAAAGCGAGCTTAACGTGGCCTTAAAGTTAAGCAGGGGTTCGCCCATGCCCATATATACAATATTTGTAATTTTTTCCTTGCCGTAATCCCTGGCTGCCAGGAGGTACTGATCTACCACTTCGCCGACCGTCAGGTTCCGTTTATAGCCCATAAGTCCCGTAGCGCAGAACTTGCAGTCCAGGGGGCATCCCACCTGTGTAGAGATGCAAAGAGTAGCTCTGTCCTGATCTGGAATGACAACGGATTCAATCTTTCTTTCGTCGGAAGTCTGAAAAAGATACTTTTTCGTACCGGTCTGCGGTGAATCCTGAACGGTTACAAGTTCCAGAGACTGAAGCGAGCATGTTTCGGAAAGCTTACCCCTGAGATCCTTCGAAAAATTCTGCATTTCATCAAAACTTAGGGCCAGATGGTTATACATCCAGTTAAAAAGCTGCTCTCCGCGGAAGGCCGGCTCACCTATTTTTTTGAAATATTCCTTCAGTTCCTCTAAAGTAAGACCTTTTAGCTGATTTTTAATATTAATAATGTTATTTTCCATGACCTTAAATATACGAAAGCGCAATTTCATAAATGACAGAAAAAAAAATGGCATAAAACGGGCGCTTTCTGGAGTTAAACAGCTGCTCTCCGGGTGCGGTTCTCTATTGATATAAAGAAGGGCAGTTAGTATCTTTCATTAAAAATAGGAGTCACAATGACATTTGATCTTACAGAAGATCAGCTAATGATCCAGCAGACAGCAAAAGAGTTTGCGGAATCTGAAATTGCTCCAACTGCGGTGGAAAGGGACAAAAAATCTGAATTCCCGGCAGAAATTGTGAAAAAGCTCGGGGAGCTTGGTTTTATGGGAATGATGGTTTCTCCGGAGTACGGGGGAGCCGGGCTTGATACTGTCAGTTACGTTCTAGCCATGAAAGAGATTTCAAAGGTGGACGCCAGCGTTGGTGTAATTATGTCGGTTAATAATTCTCTTGTATGCTACGGACTTGAAAAATACGGTTCGGATTATATTAAAGATAAGTACCTGAAACAGCTGGCATCGGGCGAGAAACTTGGAGCTTTTGCTCTTTCGGAGCCTGAGGCCGGAAGCGACGCCACACAGCAGAGAACTACAGCTGAGAAAAACGGCGACTGCTACGTCTTAAACGGCACAAAGAACTGGATCACAAACGGACAGAGCGCAGATTACTTCCTGGTAATGGCTGCTACAGATAAATCCAAAGGCCACAAAGGAATCACTACCTTCCTGGTGGGAAAAGGGACTCCGGGATTTGAACACGGGCTGAAAGAAGATAAACTTGGAATTAAGAGTTCAGACACCTGTTCGCTTTCCTTTACGAACTGCAGCGTACCAAAGGAAAACATTGTATGGGAAGAAGGCAAAGGGTTCAACTTTGCCATGGATACGCTTAACGGGGGAAGAATAGGCATTGCTTCACAGGCACTCGGAATAGCCCGGGCCTCGCTGGAAGCATCAATAAATTATGCAAAGCAGAGAAAGGCTTTCGGAAAACCTATAGCCGATCTGCAGGCAATACAGTTCAAGATTGCCGATATGGCAACTAATGTAGAAGCTTCGGAGCTGCTCATTCTTCAGGCCGCAGCACTTAAAGATGCTCACAAGAAATTCTTTAAGGAAGCCGCAATGGCAAAGCTCTTTGCATCCAAAACAGCAGTTGAATGCGCCCTGGAAGCCATACAGATCCACGGCGGCTACGGCTATGTAAGGGAATACCTGGTGGAAAGATATTTAAGAGACGCAAAGATTACGGAAATTTACGAAGGCACCTCTGAAATTCAGAAGATAGTTATTTCAAGAGCGCTGCTGGATAATAAATAATTATGAATTATGAATGTTGAATTGTGAATTGGAAGGCATGGATATACTTCATGCCTTCTCTAATTTTGAGAATAATGCTATGCGTATATTTGTTATAATATGCCTGATACTTTTTGCTTCAGCCCTTTCACACGCACAGGAGACTGACTGGCAGAGGTGGGGTAAAAGCGAAATCAAATATGCTGCTGTGCCCGAAAAGCAAAGTTCTTCCGGGGAGAGTAAAAGCTTTGGCAATCTGCTTCTTGGCACTTCCCATTCTTTATACAATTTTGTAATTTCCGACCTGGACGGGGATAACTGTCCTTTTGAACCCACCTGCTCAAATTTTTTCATTCAGTCCGTTCGGGCCACAAATATATTCCAGGGATCGCTGATGTTTTTTGACCGCTTCACGCGCGACATGAACATACTGAAAATTAACCACTACCCTGTAACGGCAGACAGACGTCGCTTTACAGATCCGGTTATGAATTACACGCTGCGTCCGGAGAAAATAAAATACCTTCCTCCGAAATCAATTAAAAATTAAAAAGTAAAGGCAGGCCCTGACTCCGGCATGAGGGCTTGCTATAGTAGCCCGCAGGTGTTATTTTCCGTAGATCATCTTTAACTTTCCGGCGCTAAATGAAAAATTTTCTTTTATTTGCATTTATATGGCTTTGTGGATATATGCCTCTTATGGCACAGAATGACTCTGCCAGCATTTTTCATTCGCCGGAAAACATCCTAAAGTTTGCCGATTACCTTTACTGTAAGAAAGATTACCTGAGAGCAATATCGGAATATGAGAGCCTGCTGAAATTTTCCAACGTTCCTTCTGACACAATTAAATTTAAGATTGCTCTCGGATTTTCGAATATGGGTCAATCAAAGGAAGCTGAGGAAAGATTTATTAATCTGTCCTCAGGAAATACATTTTCTGATGAAGCCAGGCTTGAGCTTTATAAGTCGAAATTCTTCAGCAATAATCTGAGCTCACTTAGAAACATGTACAAAGAAAAAACTTATTTTTCTGATAAATACACTAATCCGATCAGAAGTCTTTACTACACTTCTTATTTATTTGATAATGCGCCGCTGCCGGGTAAGGATGAGTTTAAAGATGCTTTTCCCTCCAACGCCAAAAGTAAAATGGAAGAATTTTATTTGAGAAAGAGTAATCCGCCTTATAAGAGTCCCGTTAAAGCCGCCATACTATCTGCCATAATTCCGGGACTAGGGAAAGCTTATGCCGGCGAATGGGGGGACGGCCTGACAAGTTTAATTGTTACAGGAGTTTTGAGCTACATTTCATATGATAATCTGAAGGCGCACCACAATTTCAGGGGATACTTATTCGGAGGACTTGCGGCGCTTTTTTATGCCGGGAATGTTTACGGTTCTGCAGCGCAGGCGCAAATCTTTAACGCACAGGTGGACTACACCTTTACAGCTGACCTGAAGTTATTCTTAAACAGTAATAATTACTTTCTGCCCGACTATGAACAATTTTGCAAATAGAGCACTTTTCTTCTTTCTCGTCTTCTTGCTTTCAGGACTTACACAGGGCCTGAAGGCACAGACTCCTCTTGAGAGGCAGTTTCAGCTTTGCCGGGAACTTCTTAATAAGGAAGAATATTACGACGCAATCACTGAACTGAAAAGGCTTCTATTTTTCGATAAGAAAAAGGAATATGCTTTCAGAGGCAATTACTTGATCGGCTATTCTTATATGAGGGGTGCAAAGCTGGATGATGCGGTAAAGTATTTCAGTCTTGCACAGACGAGCGCTCCGGGTGACAGTGCGCTTTTTGATGTGAAGACGGAAATTATAAAATGCAATATTTTAAGGCGTACGACAGAAAATGCCCTTCTGATATTAAGGCAGATGGAAAAAGAAGCGGTTTTCTCAAACAGGATAATTGAGATAGATTACTGGAAAGCCTGGGCCTATATTTTTGCGGATGACTGGGAAAAAGCTTCCGCAGAATTCCAAAAAGCAGGGGCTTCAAAAGAGATAATTGAGTATTCTTTGGCAGTGGAAAAGGCAAAATATTCTGTGTCATTTGCAAAAGTAATTTCTTATATTCTACCCGGTTCTGGGCAATTTTATACGGGAAATTACATATCAGGAATAATGTCACTGGCGTGGACAGGATTTTTAGGATACTTAGCCTACGATTCCTTTGCAGCCCAGAGGGCATTTGACGGGCTCATTGAAGCAGGTCTGTTTTTCCGTTTCCACAGGGGCAACGTTCAGAACGCCGAAAAATTTGCTATTCAAAGAAATTCAGAAATTTCAAGAGATGCGCTAATTTACTTACAGAATAATTATAAAGGGTTAAAACCGTGAGATTATCAGAAGATGAAATAAGAAAAATCACACTCAGTGCAATTGAAGAGCTTGGGGAAAAGGCTTCTCCGGATCTTGTTAAAAAAGTTGTACAAAGTTCAGTTTCAAAAATTGAAACAAGCAGCAAAGCCGGAGGAGACGTTACAAGCGGCAGAGTAATACTTACTGCATACGGATTAAATCATCCGGGCGTCGTAAGCACAATTACAAAAGCACTCAGTGAAAACAACTGCGACATTCAGGACATCAGCCAGAAGATAATGCAGGAATTCTTTACCATGATCATGCTCGTCGACATAACAAACAGTTCGAGAGATCTTAAGGAGATCCAGGATGAGATGTCAAAAATTGCTAATGAACTGAAGATTAAAATATTCATGCAGCATGAAGACCTTTTCAGGTTTATGCACAGAATTTAAGAAGTTTAAGATAACAGGAGAATACCATTGGCTTACGAATTTGATGAAATATTAGAAACCATAAAGATGACGGAAATTGAGCACTTCGATATCCGTACAGTTACTTTGGGTATAAGTTTAAGGGACTGTGCCGACAGGAATCTTGAAGTTGTAAAACAGAAAATTTATGAAAAGATAACAAAGTACGGCCAGAACCACGTAAAGTTTGCAAAGGAAGTTGAAAGCAGATATGGCATTTCAATTGCGAATAAAAGAATATCAATTACTCCCCTTTCAATTGTAGGCGACGCCTTCAAGTCTGATGATTTTGTTGAGATAGCAAAGGTTTTAGATAAAGCCGCAATGGAAGTTGGGGTTGACTACCTGGCCGGTTATTCAGCCCTGGTACAGAAAGGTTTTACAAACGGTGATATGGAACTGGTTAAATCGATTCCCTACGCCCTTACGGAAACAGGAAGGGTTTGTTCAAGTGTCAACGTTGCCTCCACAAAGGCAGGCATCAACATGGATGCAGTTAACATAATGTCGGAAGTAATTAAGAAGACTGCCGAACTTACAAAGGACCGCGATTCAATCGGGTGTGCAAAACTTGTTGTTTTCTGCAACGTGCCGGAAGACAATCCGTTTGTAGCCGGAGCTTTTCACGGGGTTTCTGAGCCTGAAGTTGTATTAAACGTTGGCATCAGCGGTCCCGGAGTTGTGCTTGATGCAATCCGTTCGGCCGGCAGAGTTGACCTTCAGCAGCTTGCAGAGGTAATAAAGCGCACGATATTCAAGATTACACGTGCCGGGGAACTTATGGGAAGAAAAGTTGCTGAAAAGCACGGCATTCCTTTCGGAATTGTTGATATTTCACTTGCACCTACTCCAGCCATAGGTGATTCAATTGCAGACATACTTCAGGCTATGGGTGTTGAGTACGTTGGTGCTCCAGGAACGACTGCAGCCCTTGCGATGTTAAATGATTGTGTTAAGAAAGCAGGTCTTATGGCCAGCTCTTCCGTGGGCGGAATGAGCGGCGCTTTTATACCGGTAAGTGAAGATGCCGGAATGATCTATGCAGCAAAGATGGGTTATCTTTCACTTGAAAAGCTGGAAGCAATGACGGCTGTCTGCTCCGTAGGTCTGGATATGATTGCCGTTCCGGGTGACACTCCTGCTACAACAATTGCAGGTATCATTGCGGATGAAAGTGCAATCGGCATGATCAACGACAAGACCACGGCTGTAAGAATTATTCCTGCATACGGGAAGAAGGTAGGCGACTTTGTTGATTACGGCGGTCTTCTCGGCCAGGCGCCGGTTATGCCGGTAAGGCAGCTCAGGTGCGACAATCTTGTTTTAAGGGGCGGAAGAATACCTGCACCGATGAGAAGTCTGACAAATTGATATTGTGCAAGATTTATTATATTCATAGATAAAGTGTAATTTGTAAAGAAACGTTTTTTCAGGAAAGACAGGTGTATTTTCCCCAGGGTCTTTTTAGAGCTCATTTTGGAATCTTAACTTAACTACGGAGGAGTGAATGAAAAGAGGTGTACTGGTAGGATGCTCTATTGCCGGTGTCATTCTTGTTATTATAATTGGTCTCGTAATGTGGGGTGTTGGTGTATATAACAGTCTGGTATCCTTAAATGAATCAGTTAATCAGAGCTGGAGTCAGGTTGAAAATCAGTACCAGAGAAGGGCCGATCTGATACCAAATCTCGTTAATACGGTAAAAGGCTACGCCAACTTTGAAAAAGAGGTCTTAACAAGAGTTACCGAAGCCCGTGCAAGCGTAAACCAGATAAAGCTGACACCTGAGATGCTAAGCGATCCGCAGGCCTTTCAGCGTTTCCAGGCAGCACAGGGAAATTTAAGCAGTGCCCTGTCGAGGCTTCTGGTTACAGTTGAGAATTATCCGAATCTGAAGGCGAATGAGAACTTTCTGCAGCTTCAGGCTCAGCTTGAAGGCACGGAAAACCGCATTGCCGTGGAAAGGATGAAATTCAACCAGGTGGTGCAGGAATATAATACCAGGATAAAGAGATTCCCGGCTTTCATATTTGCAAATATGGCAGGCTTCAGGGAGAAGCAGTATTTCAAATCTGCTCCGGGCGCAGAATCTGCCCCGAAAGTTGAATTTTAAGGTAACATGAAAAAAGTTTCTTTTCTATTTCTTTTAATTTTATGTCTGGCAATTCAGAATTTATTTGCCCAGCAGCCTGAGATTCCCAGTCTCAAGAGCTGGGCAACTGATTTAACCGGAACACTCTCGGAAGAGGAATTAACATTCCTGAACAGGGATCTTAAGACCTTCAGCGACACCACATCGAACCAGGTTATTTTTCTTATGATATCCTCAATTGGGGATTATCCCCTGGAATCGTACGCGTATGAAACAGCCGCAAAAAACAAAATCGGCACAAAAGAAAACAGCAACGGAATCCTTTTTCTTGTTGTAAAGCAGGACCGTAAATTAAGGATTGAGGTTGGCTACGGCCTTGAAGGAGCACTTCCGGATGCCCTGTCGAACTCAATTTTAAGGAATGAAGTAAAGCCGTATTTTCAGAAAGGCGAATACTTTGAAGGTGTGCGCTCGGGACTTGATGCCATTAAGGCTGCCACTGCCGGAGAATACACGGCAAAGGACAAAAAGCATAGAGGCACCAACTTCAAAGGCATCGGCACTTTTATAATAATTCTTCTTTTCATACTCTTTAACTTTATTTTCAGAGGCGGAAGAAGAAGAGGAGGTTTTACCTTCTGGGGCGGAGGCTTCGGCGGCGGAGGCGGAGGCTTTGGCGGATTTGGAGGCGGCTCGGGCGGCGGAGGCGGTTTTGGCGGGTTTTCAGGGGGCGGAGGCTCATTTGGCGGCGGCGGATCGAGCGGAAGCTGGTAAAATCTGCTATTTCAGATTTTTTTGTCTTGATTATAATTCTGCTATTTATTAAAATTGGCTGCCGGGTAGAAAAAATATTGGAAATTTTAGTTCTTTTTATTACTTTATTTCTGCCGGTACAATTCTTCTCAAAAACGTATCCATATTTTGCTTAATAAATGTACAATTAATTATAGGAGTTTAAGACCATGGCTATTATGATAACCGAAGAATGCATCAACTGCGGTGCATGCGAACCTGAATGCCCGAATAATTCTATTTATGAAGGCGGCAGTGAGTGGGTTTTAGGCGGAAAGACTTTTGGAGAAGGTGATGCTGCACCCTCAGGTGCCAGCGGATTCTTCAAAAATGATTTCTTTTATATTGTTCCCGACAAATGCACCGAATGCGTAGGCTTCCACGACGAACCGCAGTGCGCTGCTGTATGCCCTGTTGACTGCTGTGTTCCTGATCCGAACCATGTAGAAGACAAGGATGCCTTAATGGCTAAAAAAGAAGAACTTGATGCAGTAGGCAGATAAGCCCGCAAACCAGGTTTAATTTTTATTAAAACCGTAAAGGCCTGTTTTTGGCAGGCCAATGCGGTTTTTTGTTTTTAAAGGAATTTTGCACGCCGGTTTGCAGGTATAAATTAGAATTTAGGCGTAATTTAATTTATATTATATGAAACTTTATATTGGACATAGCATCATATTAATATGAAAATTGGAAAGTATAACCTGGAAATTATTGAAGCCGGTACATTTGCACTCGACGGAGGTGCTATGTTCGGGATCATCCCGAGGCCGTTGTGGGAAAAATCTAATCCGGCCGATGACAGGAACCGCATTACCTTAAGCACGAGGTGCCTGCTGCTGACTTCAGCGGATAAGAAGATACTTATAGATACTGGTATGGGTGACAAGTGGGATGAAAAGTCGCACAATATATACGACATTCAAGTGTCTGGAACCCTGGCTGAACTTTTACAGCAAAGAGGAATAAAATCCGAAGAGATTACGGATGTGATACTGACGCACCTGCATTTTGACCATACCGGAGGATCAACAAGGTATGAAGACGGTAAGCTTGTGCCGGCATTTCCAAATGCCACTTATTACGTGCAGAAGAAGAACTTAAACTGGGCCTTAAATCCTTCCCAGAGGGATAAAGGAAGCTACATAAAAGAAAATTTTGTGCCGCTTTTAGAACATGGAGTGCTGAAATTTTTTGATGGCGATGAAGCTTTTGACGAGGAAATTGAGCTTCTTCAGATGAACGGGCATACTTTCGGTCAGCAGCTTGTAAAAATTTCAGATGGATCTAATACATTTGTTTACTGCGGCGACCTGATCCCATTGGCTTCGCATACTCATTTGCCGTATATTATGGGCTATGATCTTCAGCCGCTTGTTACGCTGGAAGAAAAGAAAAATATTCTTATGAAGGCCGCAGAAGAAAACTGGAAACTGATTTTTGAGCACGACCCTTATTCTGCTTATGCTACAGTAATGGCTACCGATAAGGGTTTTAAGATAAAAGAAAGGTATGACAGTCTTAAATGACAGACATAGAGGGGTTTACAAGGCTCTGCAGGTTAAGCGATCTTAGGGAAAATGAAGGCAGGAAGTTTATCATAGATGAAGCGGAAATAGCACTGATTAAGGCAGAGGGAGAAGTTTTCGCACTGGATAACATCTGTCCGCATCAGCATGCCGCAATAATTTACGACGGCTTTGTTGAAAACGGGTGCATCGTATGCCCTGCCCACGGCTGGGAATTTGACCTCAAAACAGGCTGCAAGAAAACCGGCACAAGAGGCCTCAAGAGCTACGCAGTTAAAATTGTTGATAATCATGTTTATGTAAAAGCTGAGTGCCGGGGTTAACAGGTTTCAATGAAGCTGACAAATGAAATAGTAACGGATATTGCAGTTAAAACCGGCTTTGATCTGGCGGGTTTTACAGCTGCAGACGAACTTGTTGAAGAGACCGCTAAGCTGGAGGAATGGCTTAATAATAAGTACCAGGCAGGCATGGCCTATATGGAGCGCAACGTTGAAAAGAGGCGCGACGTAAGGAATATTCTGCCGGGGGCCAAAAGCGTAATTTCTCTTGCATTAAACTATTATACAGATGAAAAGCATTCAGGCAATAAGGAAAAAGGCAAAGTCTCGCGCTACGCCTGGGGAACAGATTACCACTACATAATCTGGGAAAAGCTGGACCAGCTGGTCAGTGAGCTTAAAGGTATTGACCCGGAGTTTGAAGCCGCAGCCTATGTTGATACAGGTCCTGTAATGGATAAAGTCTGGGCTTCAAAGGCAGGTTTAGGCTGGATCGGAAAGCACTCCAACCTGATCACTAAGGAATTCGGGAGCTGGGTATTTCTGGCTACAGTAATAACGAACTATGAGTTCAGGTATTCCAGTCTCATAACGGATCACTGCGGGAGCTGCAGAAGGTGCATAGATGCCTGCCCCACCGGTGCTATAGCAAAAGAATATGTTGTTGACGGCTCGAAGTGCATTTCGTTTCTGACAATAGAAAATAAAGGGGAAATCGGGAGTGAATTCGGGGGAAAGTTAGAAGGCTGGCTTTTCGGGTGCGACATCTGCCAGGAAGTCTGCCCCTGGAACATCAAATTTCCAAGATTAACGCATGAAGAAGAGTTTTATCCGGAAAACGGAAACAAAGAAATAGACTTAAACGAAGTGCTTTCAATGGAAAGTGACGAATTTAAAACGAGATTCCAAAGAAGCCCCATAAGCCGTGCAAAGCTCAAGGGGCTAAAAAGAAACGCGGAATTTCTGAAAAAATATTGATATTATAATAAAACAGACGCCAGATCATCATGAAGCTGGGACAAATTGTTAAATTCAGGAGGAATATTCATGAGCACAACTCAGGATGCAGGTAACGCAGTAGGAGAAATGAAAACAGAAACAAATCATTACAGAGTTTTAATTATCGGCTCCGGCCCCGCAGGGCTGACGGCAGCTCTTTACAACGCAAGGGCTAACTTAAGTCCGGTAGTTTTTGAAGGCATGCAGCCGGGCGGCCAGCTTACAATTACAACTGAAATTGAAAATTACCCGGGATTTGAAGAAGGCATACAGGGCCCGAAGCTGATGGAAATTATGCGCAAGCAGGCTCAGAAGTTCGGAGCAAAGCTGTTCTTTAAGGAAGTTACGGCAGTGGACTTCTCCAAAAGGCCATTTACTATAAAGTCATACGACGAAACATATACAGCCGATGCCGTGATAATTTCCACGGGAGCCTCTGCAAGGCTGCTGGAAATAGAAAGCGCACACAAGTTTATGGGTTACGGTGTTTCTGCATGTGCAACGTGTGACGGCTTCTTTTTCAAGAATCTGAAAGTGCTCGTTGTAGGCGGCGGAGATACGGCAATGGAAGAAGCCACTTACCTGACAAAGCATGCTGCAGAAGTAATAGTTGTTCACAGAAGAGATGAATTCAGGGCTTCAAAGATCATGCTTGAAAGGGCAAAGCAGAATTCAAAGGTCAAATTTGCCACAAACAGGGTAATTAAAGAGGTGCTGGGAGTAGAAGAAAACGGCAGAAAGGTTGTAACCGGCGCAATACTTCAGAACACTGTTGACGGCACGACAGAAGAAATAAAAGTCGACGGCATTTTTATTGCAATTGGCCACAAGCCTAACACTGAGATTTTTGAAGACTATCTTGAAATGGATGAAACGGGCTACCTGGTTGTAAAACCCGGCACTACGCGCACAAATATTGAAGGTGTTTTTGCGGCAGGCGACGTTGCAGACAAGCATTACCGTCAGGCCGTTACGGCTGCAGGCACAGGCTGTATGGCTGCAATTGACGCCGAAAGATGGCTCACAGAACAGGGAATGGATTAAGGTTATGAAAATAACGGATTCATTTCCGGGATTGATTTATAGAGGATAAAAATAGAAAAAGCAGAGTAATATACTCTGCTTTTTTTGTATGCAGTTTTACCTAAAAACTCTTTTCCAGCTTCCGGCCAAGGAGGTTGGCAATAACAAAACCAAGGCCTGTAAAGGTAAATACAAACAGCATCATCCAGAATTCCTTCTCCGTAGCCTCCTGCAGATACATACCCAAACCGACGCCGAGACCGAAGAAAATGGCAATGATACCGAGCTTGGTTAAAAGAAATGGATTGGATTTTTCTTTGCGTTCAAAGAACTGTTTAATTTCCTCGGCAGGCAGACCGCGTTCAATTAGCATCTGACGCTCCCTGGACTTAAAATATGCTACAGTTATCCACACCAGACCGACGGTCAGTGTCATAACGATTGGTATAAAAACTCCTAATGTATCAGGTCCCATGATTGACTCCTTTTATTGTCTAATAGTTTTGACGGGAATTTCCGCCAAAAGGTTACACTTTTTATGAATTAAATTTGTCGACCCTTTTTTTATATCCGGATATAAATTTTTCTGCTTTCTACTAGTTGAGACTGGAAGTAAGTGAGAAAGGTTACACCTTTTGCCAGTGGAAAATATTTTCTTAAATTAGTCTTGCAGCCTGTAACCTTTTCTTAAATTATATGGTCACAAGTATACGATGAGAAATTTAAGCGACATAGAGATTATAGAATCGGTAAAAAGGGGCAACCAGGCTGACTTTTCGCTCATAATTGACCGGTATAAGGACAAAGGCTTCTCCCTGCTCAAAAGAATGCTGCGAAATGACTTTGATGCCGAGGAGGTCCTTCAGGATAGTTTCCTTAAGGCTTACCAGTCGCTTAGCTCTTTCAGGCAGGATTCGAAATTTTCAACGTGGTTTTACCGGATTGCCTATAATTCTGCCCTCACGTTTCTTTCGAGCAAAAGAAGGAGAAATGAAAGAGAGCTCTCGTCGCTTGAGGATCATCTTGAATTAAGCGACAGCGACCAGCAGGTGTATGCCGAGAGCGAGAATGTGGCACAGTTTGTAAATAAAATGATAGACAAGCTGCCCGAAAAATATGCAAGCATTATTAATATGTTCTACCTTGATGATATGAGCCTTGATGAAATAAGCAAAATCACCGGTTTGTCCTTAGTAAATGTAAAAGTTATTCTTCACAGGTCGCGCAATGCGTTAAGGGACCTGGTACTGAAGCATAATTACCATGAGGAGCTGTTATGACGCACATAAGCGATGAAATCTTAAACAAATACATTGATAACGAGATTGAAGGCCGTGAGCTTTCGGAGCTGAACGAGCACTTGAAATTCTGCGCTTCATGCCTTGCAAGGCTGAAAGCGCAGAGGATAGTGGACCAGCAGTTAAGGAGGATGGAAACCTTTCAGGTATCAGGCGACTTCACGCAGAATATGATGAAGAAAATTGAAAGGATGTCTTTCAGCTACAAACCTAAAAAAAGTTATTTCTTCAGGTTTATTGTAGCCTTATTCCTGATTCTGACTGCGGGCATACTGACTGCGGCCATACTTGCATTAAAGGCATCGGGTCCTGCCTCTTCAGCAGAGCCGGCCTGGTATAAGACAGTAATAGAAACAGCAGCAGGCAAGTTTTCAAATCTTCTTTCCAGCTACAACAGTCTTTTTACGGGCAGGGATTTCTCAGTCCTGGGATCGGGGCTTGCATTCATAATTTTAGTAAGTATTTATATTGTGTATGAGTCCTTTAAGGGAGCAAAGGGAAGGCTTCGCTGATAATTTTTAATGCTGCAAAAGAAAGAAAGCCGGGTTTCACCCGGCTTTCTTTTTTCATACCTCATGGTCTCTCCCCTTTTTACATTACATTGCCTTTAAGCCTGTAGTTAGATATATTGACTGTTATTATTATTTTAATTTAGTCAGGAATTATGGCAGTAAAATCAGGTTATGTAACTATTGTCGGGAAGCCTAATGTGGGAAAATCCACATTGCTGAACGCATTTTTAGGTGAGAAACTTTCAATTACAACAAATAAACCGCAGACCACACGCAAGAGGATACTTGGCATCTTATCTACAGAAGAATACCAGATAATATTTCTTGATACGCCGGGAATTCTGAAACCGGATTACCTCCTGCAGGAGAGAATGCTTGAGTATGTGCAGCAGTCGGTAAAAGATGCCGATATACTGCTTTTCATCATAGATATTACGGCGGATCCGGAGGGCAGAAAGACGCTTGAGGATGAGAACGTGAAAAAGATGCTTTCCTTCAGGAGGGCAAAGAAGATACTTCTTATCAACAAAGTGGATCTTTCAAATGAAGAGAAGGTAAAGCTTTTAATGTCGAAGCTGGAAAAAACCGGAGAGTTCGATAATATTTTTCCTGTTTCAGCTTTGCTTAATTATAATACGGATAGCGTTCTTCACAGCATTCTGGAATATCTGCCCGAGCACCCGAAGTATTATCCGGACGACATAGTTTCAATTGAGCCGGAACGTTTCTTTGTTTCAGAGATCATACGTGAAAAGATACTTGAACTTTATCAGGAAGAGATCCCTTACTCAGCAGAAGTGTTAATTGAGGATTTCAAGGAAAGAGAAGGGCGCAAGGATCTCATTCAGGCGGCAATAGTTGTTGAAAAAGAATCGCAGAAGCCGATAATGATCGGCCGCCAGGGCTCTGCAATAAAAGAGCTGGGGCAGAAGTCACGTGAAGCAATTGAAGCCTTCCTTCAGAGGCCTGTTTATCTGGAGCTCAGGGTGAAAGTAAGAAATAAATGGCGTTCTGATCCGAATTTCCTAAAATCCTTCGGCTATTCAACTGATGAAGATTAATTTCCGGGGTATCATACATAAAAAATATTTCGGTGAGAGTGCCCTCGTTTTCAATACGATAATCTGGGGCGGCACTTTTGTAATTGTAAAGAACTCACTGAATGATATCTCCTCAATGCTGTTTGTGGGGATCAGATTTCTTATTGCATCGCTCATACTGCTCCCCTTTGCATATAAGGAGCTGAAGAAATTAGACAGAAAATCTGCAGCCATGGGAATTCTTGTAGGAGTATTTTTATTCCTTGGATTTTCCACGCAGACCGTAGGCTTAAACTTTACGACGGCAACCAAGTCGGGCTTCATTACGGGTTCACTTGTAATGTTCACTCCCCTGCTGCAGCTGATAATTGAAAAAAGAAAGCCGACCTTCGGCGCCATGTTCGGAAGTTTTCTGGTCCTGATGGGACTTGTATTTCTTTCAGTCAGGGATACCTCCATATGGAATTTATTTTACGAGCTGGGGAGCAATTTTAACTTTGGCGATGTAATGACGCTTCTGTGCGCCGTTTTCTTTGCGATGCAGATTGTATTTCTGGACAGGGCAAGCAGGCGCATGAATTTCAAGGCGCTTACTTTCCTGCAGCTTTCAATTACCTCTATGCTTGCGCTCACACTTGCAGCTGCACTCTCAGTATCCGGCATAGAACCGATGCGTGCGGAATTTACGGGTTCACTTTTAGGGGGCCTTGCCTATACGGCATTTCTTGCAACGTTTGTTACCATGACAGTCCAGACAAGATTCCAGAAGGAAGTAAGTCCGACGAAGGCCGGAATAATATACTCCTTTGAGCCTTTATTTGCTGCAGTTTTTGCATTTTTTGCGCTTGGTGAGGGATTTACTCTCTTTAGTTTTATCGGATGCGCTCTGATATTTTCAGGACTTTTGGCTTCGGAGCTGCTCGAGAAACCGGGGGTAAGAGCCAAAGCTGAGGAGCCGGCCGGGGAGCCTGAGGTTGGAATTGAAAAAGACGGATTTTGAAAAGATTTCATCTCTACTTATTTTTCTTTAACAGATAATTTTAGTTTATCCATGGCAGAAAAACTCTTCAGGGCGGAAATTCTTTCTGAAGGACTGGTTCAGGGTGTAGGCTTCAGGTATTTTGTGCTAAGACAGGCACAGAACCTTGGATTAAAAGGCTATACAAAAAACCTGTACACAGGCGACCAGGTGCTGACAGTAGCCGAAGGGAATAAAGCGGCTATTGAAGAGCTTTTTAAGATTCTGAAAGCAGGTCCCATGCATGCTTCTGTAACCCGGTGCACAATAGCATGGGAGGAGTATGCAGGGGAATTTTCCTCTTTTGAAATAAGGCATTAAAAAACAGGGGCAGGATGCAGCTACCATTTAGAACCGGCTTCGGCTACGACGTTCATGCGTTTGCCAAAGACAGGAAGCTTATATTAGGCGGTATTGAAATTCCGCATGAAAAAGGTCTTTTAGGGCATTCGGATGCAGACGTTCTGCTGCACGCAATTTCTGATGCTCTTTTGGGCGCACTGGCGCTTGGCGACATTGGGAAACATTTTCCCGACACGGATGAGAAGTATAAAAACGCCGACAGCACAAAGCTTTTGGCCAAAGTTTACGAGCTGGTAAAAGAGAAGGGATACGTTTTAGGAAACATTGATGCTGTAATTGTAATGCAGCGCCCTAAAGTAGCGAAGTTTATTCCCGGAATGCGCGAAAAAACAGCGCAGATTTTATCCAGTGATGTGGATCAGGTTTCCATAAAGGCAACAACAACAGAACGCCTGGGCTTTACGGGAAGAGAAGAGGGTGCTGCCGCTTATGCCACGGTGCTCTTAATTAAAAGTGAAGAGGCTTGATGCTTGAAGATATAATTGCATATATAAGTAATTTAAGTCCGTTCTGGGTCTATATTACATTATTTTTCTTTGCCTTCATTGAGAATGTTTTTCCCCCGTCGCCAAGTGATATTGTAGTGATATTCGGGGCTTCCCTTATTACGGGCGGGGACCAGCATATTGGCTTCATACCCGTACTGCTGATTACCAGCCTGGGCAGTTCTACGGGCTTCATGCTTATGTATTACGTAGGAATGGAGCTGGGCGAAAAAGCCATCCGCCACAAAAATCTGAAGTTCATTTCTCCTGAATCCATCACCAAGACAGACGAGTGGTTTAAGAAGTACGGCTTTAAGCTGATTGCCTTCAACCGCTTTATGCCGGGCACTCGTTCGGTCATTAGTTTTTTTTCAGGATTCAGCGAACTTGATCCCAAGAAAACTTTCATTTTTGCCAACATAAGCGCATTTGCCTGGAACGTGATAATCATCTGGCTGGGCGTTGTATTGGGGAATAACATTGAAGCTATAGACAAATATCTCGCAATCTACAGCAATGCCGTTATCGGACTGACATTACTGGTTATACTGGGTATTGTTATAAGGCAGATTATACTGAAACAAAAACGGCAGAAAAGTGAAGCTTAAGTTCCTTCAGCGGATTCCCGTTACACCGGAAGAAAGAATGTTAAGAAGAAGGCAGCGCCTCCAAGGTTTACTGTGCGGCCTTCTTATGGGTTTGTCCTTTCCGCCCGTACCGTTCCCTTTTACACTCCTGATATTTACCGGTTTAATTCCATTCTTAAGCGTACTTGAAAAGAAGGAAAAACTGATAGACATAAACAGGTTTACATATCTGACTTTTTTTGTCTTTAACATTATTACGATATACTGGGTAGGGAGCTGGACCAGCGAGGCAGACCCGTTCCTAATGATTGGCGGATTTCTGCTGCTGTTTATAAATACGGCATTATTCCTCATTCCATCCACGCTTTTTTATTTTGCAAGAAAGACTTTCGGAAGGCTTACAGCACTGATGCTTCTGCCTTTTTTCTGGGTTTCGTACGAATACTTTTATATGATAACAGATGCAAGTTTTCCGTGGCTGACTTTAGGAAACGGCATGACGTACTTTCTTCACTTCATACAGATTGCAGACATCATCGGAGCGCTCGGGCTGACTCTTGTTGCAGTATACATAAACATATTTTTCTATCTGGCATACAGATACTTTAATGACAATAAAAAGTACAGCTATTTTTCAATGGGTACTGCACTGCTGCTTTTTCTTATTCCCGTTATTTACAGCACTTACCGACTGGATACTTTTAAGATCTCAAAAGACACGATAAGAGTAGGACTCATACAGCCGAACCTTGACCCCTGGGACAAGTGGTCGGGCACCGGTGGACGGGAACTGATAAAGGGATACCTGGATATGTCCAGAAAGGCTGCAGGCCAGGGGGCAAAGGTAATCTTCTGGCCTGAAACAGCGCTTCCTTTTTACTTAAGGGACGGAAGCCACAGGGAAGCAATTGATTCTATTTTTAATTTTATTCAGAAGAACGATGTTTATCTTATTACCGGTATGCCCGACTTCACATACTTTCCGAAGAAAAGCGAGGCCCCGCCCGATGCAAAGTACAGCAAGGTAAATGAAATGTATTATGCAACGTACAATTCTGTTCTGGTATTTTCACCTTACTCATATCACATTGAGCGTTATGGAAAGCAGAAGCTTGTTCCTTTTGGTGAAAGGGTGCCGTTTGTAGATGCGCTGCCTTTCTTAGGAGACTTCCTTAAGTGGAATGTAGGCCTTTCGGGATGGAATGTTGGGCGCGACACGCTTGTATTCAATTTAATTGAAAAGCATGAGGGAGCAAAACCTGCCGCAGATACTGTAAAGGTAAACAGCCTGGTATGTTTTGAATCTGTTTATCCGGCTTTTGTTGCCGCATTTGCTCAGAGAGGCGCACAGCTGATAAGCGTTGTAACAAACGACAGCTGGTACGGAAATTCGAGCGGCCCATATCAGCACAAGGAGATTTCGGTATTAAGGGCAATTGAGAACCGCCGCACGGTTGTAAGAGCAGCAAACGGCGGTATCAGCACGATCATTGATCCATTGGGAAAGACGGTTACAGAGTCGAAGATGTTTACAAAAACCGTTATAACAGGCGATGCCCCGCTTGAGACGGAGCTGACGTTTTATTCAAAGCATCCTTTGATAATTCCCTATATTTCATCTGCTGTATCGGTTCTGATGATAATAATTTTCTTTGTCTTAAAGATCTTTAGAAAGGCAAAGCGGGCTTAAGGCGACTACCCGTTTTTAAATTGTCTCAGCTATTCAGGGATAAAAAAAATGCCGCCCGTAATTATTTGCAGGCGGCATTTTTATTTTGGAAAATATTTTACTCTTCTTTTTTAGCTGTGGCGATCAGGAACTTGGTTGCTCCTGCCCTTTTTAAGACGTCCATTACCTGGACGAAATAGCCGTGGAGAGAATTTTTATCAGCCTTAATTACAACCTCTTTATTAGCCATATTAAGGAATGAAGTTTCGGCTGCAATCTTCAGTTCACCCAAAGAGACCATTTTATTATTAAAATAGATCTCGTTTTTGTCGTTCAGGTAAACCTCCATGCTCTTTTCACCGGTGGATTCACTGGTAACAGCATCAGGAAGTTTAACTTTTAAGGCGCCTGTTACCAGGAAGGGGCTCGTGATCATGAATATAAGCAGGAGCACCAGAACGACGTCTGTAAAAGGGGTTATATTAATTTCAGAAAATTCTTTTTCATCTATCTTGTAGCGACGCATTCTTCACTTCCCTATCATTTTTTCTGAGTGCATAAACCAGGTCGTGTATTGCCTCCTCAAAAGTAGGCATGCTTGATTTAATTTTTCTCATGAAGTAGTTATAAAACATAACTGCAGGTACAGCAACCAGAAGACCTGCTGCAGTTGATACAAGTGCTTCGGCAATACCCGACATAACGTTCAGATATCCTGAAGCCTCATTCAAAGCCAGTGCCTCGAATGACCTAATGATACCAATTACGGTACCGAAAAGACCGATAAATGGAGAGATGCTTCCAAGCGTTGCCAGAATGCCGAGTCCCTTTTCCATTTTAATTATTTCCTTATCCAGCTTGGCAAAAGAGCGTTCCAGGAGGAGGTCTTCGGACATGCCGGTATGTTCAAGGATGTATTTGAAAACCTGAGCCAGAGGGGTTTTGATGTTAAAGAACATCCAGTTAAAGCTGTAAGTCTTGCAGTAGAACAGGGCTTCCTTTTTGTCGCCGGCCTGAAGGCTTGTATTTATCTTGGCCTTGAAATCGTCTATGACTTTATCGGAAAGCCCCTTGAAGAGCACGGCCTTCTCGATAATAACTTTTAATGATAAAACAGAGCAGAGCACCAGTACTAATACAGTATAACCACCCTTTGATAAAAGATCCAGCAATGAATTATAAAGCATTTTGCATCCTTTTTAATTAAACAAAAAACTACCTGTAAGAGAATTAATTCTGAAGGAGCAGATCAGCCGGGGCAGACTGTCAGAGTCATGCTAAAAAATACCCTGGATAACCAGCCGCTGCAGAATTAAAATAAGCATCAGCACAAATATAATGAAAAAACTTAATTATTCTGCCCAAAAGATGCTGTCAATTTGGGGAATATCAGGGCATAATTTCGGTATTATACACGGATAAACTGATCTTGTTCCATTTTCAAGGGATATGAAGAAGCAATTAAAGGAAGGATAAAAATAAAAAACCCTCTTTTTCAGAGGGTTTTTTATAAAACTTCAGCAAAAAGTGTTAAATATTACTTTTTAGCCGGCGCCTGTCCTTTTTCGGCATTAATGCGGGTAATATAAGACTGGCTTGCTTTTTTATATGTAGCATCTTCTGAAGCGGCCTTAAAGCTGTCGAGTGCCTTGGTCTTATCTCCCTTTTCGTAGTTAACTACGCCTGTGTAGAATGCTATAGCACCTGGGGTAACGGTCTTTTTATTCTTGTCGGCATTCTGAAGAGCTGTCAGAGCGTCGTTATACTGTTTCCTGTCGATATAAGCTTTAGCAAGGCCCAGGTAAGCCTGGTCGGAACTTGTAGCATCGGCAGCTTTCTTGAATGTTTCAATTGCCTTATCGTATTTCTTTTCTTTCATGTACTGGGTGCCGAGGACGAGGTAAGTTCTTGTAATGCCTTCCTGGATGCCTGTTTTAAGGTTTTCGTTGTTAGTAACAGAAAGAGCCTTCTCATAATTCTTCAGGGCGCCTTCGTAATCCTTTTTAGTTGTAAGCAGGCCGCCTATTGCAATATAGGCCGGGGCCAATGAATCATTTTCAGCAATTGCCTGGTTGAAGGCTTTAATTGCGTCGTCGCTTTTATCCAGTTTCGAGAGGGCTAAACCCTTCTGGTAGAAGCTTTTGAAGTCTTTAGGATCGATTGCCAGTGCCTGGTCGTAGCTTTTAACAGCCTCATCGAACTTATTTGCCTTCTGGAGTTCATTGCCCTTATTATAGAATTCGATTGCCGTATTCTTATGGGCAAGTTCCATTGATGATTCGGCATCGGCCTTCAGCTTGGGATTCTTGGTTACATCGGCAGCTTTTTTATAATAATTTATTGCCTCGCCATAGTTCTTAAGTGCCAGGTCCGCATTTGCCAGGGCATAGAGTGACTGGTCGTATGTGCTGTCAAGGGCGATGCTGGACTGGAAAGCAGTTCTTGCATCCTGCAGGCTGCCGGTTTTCAGTAAAGCCTGTCCTTTCAGGAAGAATGTACGATAGTCCTTTGCAACCTGAAGGCTGGAGTCTGCGCTGGTAATTGCCTCCTGGTATTTGCCGGCTTTCATATTCTCAACAGCGCTGTTATAGTACTTTGCCGCCTGGGGATCCATGCTCTGCTGTCCTGCTTTTGAAGTATCCTGCTGTGTTGTAGTATCCTGCTGTGCATAGGCGGAAGATATTGAGAAAATGAATAGTGTGCTTAAAACAAAAAGAAATTTCTTCATCATAGCCTTCTCTTTTTTTATGGTTAATTATTAATTAATGCGGAAAGCAGATAACCCTCGCGCTTATTTCTGTAATAAAATTAGAAGAAAATAAAACAAAGCATATGGTATTAACAAGATAAAATCTGAAACCAGAAAAATCAATCATAAATTGAATCTTCACGAATGAGCCGGCCGAAAACCGGTAAAAGATGAATTTCAGCCTTAAAAAGAGTTTTTGTGGAGAGGATACTTACATAACGGGCTATTCTTTAATAAAAAGCCGTATCTTAACATAACGGCAATTCTATACCCCCGGCAGTACTTACAAATACTGCATAAACAAAATTTCTATGCGGGGCATCCCTCCGAAAAAAACACACCTGAAAAGCAGTTCCCGGAAGCAAAATTCCGGAATTGTCAGATATGGAAAAATTATCCTGCTTATAAAACCAAAATAACACTTTACACGGGCTAAATCAATAGTTTTCAGCCCAATTTACTCAACGTAAAAGCAACAAGAAAACCCGCCACTGTAATGAGGCCCGCAAAGTTATGAGTTTCCTCGAAAGCTTCCGGGATCATTGTATCGACGAGCATGGACAAAATAGCGCCGGCGGCAACAGCAGTAGTAAGAGCGATTACATCCGGAGAATAATATCTAAAGGCCGCATATCCGATAAGTGAAGCCACGCCGGATATTACTGCAATGGCTGTCCAGACGCCGAAAACGTAAAGGACGCTTCTGCCGGCTTTTTTCATTCCAGCAGAGCTTGAGAGTCCTTCCGGTATATTGGAAAGGAAAATAGCAATTACAGTAACCAGGCCTACCGTACCGCCGTGTATCATACCGACGCCGATTACAATAGACTCAGGGATTCCGTCTAAGAGTGCGCCTACGGCAATTGCCAGTCCGCTACCGCTGTTTTCGTCTTCGCTGGGCTGTTTTCCCTTTTTTGATCTTTTGCGGTGTTTAGCGCCTTTACGGGAAAGATACCAGTTAGCCAGAGTATAAACGGCAGCACCGCCAATAAAGCCGGCAGCTGTGGAGTCGAAGCCTCCCTGCTTATAGGCTGCATCCATAAGCTCAAATGCCAAAGCAGAGATAAGGACACCGCTTCCGAATGCCATAACTGATGCAATAAGGCGCTGCGGCGCGTTGAGGAAATAGCCCACTGCAGCACCAATAAGAAGTGCGCTTCCTGCAACGAGGCCCCAGAATCCGGCATAAAGAGCAACTGACATTATAATTATCCTCCAAAGCTGAGATAAAAATGCATATAAACTATAATTTGATTTAGGCGGGACTTATTAAAGGCAAAAAAAAAGCGGCTCATAAAGAGCCGCCAATAAAAAAGGTTTTAAGCTTACCAGATTTTCACTCTGACGTTTTCAGGTCTGTACATCGGGTCGCCCGGCTTAACCTTAAATGCCTCGAGGAATTCAGGAATATTGCTTAAGGGGCCAAGAACCCTGTACTGTCCGGGAGAATGGGGATCAGTTTTAATGCGGTTCATCAGTGTTTCCTTGCGGATGGCATTTTTCCAGACCTGCGCATATGAAAGGAAGAAGCGCTGGGCTGGCGTAAAGCCGTCAATTGCCTTGCCCTTCTTAAATTCACTGGTTTTCTTAAATGCCGTAAAAGCCACATTAAGTCCTCCCAGATCGGCAATATTTTCACCCTGTGTAAGGGCGCCGTTGATATGCATTGAATCTACAGGGAAATAGCCGTTAAACTGGTCAACAATAAGCTTTGCCCTGTTGCTGAATTTAGATGCATCATCCTTCGTCCACCACTCTTTGATATTGCCCTGAGCGTCGTACTGGCGTCCTTCGTCATCAAAGCCGTGAGTTACTTCGTGTCCAATCACAACTCCCATAGCGCCGTAGTTAACGGCGTCGTCGGCATTTACGTCGTAGAACGGGGGCTGAAGAATAGCAGCCGGGAAAACGATTTCATTCATTAGGGGGTTATAGTATGCATTAACAGTCTGAGGGGTCATTTCCCATTCAGTTCTGTCGACCGGTTTACCTATTTTATCCAGCTGTCTCTGGAGTTCGAACTGTGAAGCGCGGAATACATTTTTAAGATAAGAATCCCTTTTTACTTGAAGGTTTGAATAATCCTTCCATTTATCAGGGTATCCGATCTTTACGGTAAATGCAGACAGTTTCTTTAAAGCCTGAAGTTTTGTTTCATTACTCATCCAGTCAACATTTTTAATTCTTTCGCCCATGGCATCCAGGAGGCTGCGGACGATTTTTGTAGCCCGCTCTTTTGCCTGAGGAGAGAATGCTTCCTTAACATAAAGCTGTCCTAAAGCTTCGCCGAACATACCGTCAATTGCGAACATAACTCTTTTCCATCTGGGCTGCATGGCTTTAAGGCCGTTGAGGAACCTGCCGTTAAAAGCGAAGCTTTCCTCAACAAAGCTGTTGTTAAGGCAGCCTGCCGAATGGCGCAAAAGATGCCATTTAAGGTATGTTTTCAGGTCGTTTACAGAATGTTCTTTTACAATGCTGCTAAGGCCTTTGAAGAATTCAGGCTGTGCAACATTCAAATCTTCAGGTTTTACCCATCCCAAAGTCTTAAAATAAAGGCTCCAGTTAATTTCAGGGGATAAATCTATCAGTCCCGCAACTGAAACTTTGTTATATGTTTTATTTGGGTCTCTCATTTCAACCCTGTCCATAGAAACCTTAGCAAGTTCAGTTTCGATAGTCATAACCACGCCGGCAGCCTTTTGGGCCTCTTCCTGTGGATAGCCTAAAAGGGCGAACATTTTCTGAATATGTTCGGGGTATTTTGCCCTTATTTCCTTAGAGCGGCTGTCATCCTTGAGGTAATAATCGCGGTCAGGAAGTCCGAGACCCGACTGTCCAAGCTGTGCAATAACCATGGAGCTGTTTTTAGCGTCAGCACCAGCATAGAAATCGAATAAAGCAGAGACCCCGTATGAGTGGAGTTTTGCAATTTCCTCATAGAGCCCCTTAACATCGCTTACAGCATCAATTTCCTTAAGATAAGGTTCGAGGGCAAGAGTCCCCTCTTTTTCAATTTTCACGGTATCCATACCCGCGCTGAAGAAGTCGCCTATCTTCTGAGTTGAAGATCCCTGAGGGGCATTCTTATCGGCGGCAGAGGATTCCAGGATTTTTTTAAGGATATTAAAATTACTTTCGGCCAGAACTTCAAAGCTGCCCCAGCGGCCGTACGCGTCGGGTATAGGATTATTTTTTATCCATTCACCCACTGCATACTGGTAAAAATCCGCTGCCGGGCTGGTCTTTTTGTCGATAGTTGTCAGATCCAGGCCTTTTGAGTTTGAAGGTTTACTTCCATCTTTTGCGTGTACGTTTGATGCACTCATTATAAATCCTAAAATTAGAAGAGTACCAAGATTCAGTATTTTCGTTATATTCCGCACCCTCATTGTCTCCTTATGATTAATTAAAGTTTCGAACAGTTTTTTTAGCGAAACAAATTTAAGCAAATTAGTATTAAAAGATATACGATCGTGTATCCTAAAGACTACAGCCGGGGGTAAATAGTTCCCGAAAAACATCAGAATCCGCAGAATTTTTCTGGCATAATCCTTGGAATTTCATTTCTATAAATGAAAGGAGCAGTTCGATGCGATTGAAGATCTTGTTTTTTTTATTATTTCTGCCTGTACTGTCGTTTGCACAGCTGAAGAGTTTTTCATTTAAGCTGGGAGTTTATACGCCATATGATATGAAGACAGGTATAATGTACGGAATGGATTATGGGATTATAGTAAACGAGCATGTTACATTCCTCTTAGGGACCGATTTATATTATAAAGACATAAGCAATGAAAGTTACCTGTCGAGCACTGAAAAGCTGGGTGTGAAGATCAGATCGGGCCAGCGCATGAATGATTGGACAGCATGGCACCTGCCGATTACCGGGAAAGTAAGGGTTGAATTCCCCCTGCAGGACAGCAAAGTATATCCGTATGTAGTTGGAGGCTTAGGCTACGGGGTAACGCACATCAGCTATGGAATGTACAGCAGCTATTCAGAAAAGCCCGATGAAAGTTCGCTCACCTACTATGGCGGCGTATGGCAGTTAGGAGGCGGAATATTATACAACTTAAATAAAAATGCAGACCTGATATTTGAAATAATGCAAAACTGGGCAGATTTCCAGAAAGACGAAGGTTATAACTACTTTTCCTCGCTGAACTCTTCAGGAGTAGTCTTCCGTGCAGGGGTGCATTTTGTATTTTTCTAGCAGGCAGACCAGAGTCTAAATTCTGGTAGAAAATACGGTTTCAACAAAAAGGTCCCTGTATTCCATGATGAATTTTTCCAGATTGTCCATAGATCCAAACTGGAGAACATCGATAATGGCCGGGTCAAGCTTCATGCCGTTATCCCAGAAAACGTTTGCAGTCTGGAGCTTCTGGGTCATAAAGTCAGCCAGGTGCACAATTGAAGTAAGGACACTTTTTGATCTAATTTCGCCGGGTGAGTGGTGATGACTAAGGGATTCGCACAGAACGACGGGGAGGTTCCATTTTTCGCCCAGGAATCTTCCTACATCCTGGTGTGTCAGGCCAAGCGTATCGAGCTCTGCATTTAAGAATGACTTGCCTTCCTGCCCTGTCTTGCGGCAGATCTCTTCAAACTGAGGATGAAGGAATTTATGCATAAGCTGTATGCCGAGATCATGAAGCATTCCGGCAACGAAGGCATCGCTTCCAAGGTCCATATGTCCCAGCCTCTGTGAAATTCCTTTAGCAGCCGAACCGACCACCATCGAATGCAGCCAGAACTCATCCTGGTTAAAGAATTTATCTGAATTGGACTTAATGGAGTCAGCCATTGAAAGTGCCGAGACGATATCACTTATTTCCTTATAGCCGAGCACAATAATTGCAAACTCAAGGGAGGTAACTTTTCTCTGAAGCCCGTATAAAGGAGAATTTGCAACAGAGAGGATTTTGGCAGTCAGGCCGGGGTCCTTGCCGACAAGCCTTGCCAGGCCGCTTGTTGTAGGTGCAGGAGACTGCAGAAATTTAGTCACTTCAAACATCATCTTTGGAATAAGAGGAAGGTTTTTAATGCCGCTTAAAAGCTTTTCAGTCTGAATCCTTTTAGATGCCCTGTCCGTTGTCTCAAGGTTTAGATTATCCATATCCCCAGCTTGCAATTAAAAAAAAATAAATTACGTTTGCACAAATATAAAAAACTCCAGCTATATCAAAAACAATTTTAATAAAATATTTAGGGGCGGGAAGATTTTATTTCAGGCCTTAATTAGTTCTATTATCGTATTTAATATCCAAAATTATAGATGTGGATAATATTTAGGAAGTTATGTAGTATATTAAATTAAGCCGGTTCTTAAGTTTTAAGTTTTAAGTTTTCATTAACAGAAATTAAAGAGGGAATATGACAAAAATGGCGGGCATAATTGCACTGTTTTTTATCTCCTTTTCTTTTTTTCTTCGGGCTCAGGAAGTAAAATTAGATTTCACGGAGTACAACCTGGATAACGGGCTGCACGTAATACTGCACAAGGATAACAGCACGCCGATTGTTGCAATAACCGTTACATATCACGTCGGCTCTAAAAATGAAAAACCTGACCGTACAGGGTTTGCCCATTTTTTTGAGCATCTGATGTTTGAAGGCTCGGATAATATAAAAAGGGGTGAATACTTCCAGTATATTCAGAATGCAGGGGGAGAATTAAATGCATACACATCGTTCGACCAGACGGTCTACCACGAAGTGCTTCCTTCAAATCAGACAGAGCTTGGGCTCTGGCTGGAATCTGAAAGGATGCTGCACCTTAAGATTGACAGCATTGGAGTTGAAACGCAAAGAGGAGTGGTAAAGGAAGAAAGAAAGGAACGCCTTGAAAACCGTCCTTACGGATCGATCTTGGAGCAGACATTTTCCCATGCATACAAGGTTCACCCGTACAAGTGGGTTCCGATTGGGTCTGTTCAGTATATCGATCAGGCTACACTGGCTGAGTTCAGGGATTTTTATAAATCCTTTTATGTTCCTAATAATGCCGTTCTTTCCATTGCCGGAGACTTTGATACAGGAAAGATGAAAGACCTTGTAAAAAAATATTTTGCGGAAATTCCAAAAGGAACAAAGCCTGTCTACCGCCCAAGCATTTTGGAACCTGAACAGAAAAAAGAAGTGGCAGATACAGTTTATGACAATATACAGCTTCCGGCTGTTGTAAAGGCATTCCATATTCCGGCACAGGGGACCAGCGATTATTATGCAATAGATATGCTAACTACGCTCCTTTCCTCGGGGCAGAGTTCGCGCTTTTATAAGGAGCTTGTGGATAAGGAGCAAAAGGCGCTTTATACGGGCTCGTTCCCCTTTTCACTTGAGGATCCGGGACTTTTTCTCGTCTATTCCATTGCCAACATGAATGTAAATGTTAAAGATCTGGACAGCTCAATTGACAGGGAAATTCAGAAGGTACAGAATGAGCTGATAAGTGAACACGAATTTACAAAGCTGCAGAATCAGGTTGAAGATGATTTTGTTAAAAGCAAGGATACAGATCTGGGAATTGCCACCAGCCTTGCGGACTACTACCTGTTTTATAAAGGGAACACGGACCTTATTAATACCGAACTTGAACGCTATAAAAAAGTTAAAAGGGAAGATATAAAAAGAGCAGCGGAAAAGTACCTCACAAAAAATAATGAGACACTTTTATATTATCTGCCTAAACCTTTAGGCCCGAAGAAGGGGGAGGGAAAATAAAATGAAAAGAATATCTGTAATAATTCTATTAATAATCTTTACAGCTTCACCCCTTTTTCCGCAGCTTAACAGAAGCACCCCGCCGCCTCCGGGTCCGGCTCCCGAGATAAAGCTTTCAGATTACGAGAGCTTTGAGCTGTCTAACGGCCTTAAGGTCTTTGTTGTAGAAAACCATAAGCTTCCTGTTGTATCGTTCTCGCTTGTAATTGACCGCGATCCGATCTTAGAAGGCGACAGCACTGGTTATATTACCATGGCAGGCGACCTTTTAAGGACAGGAACAAAGACGAGGACGAAGGATCAGATAGATGAAGAGATAGATTTTCTTGGAGCCTCTCTTTCCACATCTGCAACCGGGGTTTCAGCCTCAACGCTTACAAGCCATATGAACAAGCTGCTAGACATTATGTCGGACATAGTAATAAACCCCGTATTCAGGCAGGAAGAGCTGGATAAAATTAAAAAGCAGACACTTTCTGAGCTTGCCACGGCAAAGGATGAACCTGAAACAATTGCCGGGCGCCTTGAGCAGGCACTCTATTACGGAAAAGATCACCCTTATTCTGAATTTGAAACCGAAGAGACTGTAGGCAAAGTAACGCTTCAGATGTGCAGGAATTATTATAATTCTTTTTTCAAGCCCAATATAGCCTATCTAGCCGTTGTGGGCGACGTGACGAAAAAAGATATACAGCCTGTTATAGAAAAATACTTCGGCAGCTGGCAAAAAGGAGAAGTAAGGCATTTTACGTATCCCGCGCCTAAAGCTCCTTCAAGTGACATAGTTGCAATTTCAGACCGGCCGAACTCCGTGCAGTCTACAATCAGGATCGGCTACCCGATAGACCTTAAGGTAGGAGGTCCCGATGCCATAAAAGCAGGTCTTACAAACACCATTTTAGGCGGGGGTGAGTTCCGTTTGTTTAAGAACCTGAGGGAGCAGCATGCATATACTTACGGGGCATATTCCAGGATTTCATCTGACAAACTGGCGGGTAATTTTACAGCCTATACTGACGTAAAAAGTGCCGTTACAGACAGCGCCGTTTTTCAGATACTGAATGAAATGAAAAAAATGAGAGAGGCTAAGCCCGATGAGAAAGAGCTTCAGCAGGCAAAGAACTACACAAGCGGCAATTTTGCAATTGCTCTTGAAAAGCCTGCAACAATAGCCAGTTTTGCCATAAACATTGCAAAATATAACCTCCCGAAGGATTACTATAAAAACTATCTGAAAAATCTTCAGGCTGTTTCAGCCGGTGACGTCCAGGATATGGCAAATAAGTACATACATCCTGAAAACGCATATATAATTATTGTAGGGAATTCCCAGGAAATTGCAGATAAACTGAAAAGGTTCAGTCCGACAGGCCAGGTTACAGCCTATGATATTTACGCGCAGAAGCTGGATACAACGGCTAAGAAGCTCCCTGAAGGAATGACAGCCCGGCAGGTGCTGGACAACTATATAGCTAAAATCGGCGGAAGGGAAAATCTTCTTAAGGTAAAAGACAGAACGACTGAAATGACGGGTAAAGTGCAGGGTGTTGATATTAACATCACGATATTTCAGAAGCAGCCTGATAAACTCCTTCAGGAAATAAAAGCCGGCAGCATGACCCAGTCCATAGCTTTTGACGGCACCAAAGGCTTTAGTGTAACTCCTGCCGGGAAGAAAGAGATAACAGGGGCTAATCTTGAAGACTTAAAGCAGGAAGCCGCGCTCAACCTTCTTTTAGAGCCGGATAAGTACGGCATAACATACAAACTCGCTGGTATTGAAAAAGTTGAAGGAAAAGACGCCTACAGGATAGAGCTTCAGTCGGCATCAGGGAAAAAGTGGACAGAATACTACGAAGCGGATTCGGGATTAAAGCTGAGGCAGGTAAAACCGGTTGCCGCGCCAATGGGGCAGGCAATGCAGACTGTAGATTTCAGCGATTACAGGGAAGTAGATGGAGTAATGTATCCCTTCAGGCTAAAACAGACCTTAGGCAGCCAGCAGATGGAAATGCAGGTTACATCGGTAAAAGTAAATAATAACTTAAAAGATAGTATATTTGAAGTACAAAAATAATATTGTTAAAAAATAGCGTTTTATAAAGAATGGAAAACAGAAAATATTCGGTTATAGTTTTTGATCTTGGCAATGTGCTCATTCCTTTCGATTACAGTATAATGATGAACAGGCTGGAGCTTGTGCAGGAAGGCCTGGGCGATAAGTTCATGAACCATTATAAAGAGAATTATCACATTCACAGGAAGTTTGAGCGGGGTGAATTAACAGAAGATGAATTCATTCATCTGATGCTTCACCCCTGCAACGGCAGCCTTGACCGTGAAACTTTCTGCAGGTATTATTCAGAAATATTCAGCGTAAATGAGGATGTAGCCGCCCTTTTACCGGAATTAAAGAAGAAATACAAAGTTGTGCTTCTTTCCAATACAAACAGCATACACAGGGAATACGGCTACAAGCAGTACGGATTCCTGAAGTATTTTGACAAGCTTATCTTATCGCACGAGGCGGGGGCAGTAAAGCCGGAGCCTGAGATATACAAGGCAGTGGAAGCCTTTACGCAGGCACGCCCGGAGGAACATATATTTATAGATGATGTATTAGAATATGTGGAAGGTGCAAAGAAAATGGGCTGGGATGCGGTTCAGTTTACATCCTGCGCCCAGCTTGTTGAGGATCTTAAGGCCAGGGGAATTCTTTAAATTCCTATGAAAGTGCTATATCTTTTTTAATTTTTAATATTTAATTTATCTCGTCTTTTTCAGCAAATAAAGATTTTGAAAAAGAACAGCACCCATACGTTTATTTTTCAGGAGTGCCTCAAGGTTATATTTTAATACCAGGGAACTTATGAAAGCTTTTAAGCTTAGAAGCCGCATTTTACTGCATATATTTTTTGGAATTATGCTTTTGGCAGCTGCCGCCTTAAACATTAACTGCTCGGAGAATTCGGGGCATACAGACAACGTTTCAGAACGGCCCGGAGTCTCAGTTAACAAAGAAGCGAACACCGGCAAAGCTGCTGATAATCCCGCTCTTAAAGATACAGTCTTAAGATACAGGTTTGACAAACCGGTGCATTATTCCCCCTACCTTGTAAGGGGCAGGTCGCCTCTGGCCAGACTTGACTCCATCTACGGTCCCGGGGGTGCAAAGCTTATACTTGCGCTCAACAGGCTGGATGAAGCAAATATCAGACGTGCAGATACGCTTGTTGTGCCCGACACTCTTGCAAATCTTTTATCGTACTGCCCTTATCCTTATGTAATTGAGCAGCTGCGTTCAGTTCCAAAGCTTTTGCTTATTTCGAGGCGCATACAGGCATTTGCCGCTTATGAAAACGGCGTGCTGATAAAATGGGGACCTACGAGCACGGGAAGGAAAGCCAAGCCCACTCCCGAAGGACTTTTCAGCGCCAACTGGAAATCGCTCAAAACTACCAGTACAATAGACAGTTCATGGATACTCCCCTATTACTTTAATTTTCAGAACAGGGAAGGTGTTGCCCTGCACCAGTTTTCAATGCCGGGCTACCCTGCCAGTCACGCCTGCGTGAGACTCCTTGAAAACGATGCCAGATGGCTTTACTACTGGGCCGAACAATGGATACTTTCAGAAGACGGAAAAATTGAGGCTTACGGAACACCCATTATAGTTTTTGACGAATACCGTTTCGGCAAAAGGAGACCATGGAAAAACCTGCTTGAAAATCCGGATGCCATAACTGTAACTGACCAGGAAATTCAGGGGCTGATGGATAAATATTTACCGACGATAATGGAAAGGGTTGAAAAAAGAAAAGAGACCATACTGGCGCGTAAGAACAAGGCCCAGCAAACTCAGGACCTAGAGCAGAACTGAAAGTAAGGACAATTTTAGTTTTCGGTACTGCACATTATGTTCAGAACTTTCAACAAGTTCGGAATAAATATATGAAGTCGTTATTTTATTTAACTTTCTTATTCCTAAATATCATGCAGACACACAACATCGCACAGGAATTGCAAAAGGCATTCATTAACGGCAAGATTTACACGGTTAATGAAAAACAGCCTTATGCGGAGGCCGTAATTACCCGCAACAACAGGATCTATTTCGTAGGATCCACAGAACAAGCCAAGCATTTCATTACACCGGAAACAGAAATAATTGACCTGAAGGGAAAGCTGATGCTGCCGGGGTTTATTGATAACCACGTTCACTTTATAAACGGAGGCTTCTACAAGCTTGGCGTTGACTTAAGGCATGCAAAATCAACCGATGAGTTTAAGACCATGCTTAAGGATTATGTATCGCGCAATGGGGGAAAATGGATTACCGGAGGCGACTGGGATCATGAGGCATGGGAGAAAAATGACCTTCCGGTAAAAGAATGGATTGATGGCTTTACGCAGGAAACTCCTGTACTTGTAAGCCGCCTGGACGGCCATATGGCCCTTGCAAATTCATACGCACTAAAGCTTGCAGGTATTACGAAGGATACTCCGAATCCTGAAGGCGGACTTATTGTGAAGGATAAAGTAACGGGAGAACCTACAGGAATACTGAAGGACAATGCAATGAGCCTTGTTTTTGCAGTTATTCCGGAGCCGGGAGAAGAAGAGTATGCAATTGCCTTAAAGGCCGCTCTTAAGGAAGCAAAGAAAAACGGGTTTACATCGGTCCAGGATATTACATATGCTAACGATCTGAAGACTTATCAGAATTTTGAAAAAGAAGGAAGCCTTACATGCCGCATTTATACGAGGCTCCCTATGGCAGACTGCGACAATCTGATAGGTTCCGGAATTAAATATAATTTCGGAAGCGAGAAGCTTAAGATTGGTTCACTTAAGGCTTTTGCCGACGGCTCTCTGGGGAGTTCGACTGCGCTTTTCTTTGAGCCCTACAAGCAGGACTCTACAACCACCGGACTTGCCATGGATTACGTAACAGACGGAAGGCTTAAGAACTGGGCACTGAAGTCGGACAAGGCAGGCCTTCAGTTATCAATTCATGCTATCGGCGACAAGGCAAACAGCATGATACTCGACATTTTTGAAGAGGTTGTTAAAAATAATCCCAAATGGGGCAGGCGTTTCAGGATTGAGCACGCGCAGCACGTTAGGCCCGAGGACGTTAAGCGTTTTGCTAAGATGAATGTTATAGCTTCGGTACAGCCATATCATTTAATTGATGACGGATGCTGGGCTGAAAAAAGAATAGGCAAGGAAAGACTCAGGAACACGTACCCGTTTAAGACTTTCATTGAAAACGGCGTAAAGGTATGCTTCGGCAGCGACTGGAGTGTAGCGCCTTTGGATCCGATAATGGGAATTTATGCCGCCGTAACAAGAAGCACTCTTGACGGAAAGCGTCCTGAGGGCTGGATTCCGGAAGAAAAAATTTCCGTTGAGGATGCAGTTAAATGCTATACAATTAACAACGCCTATGCTTCTTTTGAAGAGGATATAAAAGGCTCAATTGAAGCCGGGAAACTTGCAGACATGGTGGTTTTAAGTGAAGACATACTTACACTTGAGGCTGCTAAAATAAGAGAAGTAAAAGTTGAAATGACTGTCTTTGACGGGGATATTATTTACAAGGCAGATACACAGGCTGAATAAAAATTAAATCAGTCAAAAGGAGCGGTGGCGTCGTAATCTATTACGATGTCATCGCTTAATGGAAACCCCACACATGTAAGGCAGTAGCTTTGTTTGATCTCTTCTTCTGTAAGAGCTGTCTGATCTACAAGATTTATTCTGCCCGAAATCATCTTTGCCCTGCAGCTTGAACACTGCCCCACCCTGCATGAATTGGGAAGTTCAAGCCCCTGTTCCAGGGCAGCGTCGAGAATACTGTCCCCCGGATTAACCGTAATTATATGTTCCTTGCCATGGAATATAATTGTGACCTTTCTAGGCTTAATCTCCTCATCAGGCACATCTTCATTTTCTTTTATGCTTACAGTAAAATACTCCGTGTGCATTCTTGCAGGGTTCACATTTTCTGCTGCGAGGGCGCTGAGAACGCTTATAATCATTCCGTTTGGGCCGCAGATATAAAAGTGAGCGTCGTTTGAAGGATTATGCTCTTTTAGTAACTGCAGGAACAGATCCTTTGTTATTCTTCCTTTTAACCCGTCCCATTCCCTGCCTGGCTGACTTAAAATATGTAGAACCTTAAGTCTTCCAGCGTAAAATCTCTCCAGGTATTCAAGATCCGTTCTGAATATGATTGAATTTATATTTCTGTTGCCGTAGAAAAGTGTAACTTTACTTTGAGGTTCGGTTATAAGAGTCGATTTCAGGATAGACATCAGAGGAGAGATACCGCTACCAGCGCCTATAAGGACGAGTTCATGTTTTTTCTCAGGTGATACTTCAACAATAAAGCGTCCGATTGGAGGGAAAGCTTTAAGCGTATCGCCTGTTTTAATGTTATCAACAAAATAGTTTGTAGCGTGCCCTTCGAGTGTTTTTTTTATTGTAATTCCAATATAGGGCTGATCGGAGATGGAAGTGGAGATTGAATAGCTGCGCCTTATTTCCTCGCCATTATAAAAAAAACAGATGGTAAGGAACTGGCCGGGAAGAAAGATTACTGCACTGCCGGATTCCTCCCTGAAAATAAATGTTTTAGCATCCTCAGTTTCCTTAATGACGTCAGTTACTTTCAGCGGTAAATAGCTTTCCATCTTTTAGCGGCACCTTTCAAGAATAATTCAATATTATAAAAGATAATAATATCTACTCAACCATGAAAGACAATATAGCAGATGGCGTACAATAATAGCATGCTGGCTAATATTAGCCTTATAACGGGACATATTAATCTTAATTTTGTTTTCAGCGGAGTAAAATTAGTTTAGTTATATAGCGTTTGGAAATTCAACAATAATTGCGGAATTGCACGTGATAATAGTATAAAAGAGCATTTTTATCTTATTCTAAGGCTTTTGAATTCTTTAAAAAAGAACTGCCGTGGAAGAGGGCACAACCACGGCAGATAGTTTGTCATTTAAAGGAGGGATGAGAAACTATGTTTATTCTTCCACTGCTTCACAGCAGTACCTAATATATTACAAAGCCTGTGCCATAATGGTATAGCCGTTTTTGAAAAAGAAAGTAGATGAACAAGTCCTTATTATTCCGATTTTAAGAAAATGGGATTTTTTCGATTCCCGAACATTGGAAAACCGGTTTTGCATAAAATTTTTATTTATACCAAATATGGTAGTGCCCAATAAGAATATTTTTGTTAATTTCGTATGCTATTAAAAATAAAATGTAAAGGGTTGGACAACATGGCAGATCAGGGATCAGGTCTGAATATAGATCTTGAAAGTGAGATCAAAAAGCTGAAAAAAGAGTTAAATGCGGTAATTCTGGCGCATTACTACCAGGAATCTGAAATTCAGGACATGGCAGATTATATAGGCGACAGTCTGGAACTGGCACGGAGGGCAAAAGAGACCAGGGCAGACGTGATTGTTTTTGCGGGTGTACATTTTATGGCAGAGACCGCAAAGATATTAAATCCCGACAAGCTGGTGATTCTGCCGGATCTTGAGGCCGGGTGTTCACTGGCAGAAAGCTGTCCTGCAGACAAATTCAAGCAATTCCGTGAAGAGCATCCAAATCACGTGGCAATTACGTATATAAACTGCACGGCAGAAGTTAAGGCATTAAGCGACATAATCTGCACTTCGAGCAATGCTGAAAAAATAATTATGCAGATACCTGAAGACAAACCCATTTTATTTTCGCCCGACAGGAATCTTGGCCGTTATCTTTCAAAGAAGACGGGCCGTAATATGCTCTTATGGGACGGCAGCTGCATAGTGCATGAAACGTTCAGCGAAAGAAAAATAATTGATCTTAAGGTAAGGCATCCGAAGGCAAAAGTAATTGCGCATCCGGAGTGTGAAGACGTTATACTGCGTCATGCCGATTACATAGGATCAACGAGCAAATTGCTTAAGTATGTTCAGGAAGATGAAGCAGCGTCATTTATAATTGCAACAGAGCCCGGCATTATACATCAGATGGAGAAGGCGGCACCGGGAAAAGAATACATTCCAGCTCCTGGTGAAGAGAATTCCTGTTCATGCAACAACTGTCCGCACATGAAGAAGAATACAATGGGGAAGCTTTATCTCTGCATGAAGAATTTAACTCCAAGAATAGAGATGGAAGAATCCTTAAGGATGCGGGCCTTGAATCCGATAGACAAAATGCTCGAGATGAGCTGATATTTCCGCGTGTTTTTCGAAATTTCATTTATAACATCATATGGACAGGTGCCGCCCGTCCATATGATGTTAATTACTATAGCCCATCGCATATACATTTAATATAGCTCCCAACTGCACAATCCCCTTTTTGTAAAGAAAGATATTTTTTTTGACCATGCATCTTATATCTGGATTTAATACTTTTGGAAAAACCCGCATTCAGTGGCCACAGTTTATTTTAATTTTTTGTAAGGATTTGATGATCTAAGAAAGACCGTATGATGTAATTTTTTGATTTTATTTTCAGGAGTTAAATATGATGATGGAGAAATTAAGAAACAGTACTTTTGTTTTTGTATTTGTTTCAGTTATGCTTGGGGCAGTTACGGGATTAGTTGATATTATTGCTTCAGAAGTTCAGCCTGCAGCACTTTTGATAATTATGTTTACCTGTTTTCTTGGTTTCATTCAGCCGCGCATTGCATGGTTATCTGCTTTCATCATAGGCAGCAGTATTTTAGCAGCACATTTAATCAGTCCGTTCTGGGGTCTTTACCCTGATTATCCCGTAGAGCCGGGCGTTTGGGCCACATCAATAGCTTTAATACCAGCATTCATCGGCGCCTACATTGGGGCCGGAGCCGGATGGGCGCTTACGGGTACAAGAAGCAGAGTCTGAATATTTTCAAAGCTTCTGCTTAATCTTTTTTCTGTTTTCCTTAATGGAATAATTCATCAGCCATTCCTGTGAATTGATTCTCTTGGCACCTTCGGCTACTTCGGGCGTAATGTATTTGCCGTTAGGCATCAGAATGCGGGCTTTCACATTGTCCTTCAGGGAAATATTCAGAAGCGTTTTAATCAGATACTGCTTAATGCTTTCATCTTCCAGCGGGAAAGCTATTTCAACTCTTCTATAAAGGTTACGCGGCATCAGGTCAGCGCTGCTTAAATAAATCTCTTCACTTCCGTTATTATATAAATAATAAACCCTGCTGTGTTCAAGGTAGCGTCCAACGATGCTGGTTACCCTGATATTCTCGCTGAGTCCCGGAACATTGGGCACAAGGCAGCAGATGCCGCGGACCATAAGGTCCACCTTTACCCCGCAGTTTGAAGCCTCGTATAAGGCGGAAATAAGTATCGGGTCCACAAGCGAATTGAGCTTAAAGATAATGTGCCCTTTTCCACCTCCCTTAACGTTTTCAATTTCACGTCCTATAAGGCGGAGAAATTTTTCCTTCATGTTAATGGGAGCAACGAAGAGTTTCCTGAAATCCTTCTGGCTGGAATAACCGGTAAGGTAGTTAAACAGGTCCGAAACATCGGCGCAGATATCCTCGTTTGCGGTAAAGAGTCCAAGGTCAGTATAGATTTTTGCAGTAACAGAGTTGTAGTTGCCGGTACCAAGGTGCACATAACGTTTTACGCCATCGGGCTCCTTGCGTACAACAAGAGTCATCTTTGCATGCGTCTTGAGTCCCACGAGTCCATAGACAACATGGACGCCAACTTTTTCAAGTTCGCGCGCCCAGTAGATATTATTTTCCTCATCGAATCTTGCCTTAAGCTCAACCAGGACAGCCACCTGCTTGCCCATTTCAGCAGCTTCAATAAGGCTTTTAACCACTGGAGAATTGGCACCCACGCGGTAGAGTGTCTGCTTAATGGTAAGCACCTCGGGATCGCGTGATGCGGCTTTAATAAAATCTATAACAGGGCTGAATGCGTGATAAGGATGATGGAGCAGAATATCCTTCTGCTTAATGAGATTAAATATATTTTCCTCTTCCTCAAAGACGGCTGGCACAACGGGGTACTGGGGTTTTTCCTTCAGGCTGTGGAAAGGCAGGTCGTAAAGCGCAATAATGTCGCTCATACCCAAGACGCCCTCAATAACGTGAACGTCGTCTCTTGATATCTGCAGGTTTTCCGTAAGAGTCTCCTGCATAAACTCGGGCATTGTGCTTTCGACTTCAAGGCGTACAACAGTGCCGAATCTTCTCTGCCGGATATTTTCTTCAATTACCTGAAGAAGGTCGTCGGCTTCATCTTCCTGGAGTTCAATGTCTGTATCCCTTGTAATTCTGAACCTGTGTGCTTCCAGTATTTCCATGCCGGGGAAAAGCAGGTGCAGGTTATTTTTAATAAGGTCGCCCAGCCATATGAACTTTGTGCTGACGTGAGAATTAGTTCTTTTTTCAGGGTTTATAATTTCATCTATCTGCATAAGGCGCGGCAGTATGCTTGGCACCTTAACGCGCGCAAAATCCTTTTCACCGTTTGGTTTTTTCACCAGAACTGCAAGGCTCAAGCTCAGGTTTGAAATATATGGGAACGGGCGTCCGGGATCGAATGCAAGAGGAGTAAGAACCGGGTATATTTCTTTTTTAAAGTACTCGTTTAAGAGTTTCTGCTCTTTGGGCTGAAGATCGTTAATACCGGCAATAATTATATTATACTTTTTAAGGGACGGAACAATCTCATTATGCCAGAGGTCACGCGAAGTCTTAAGCATCGGCTGAATTTCTTTTTCAATCTTTCTGAGCTGCTGAAGGGGCGTCAGGCCGTCGATTGTAGGTTCAATTACCTTGGCCTCAACCTGTTCCTTGAGTCCCGAAATTCTGATCATGTAGAATTCATCGAGGTTAGAGCTAAAGATAGAAAGGAATTTCACCTTCTCCAGCAGGGGCAGGTGTGGATTGAGGGCTTCTTCAAGAACTCTTCTGTTGAACTCAACCCAGCTCAGGTCCCTGTTAAAGAAATTTCTGGGATTATTATACTTCTTAAGTAACTCTTTAGACTGCATTAGATTAACACGTTTTGATATAAAAGAATAATATAGTTTAATTTTTAATTTTTTCCGCTGTCATTACCAGCGGCTGTTACCTGCTGTTTTCTGTTTTTCTTGCCGAAGAAAAACTTTCCAGGTCGTATGAAATAAAGTTATCCGGCTTTTCAATTCGTCTTATATTAATGCCGGCATCTGAGAAAAACTTTTCGGCAAGCGTATCGTGATAATCGGAAAAAATCACAATTTCCTTAACCCTGGCTGCAATAAGCGCCTTAGCGCAGTTAGTGCAGGGCATATTGGTAACATAAGCCGTAGCGCCTGAAGTGCTGATGCCGTGCGTAGAGCACTGCAGTATAGCGTTCATTTCGCCATGTATAGTGCGTATACAGTGGTTATCCACAATAAGGCAGCCGGCGTCTTCGCAATGTTCACCCCCGGGAATAGAGCCGTTGTAGCCGGTTGAAAGGATCTGTTTATCCCTTACCAGCACGCAGCCGCAATGCATTCTGGGGCAGGTGGATCTTTCCGAAACGAGCATTGCCAGTTTCAGGAAATAGGTATCCCATGATGGCCTGTGATTATGGTTATGATTTTCACTCATATTAACGTCCGTTTCCATATTTAAAATGTAAAAAAATAATAAAATGGTGTTTCGAAATATAGTGCAGTAATACGAGAAAGCAAAAGGAGTAAAACACCAGCAGGTTAAGCTGCTATAGAGAGACTATGCCAGCAGGATGTCAGGAAATGTTTCCTGACATCCACGACCTGAGATCCATAAACTGTCCTTTTAATTTCCGGCAGCCGTCTGTGCGCCTTCAATGGCCGTAACAACTGCGTCGGCTACATTAGAGCGGACAGGACCGACGTTTGCCTTATCATTTGGGTAAACCCTGTTTGTAAGTAAAATTACAAATATTTTGCGGTCCGGATCCATCCAGGCGCTTGTGCCGGTATAGCCTGTATGACCGAACGATCTGGCTGAGAAGAGCTTTCCGGCTGAAGAATAGCCGAGCAGTGATTTTGTATCCCATCCAAGAGCGCGTGAACTAGCCGCAGAGTAGCGGGTGGTAAACATTTTTACCGTTTCTTCCTTAAAGTAACGCCTGCCCTCGTAAACCCCGTTTCCTAAAAGCAGCTGGCAGATCTTTGCCAGGTCGCCTGGGGTTGAAAAGAGTCCCGCATTACCAGAAAGTCCTTTCAGGCCTCTTGCAAGAGGATCGTGCACAATGCCCTGAAGGCTGTCGGTTGTAGGCAGGCAGTCTTTCTTAAATTCATCCGAAGGGGTAAACATTGTGCGCGTCATTCCGAGGGGATCTGTAAAGTTCTCCTTAAAATACTTATACATGGGCATACCGGTAACAGATTCAATGACCCTCATTGTGCTGACAAAGTTAAGACAGCTGTATACGGTATTTGAGTCTGTCTTATAGGCAAACTGCAGGCTGAAGATCCTGTTGAAAATATCTTTTGGTGTTTCACTTTCCTTTGGTGAATAATAAGCCGGAAGCCCGCTGTTATGAAGCAGGAGGTTTCTTACCTTTACGTCTCCCTTTCCGCTCTGAGCGAAATCAGGAACAAAGTCCTTTACCGGTTTTTCGATATCTATTTTACCCTCGTCAACAAGCTTCATCATGCAGGTAGTTGTAGCAAATACCTTTGTGCACGAAGCCATATCGAACATCGACTGGAGGTCCACCTCTTTGGAAGCCGGGTCGTATGTAAAGCGGCCGTAGGCTTTCTGGTAGAGGATTTTGCCGGGTGTACCGACAATAACTGCGGCACCCGGGAAGATATGTTTTTTAATGGAGCTTTCTATTATAGTATCCACAGCCGTAAACTGCTGTGCAAAGACAGATGAGGATATAATAATGACGAACAACAACAAAGCAATTTTTTTCATGACGGCTTACCTCAATAATAATTCCATAAATAAATAGAAAAAGCCAGGTTAGTTTTTCACATACCCGGCTTTACTTAAGAAAAAAAATAAAATTACTTTATATCTTTTACAAACCAGTGTGCAAAAGAGTCGGCCACTTTATCGAAGAAGCCGCTTTTCTTAAAGACTTCGTGCTCTTCCATATGGGAGCTTTCGTAACCTGTTGCAATAAAATAGACGACCTTATCATAGAACGAATCAATTCTTCTGAAGAATTCAAGGGCGCGGTACATATCTATAGCATCGTTAATTATGCCCTGGCTTCTTATATATTTCCAGAGTTCCACTTTTGAAAGTGAGGTGGCATAGAGCACTTCACTTAATTTAACGCCTTCGTGGGCTCTTGCCCTGCCCAGTTTCATGTAGTGTTCGGCTGTCTGTCTGAAGGCTGCTTCCTCCTGGGGAAGCCAGGTACTAAGGCGCCTGTAGACATCGAAAACCCTGAAGTGAAGGTCATCCTCAGAAAGGTCTTTATAGCCCGGGGTAAGAGGGTTATTCTTAACTTCCCTGATCCAGTTCCGGGTCAACAGCTCGGCATGTGTTTCAATCAGCGCGATGAACTTATCGTGCAGCAGCATTTCACCCTCCTTTAAATAATAATCAAAGTCTATTTAGTCAGGTCAAACTCCTTGTCAGCTTTAACCTCCCTGCCCGAAAGTAGGTCCTTAATATTAAAAATCACTTTATACCTGCCCGTGGTAAAAGTGGAATCAAATTCCATTTGCGCTTCGACCGGAAGGTCTGTAAATTCCTCCTGCTGGTCCTCGTCGATAGTATCGGCTGTAAAGGAGTTCAGGGTTTTGCCCTGAGGAGTAACCAGGTCTATTGAGTAGGCCAGTTTAACCGTATGGGTTTTATCCTGAATATCCTCATCAAAGCCTTTTACCCTGAGAGTAGCAGTAACTTCCCAGCCGTCGGGTGCATTCATGGCGAAAGCCTCAGGGCTGAAAGCCTCGAGCTTGCGGGCGCTGCTGCGTCCGCAAGAGCTAAAGAGGACTGCTAAAGACAATATAAAAAAAAGAGCAATCTTTTTCATGTAGTATTCCTATAATATAATAAAGAGCGGCCAAAAGACGGAGCCGCTCTTTTTTCAAAAGGACTTAATTAGTTTCTTGACTTAAAGTCTTTCATAAACTGGACGAGGTCTGCAACACCCTGTTTCGGGAAAGCGTTATAAATTGAAGCTCTCAGGCCGCCAACAGAGCGGTGCCCCTTAAGTCCTGAGAACCCGGCCTTATCCATCTCCTCAATGAGTTTCTTTTCAAGTTCCTCGTTTGGCAGGCGGAAAGTAACGTTCATAAGAGAACGGCTGTCTTTCTGTGCCGTAGGGCGGTAGAATCCGTTGCTTTCGTCCATATAGTCGTAAAGAATGCCGGCTTTTTCGCAGTTTGTTTTATACATTGCATCGAGCCCGCCGTTCTTAATAAGCCACTTGGTAACCAGATGAATGATATAGATACCGAAAGTAGTAGGGGTATTATACATGGATCCGTTTTCGGCGTGGATCTTATAGTTAAGATATGTATGGAGGCTGTCGGAGCTTCTTTCGAGCATATCTTTTCTAATAATGACTACAGTAACGCCTGCAGGTCCCAGGTTTTTCTGTGCGCCTGCATAGATGAGAGAATACTTGCTTACGTCGAGCTTTTTATGGAGGAAGTCTGACGAAGCGTCGCATACCAATGGAACGTTTCCAACTTCAGGTTCTTTTTTCCATTCGGTACCATAAATTGTATTATTGGAAGTAAAATGGACATATGAGGCATCGGGATCGAGTTTAAGTTCTTCCTGCTTTGGAATTCTTGTAAAGTTTTCGCTTTCAGTAGAAGCAGCAACGTTAACCGTGCCTACTCTTTTAGCTTCCTTGATGGCTTTTTTTGCCCAGACGCCGGTACTTATATAATCGGCTTTATTCTTCGGGGGCATGAGGTTCAAGGGAACCATTGAGAACTGGAGTGTAGCGCCTCCCTGGAGGAAGAGCACGTGGTAGTTATCATCCATACCTAAGAGAGTTTTAATTCCCTGTTCAGCTCCAAGAATAATTTCATCGAAAGTCTTTGAGCGGTGGCTGATCTCGAGGATTGACATGCCTACGCCGGGGAGCATAAAGAGGTTTTCCTGTGCTTCACGCAGAACTTCTTCTGGCAGAATGGCCGGTCCCGCGCTGAAGTTATAAATTCTTTTTTCCATTTTCGTCTTCCTTTTTTTGTTAAAAATTTCTTTTTCTCTGAGCCTTCCGTATTTGCGGGTTTACAAATAAGAAGGTTACATTACAGAGCTGCAATTATATTAAGTGTACTAACAGTCCATCCCTTAATTTCGGTTCAAACCATGTTGATTTAGGAGGCATTATTTCACCTGCGTCCGAAATATTCATAAGATCCTGAACAGAAACCGGGAACATTGAGAATGCCACAGCCGCACGCCCTGAATTTACGAGTTTTTCCAGTTCGCCTGTACCCCTGATGCCGCCGATGAAATCGACCCTTTTATTTGTACGGGGGTCATCAATGCCGAGAACAGGGTTAAGAAGATAATTCTGAAGAATACTTACGTCCAGATTTTCACCAACGCTGTTAGAATGTTTAATTGTATCATTAGGTTTCAGGAGGTACCACCTGCCGTCGATATACATTGCAAAGGACCTTTTTTCAGAAGGTTCAGGGCACCCGGATTCTTCCACTGTAAAGTGCTTTTTAATTCTGTTAAAGAAATCCTCTTTCGAAAGTCCGTTCAGATCCGCTGCGGTTCTGTTATAAGGCATAATTCTCAGCTGTTCAGCCGGGAAAAGCACAGCCAGGAAGTAGTTATATTCTTCCGAGCCGTTATGGCCGGTATTTTTTTCTTTTTTAACCTTTTGGGCTCTTGCCGCCGAGGCCGCGCGGTGGTGCCCGTCGGCAATATATAAATTTTTAACTTCTGCTATTTCATTTACAACCAGAGTGGTATATTCGTCGGGCATAATCCAGACGGTATGTTTAATTCCGTCGGGTGCTGTAAAGTCGTACACGGGGCTGGTCTGCTGCATGGTTTTATTAACCGCTTCATTAACGGCATCAACTCCCCTGTAGGTTAAGAACACGGGACCAGTCTGAGCCTCTGTAGTAACGATATGATTAGTCCTGTCGTCTTCCTTATCCTTTCTGGTCTTTTCATGTTTCAGGATAACATTATTGTCGTAATCATCAACCGAAAACGTTGCAGCAATACCCACCTGCTGCTGGCTTCCCATAACGAGTTTGTAGATATAAAGGTGTGGTTTCTCGTCGGTAACGAGGGGAGCCTGTAATTTTATTTTTTCGAGATTTTCCTTGGCTTTCCGGTAGACTTCATCTGAATAAGGGTTAGTATTTTTATCCAGTTCGATCTCAGCCCTTGTAATTCTGAGATAGCTATAGGGGAAATCCTGTGCCATGAGGGCAGCCTCATCGCGGTTAACCACGTCGTAGGGAACGCTTGCTACAAGGTGAGCCACATTTTCCTTAGGTCTGAGAGCCTTAAAGGGTCTGATGACAGCCATAAATTCTCCGATTATAAATGAAAAGAAATTTATTGGTTTAAAGATGCCGAAATTATATAAAAAACTCCATAGCATACCATTTGAATTGCAGTATTATTTCCGCCTGAGGTTCAGCTATTTTTTCTGCAGGTGCAGCGTATTTCTTTCCCAGAAAACGCCGTCGGTAAAGCCCTGAATATATTTATTCTGTTCAGCCATTTCAAGGCGTTTTTCAGCCAGCAGGCAGTACTCCTCATTCTGTTCAATGCCGAGGTATCTGCGTCCCAGTTTTTTTGCCGTTACGGAGGTAGTACCGCTTCCAAGGAACGGGTCGAGTACAAAATCGCCCTGGTTTGTAGCAGCAAGTATAATCTTAGCCAGGAGTTTTTCGCTTTTCTGCGTAGGGTGATCCGTATTTTCGGGCATGGACCAGAAAGGGATTGTTATGTCAGTCCAAATATTTGAAGGGTGTGTATCCCTGTAATTGCCCGAATGGGTTTTTTCCCAGTCCTTCGGGCTGCCGTTTTCGGTATAAGGGGCAATTACCTTACGCCTCAGTTTCACATCATCTAAATTAAAGGTATAATTATCGCTCACAGTGCAGAACCAGATATCCTCGCTGGAATTTTTCCAGTTGGCTTTAGCGCCGCGGCCTTTTTCCCTTTCCCAGGTTATGCGGTTGCGGACGATAAAGTGGCGTGAGGCAGCCTCGAAAATGGAGGCCGAAGTAAACCAGTCGCCGCAGATATACACCGAAGCATCGGGTTTAAGCAAATGTTTAAGTGCAGAAAGGATTTCATCGAGCCATCCCGTATAATCGGTTACTCTCTGGCGGCTGAATTTCCAGCCGTTAAAATCCTTGGCCAGGTTATATGGGGGATCGAGAAACAGAAGGTCGGCAAAGCCCGAGGGAAGGACTTTAGCCCATTCCATGCAGCTTCCGTTAATTGTACCAAGCGGGGCTTCAGTTAAAGGAGAATCCGGAATTTTACAGATGAGTTTTCCTCTGTAAAGATCCATCTCCTCTTCGGAAAGAAGAACGGTTTTGTTTTTCTCCGACCTAAATTTTTCTTCTGTCATTGCCTAAAAGATAAATAATTGAGAATGATAAAATAGCTCTTAGACTTATGACAATCAAATCCCCGCGCCTTCGGCACCTGGCAATTAAAAATTAAAAATGAAAAATTAAAAAGTGAAGAAAAGGAAACGGTTTGTTATTAAATAAGAGACTGTTATTTTGGTGTGTTAAAAAATATTTTAAACTTAAAATGCCATTTATTGTTGAATAATTAAACACGCCGTGGATTATACTTTATTGGCTCTGATTATAATTATACTTATTGGTGCGGTTACGCAAGGCCTTACAGGATTTGGTTTTGCGCTGATAAGCGTGCCTCTGCTATCCCTTATACTGGATGTGAAGACGGCTATTCCACTGGGTGCGCTCTGCGGACTAGTAATTAATATACTGCTTTTTCTTAAGTTTAAGAATTACATTATTTTTAAGGAAATCAGATCCTTAATGGCAGGAGCTTTATTGGGGATTCCGGCAGGGGCATTTTTTCTGCGCGAAGCGGCTCCCGGCATTGTAAAAATAGTTTTAGCAATTGTTGTTTTACTTTTCGCGCTGTTTTCACTCTCGGGAAAACTGAAAACGAGGGGAATTAATGCGAATTGGGGCTATTTTTATGGAATTATGGCTGGAATTTTAGGCGGTGCGTTCAATACCAACGGTCCCCCGGCACTCATTTACTTCTATCTTAAGGGGTGGGAGAAGAATAAAATGAAAGCCTCTCTTGTGGGGTTTTTTACTTTTACGTCTGTAATTATAGTTTCATCGCATGCAATTGCCGGATTAATCACGAAAGATATTCTGGTACAGTTCTTGTATTTAATACCGGTAATAGCGGTAGGAATTACTCTGGGAAATTATCTTTTCAGCAGAATTTCCGCGAGAATTTACAATAAAGTGATAATTTACTCGTTAATAGTGATTTCATTACTATTGATGTTTAAATAGATTTTTCTAAAAACTAAAAATTATTTTATAAAATCGGGAGAAAAAAAACATGCAGATTACAGAAGAATGCATCAGCTGCTCAGCTTGCGTAGAAGAATGCGAACACAATGCTATTTACAATGCCGGCGAAAGCTATGAGGTAAACGGCGAAAAAATGGACCCTCTTTCAGAAGATCATACTTTTATTGCACCTGAACTTTGCGACAACTGCAAGTCATGCTCAGAAGTTTGCGCTGTTGATGCTATAGTTGAAGCATAAATTTAATTTTGATATTGCCTTATAAATGAAAAAGCCTCCTTTCAAGGGAGGCTTTTTCGTTTTCAGACCATAATTACTTTATTCAGCTTACCCTTTCGAGGTAAGGATCAAGTTTTTTTACCAGATGCTGTTTAGGTACAGCGCCCACCACAGAATCCAACATTCTGCCGTTTCTGAATATACCGAGCGTGGGGATGCTCATTATGCCGTAGCGTGAGGCAACGCCGTAATTCTCGTCTGTATTTACTTTTACGACCTTAAGTTTTCCCTGGAGCTCATTTGCAAGCTCATCCACTACAGGAGCCACCATGCGGCAGGGACCGCACCATGGAGCCCAGAAATCGACCAGAACAGGAGTCTGAGCTGAAAGAACCTCGGTGTCGAAATTATTATCGGTTCCGACTACTATATTATTGTTCATACTATTCCCTAATTGTTTTTCATGCTTATTTGATGCAAATTATAATAAAAAGATTCAACAGAATAAGATAGTACTTTAAAGTACAGCTGCGTTTACACACGGAGGAAACGATGAGATACCTGCTGGTTTTGCTGTTTTTACCCTCACTGATTCTTGCGCAGAGCACGACTGAGGAGAATCTGGACAAAGCCTTCCAAAACGCAAAGAAAGGGGTTTACTGGGCCCTTTCGAACATTCCAGTAAAGAAAAACTCGGTTAGCAACGATCTTATTGCAGACGACAAGCTTGTAGCTTCGGTGAAGCTTGAAAAGGAAATTTACGGGATAAAGATTGAAGCAACCGGGCTGTTTGAGACTACAGAAATTAAGGTTAAGATCTTCAAATCCACGGACAGGCTGATTCAGGAAGGCTACCTGAAGCCCGACACATCGGCAACAAAGCCGCAGGCAGCCGAAGTAAAAAAGACGGTAAAAGAAAAGAAGACCAGAAAGCAGGCAAACAATTAGCTTTCGGGTTATTTTCATCAGGGGTTAAGCAGCCTGACGACTTCGTTATGGATTGCGGGAGCTGCAGCAATAATGCTATGCCCCTGAACGGGGTCATTCCCCTGGTAATCTGTAATCATGCCGCCAGCGCCTCTAAGCACAGGTATCAAAGCCATGGAATCCCAGACAGACATCTCAGGATCAATCATAATATCTGCAAAGCCGGTAGAGACGAGATAGTAGCCGTAGCAGTCGCCCCAGTTGCGGTAGAGTTTCACCTTATGTATGAGGTTTTCGAAGGCCGAAATATTCTGGTACTTTTCGATATTAAGGTGGTCCGTAGTAAGGAGCACGGCCTCTGAAAGTTTTTTACATTCCCGCACTTTAACCTTTTGGCCGTTAAGTTCAGATGTTGAATTATCGCCTATTAGGAATTCATTTAATACAGGCTGGTTAATAACGCCGAGCAGGGGCTGGCCATTTTTCAAAAGTGCTATAAGTGTGCCGAAAGTGACAGTGCCGCAGATGAAGCTTTTGGTTCCGTCAATGGGGTCGAGCACCCACTGATAGTCGGCGCCGGTGTTATGGCTTCCGAACTCCTCGCCTAAGATGCCGTGATCGGGGAATTCACGCATAATCATTTCGCGCATAATCTCTTCGGCTTTTTTATCGGCAATGGTTACGGGTGACAAATCGCCTTTGGATTCGACCTGAATTTGAGTACGGAAATAGCCGCGGATAATTTCGCCGCTTTTATCGGCCAGGAGTTGAGCAAATTTCTTTAATTCTTCCATATAAAAGGTTAAGGTTTAGGTTGTGGTCAAAAAAGACCCTAATAAATATATTTAAATTTAGTGAAGAAAGGCTTAAGTTATGGAATTATTTTTCAGAAAGACCGGGATGAAATGAGGACCATAATATTACTTGCAATTTCGAACGTTTTTATGACATTTGCGTGGTACGGGCACTTAAAGTTCCGCGACAAGCCATTATTTATAGTAATAGCAGCCAGCTGGGGCATTGCGTTATTAGAATACATATTTCAGGTGCCGGCAAACAGGATAGGTTACGGGCAGTTCAACGCGGCGCAGTTAAAGACGATACAGGAAGTAATAACGCTTGTTGTATTCAGTATATTTTCGGTATTATATTTGAAAGAAGATTTCAGGTGGAATTACGCCGTAGGGTTCGGCTTGATAGCGTTGGCGGTATTTTTTATATTTAAGAAGTGGTAGAAAAAATAAGGGACACTATTAATTTCTTTTGCAAAAAGGGAAAGATTTCATATATTTGGAGCTCAAAATATTCTCTGGAGAGATGGCAGAGTGGTTGAATGCGGCGGTCTTGAAAACCGTTAAGGATGCAAGTCCTTCCGGGGTTCGAATCCCTGTCTCTCCGCA
>JBLNAZ010000018.1:0-30613 GCA_050259615.1 Syntrophomonadaceae bacterium | reverse complement strand
ACCTGTGTATCCGCCGGAGATAAAATTTACTTCTTAAAGAAACTACCTTCCGCTTACGTAAACCTTATATTCCCACGGGTTTAATTTAACTGCTTCCTTATTACTGAAATTCTTCTTTTCTTTTGAGAAGAGCTCCCTGTAGCTTCCCTTCATGCTCTGCCCTTCTAACTGAGCGTCCTTCTTTTCACCCGAAAGGTTTAGAACAACTAATACTTTATCGTTTCCTCTTTGTCTTGTAAAGGCATAAACTGCTTTATCGTCTTTAGAGGACAGGAGCTTCATCTCTCCGCCAGCTGCTCCGTTTTCAAGAGCTTTATTGGCAAGCTTTAATTTAATTAAAGCCGTATAGAACTTTCTGTACTCGGAGTCTTTCCATTCGATCGGGTCTTTCTCAAAGAACTGCAGGCGCTTATTTAAGCCAGCCTCCTGCCCGCTGTAGATGAGGGGCATGCTCTGCCAGAAGGTGAACGTAAGAACGCTGAAGGCCTCAACGCCCCCTTTCATGCGTTCGAACTCGGTGCCGTTCCAGGAGTTTTCATCGTGGTTTGTTGTAAAATACATTCTGTAGGCGTCGTGGGGATAAAGGCTGTCCTGCCTTGCAAGATAGGTATTAATAGCAGAAGCGTTATTTCTGTCCTGGGCGATATCGTTCATCAGGTGGTGCAGGTCCCAGCCGTATGTCATGTCAAAAGCATTTCTATGGAGTTCAGCATTTTCGGCCTCAGCCAGCATAAAGACCGGCTTTAGCTTATCGAGCTCTTTGCGGGCTTCATCCCAGAACGGGGTTGGGACCATTCCCGCCACGTCGCAGCGGAAGCCGTCGACATTTCCTTCTTTCACCCAGAACTTAAGGGCGCCGATCATATATTTCCAGAGATCCTTGTTGTCGAAATCCAGCTGAATAACATCCGTCCAGTCCTTAACAGGAGCCATAAAATTTCCCGTGGAATCCTTCCTGTAGAATTCAGGATGGGTTTTTGTCAGCACATTATCCCAGGAGGTATGGTTAGCCACCCAGTCGATAATAATTTTCATTCCAAGTTTGTGTGTCCTGTCTACCAGCGACTTAAAGTCCTTCATTGTTCCGTATTCAGGATTAACGGTCATATAGTCTTTTACGGCATAGTAGCTTCCGAGGGTTCCCTTGCGGTTTTTTTCGCCGATAGGGTTAACGGGCATAAGCCAGAGGATGCCCACTCCCATATCCTTAAGTTTCGGGAGTTCCTTTTCCAGTTCCTTAAATGTGCCGCTTTTTGTATACTGGCGTATATTTACTTCATAAATCATCTTATTGCGCGTCCATGCGGGGTGTTTTACAGAAGTCTTTACCGCCTGGGCATAAACGTCCTGAATACTTATAAAAAGAATTAGGAGGGCCAGAAAATACGCGGCCATAAGTTTTGAAAAGTTTTCAGCAGTGTTTTTCTTAAAAGTCATCAGAATCTCCTGATTGCTAATGTGTGGAATAGAGAGTGTAAAAAGTTTGAGTTAAAATAAGAAAAAACGGGGAATCTAAACAGCCTTTCGTTCTGTTGCGGCTGCAGTGTTGGATAAGTTTTTAAGGGGTAAAGCCTTCAAAAATAATGTTATCGCAGTAAAAGCTTGCGTTATTATACTCCTCGCGGTTCTTTGCAGTATAGCCTATTACGGGGATGCCGTTCAGGCGGAAGTTATTAACCCTTTTTGCGGGCAGGTATCTTATATCATATGCAATAAAATCGGGGCGGCAGAGTCGCGAGAACAGGTATCCTCTTAGCAGGGCTCTTTTGCTCATTGCTCTTGCGGCGCCGAAGGCACCTGAAAGCTGTCCGCGTATGATGCCGGGAGCATTATCCCTGAACCATTTTACCACAAGCGGGTTAAACGATTCAATTGCATATTCACCCTTGTAGACAGAGAGTAAATTAAGCAGGCGGTTTTCGAGCTGGCCCACGCCCCTTCTGTTTTTAATTTCTATGAGAAGCGGGACCTTCCCGTTAACAAGGTTCAGGACTTCCGAAAGGAGGGGGATATGCTCATCGGTTCCAAGCAGCCTGATATTTTTTATTTCGCGCGAAGTTTTTTTCAGAATTGAACCCTTTTCGTCGGTCATTCTGGAAAGGTATATATCGTGAAACACGCATATATAGCCATCCCTTAAAAGCCGGACGTCCAACTCAATAGGGTATCCGGCCTCCAGAGAAAGCCTGAAGGCTTCCAGAGAGTTTTCGGGTACGGTAACATTGTCGTGCAGCCCGCGATGGGTTATGGGAGTATTTAGCAGCCAGTCCATGATAATTTACAAATCTCAAAGCCTTGTAGTTAATAAAAAGCACAGCCGTAAAAAAATACAGCTGTGCCCCAAATAAATCAATGACAGAATTATCTGCCTAAAGTAGTGCCTTCTCCGCAGAGGTCCTTAACGGCCTGAATTACTCTTTCCTTCATTCCGGTTTCTGCTTTTTTCAGATAAGCGCGGGGATCGTAAACCTTCTTATTGCCGACTTCTCCTTCAACTTTAAGCACACCGTCGTAATTCTTAAAGAAGTGGTCTACCATAGGGCGTGTAAAAGCATACTGTGTATCGGTATCCACGTTCATTTTAATTACGCCGTACTGGAGAGTTTCCCTGATTTCCTCTAAAGAAGAGCCGCTGCCGCCGTGGAAAACGAGGTCGAAAGAGGCATCCTTGCCGAATGCAGCTGTTGTAGCATCCTGTCCCTGTTTCAGAATAACGGGGCGGAGCTTTACGTTTCCCGGTTTATAAACGCCGTGAACGTTGCCGAAAGTAGCAGCAAACATGAATCTGGCGCCTTTAACTGATGAAAGGCGTCTGTAGACCTCAACCATATCTTCAGGAGTTGTATAGAGTTTTTCTGCGGGAGCGCCTTCATTATTAACGCCGTCTTCCTCACCGCCAACTACGCCTGCTTCAACTTCAAGTATAATTCCCAGTTCCGCACATTCTTTTAAGAGTTCAACTGCTATATCCATGTTTTCCTTCAGAGGCAGTTCACTTCCGTCGAACATGTGTGAGTTGAATAAGGGTTTTAACCCCTGGGCCACTCTTTTGCGTGATTCTGCAATTAAAGGCCTTACAAAGGAGTCGAGCTTCTTTGCCGGGCAGTGATCTGTATGCAGAGCAACGTTGATATCGTAGCGTTCTGCAACCAGGTGAACGTGCTGTGCAATTGAAATTGCTCCTAAAGCGGCATCCTTAACGGCTGTGCCTGAAGCAAATTCGCCGCCGCCGGTTGAAACCTGTATTATACCATCGCTCTTTGTTTCTGCCAAAGCAGCAAGCACTGCGTTTGCAGTAGCTTCAGAGGTAACATTAATTGCAGGATAAGCAAATTTATTTTTTTTGGCGTTATCCAGCATCGCACAATATTTTTTATAATCTACAACGGGCATCTTAATACTCCTATTGGATTTATTTGAATATATTTCAGATTTTAATAAATAAAATCTTTTCTTCTTGCCTAAAATCAAACGTTAAACTTAGTTATAATTTGATATTTTTGCAAGGATGAAACATTATAACAGCGCCGCGTGGGATTTATTGTGAAATTTCAGAACAATTCCCGGGCGTAAATTGTTGTTAATACAGTTTTTAAACTTACATTATGGAATTATATGAGTAATAACCCCAAAATCAGAAGCGTTGTATTTGACCTGGACGGAACCCTCATGAGCTCAAGTGCAACAATATATAAGTGCACACTCAGAACTTTTCAGGAATTCAATATTGCAGCTGAACTTTCGGAAGAGGAATTCAATAAAAAAATCGGGTACCATTTTAAGGATATATTTGCCGATTTTAACATATCTGTGCCCGACCTGGAGGATTTTATTGAAAAATACAAATCCCTATACTTCGATTTTATTGATGAATCCAAAATTTATCCGAACGTTTTAGAAGCCCTGAATTACCTGAAAAATAACGGCATTCTTACTTCCCTTCTTACTACAAAAGCGCAGGACCAGGCTGAAAGGATACTTGAACATTTCGGGCTGAAAGATTATTTTTCATTTATTACAGGCAGGCAGAACGGAATGGCCATTAAACCGGCTCCGGATGCCCTCCTGAAAATATGCAGGGATACGGGTATTCCGCCAAATGAGACACTGATGGTTGGGGATTCAGAGCTCGACATCAGGTGCGGAAAAAATGCCGGCTCGCTTACCTGCGGGGTTACATTCGGCTACCGGGAGAAAGAAGAGCTGGAGAAAGAAAACCCCGACTACCTGATTTCCGATATGAAGGAAATTATAGGGATAATTGGCGCTAAGACAATCCAATAGGCAACAAAACCTGTATATTATTGAATAAGCTGCTTTAAAATGTAAAGGGGTAAATAGTATGGAAGAGCCCGGTGAAGTATCGGTAAAAATAAACAACAACATTGCCGTAGTCACTTTTTCCCATTCCAAGGGGAACAGCCTCCCTTCGGCGCTGCTTAAAAGCATGGCCGACGACATAAAGGGCCTTTCGGAAAACGAAGAAACACGCGTTATTGTGCTTGCCAGCAAGGGCGAAGGTGCTTTCTGCGGAGGGGCATCTTTTACCGAGCTCCTGAACATCAGCACATATGAGGAAGGAAAAGAGTTTTTCATGGGTTTTGCGCGCCTGATCAACGCCATGAAAAACTGTCCCAAGTTTATCATAGCGCGCGTTCAGGGCAAAGCCGTTGGCGGGGGCGTTGGAATAGTTGCCGCATCTGACTATGCGCTGGCACTTTCTGCAGCGTCCGTAAAGCTGAGCGAGCTGGAGCTGGGCATAGGTCCTTTTGTTGTAGGTCCTGCAGTTGAAAGGAAGATCGGCAAAAGCGCTTTCAGTGCGTTATCGATAGATACAAACTGGCGCGACGCTCTATGGGCTGAAAACAACGGTCTATATACGGATGTTTTCCAGGAAAAAGAAGAGCTGGATAAAGCCGTGCTGGAGCTTGCGGTAAGGCTTTCAAAGACAAATCCTGAGGCGATGGCAAGGCTGAAATCCGTTTTGTGGGAAGGCACCGGGCACTGGGAGACTCTTCTTGAGACGAGGGCCGAGATATCGGGCAAGCTGGTGCTTTCGGAGTTCACATCAAATTACATTTCTACGTTTAAGGATAAAAAATCCTGATAAAATCCCGGGCTGCCGGCATCCGCCAAGTTATATAAAACCACTGACGTGGTTTGGAAGAGGTTTTTATTCCAATTTCCTACAAATAGGTATCCGCTAAAGCGGATAGGGAAAACCGACACTGGATTAAAATCTCTATCCGCGTTAGCAGCTATATATTTGTAGCGGTTTGTTTTTATTATGAATCCTCATTTGCACCGGTGAAAAGGCTAAAATTACTGCCATGTAAAATGAAAAAGAGCTAATTAATATTCTTTCCAATTAGTTTTATTATTATTATTTTTAACAAAAATTATTCCAAAGTTTAACCTTAATATAGAATAGAGTGCATGTATTTAGATAATGTTTTACAAATAGATGGCGTAACTGTCCGTAAGGATATAACTGATTCGCACTTTGTGTGCGATTTAACCAAGTGTAAAGGGGCTTGCTGTACAATGGAAAGCGAGTATGGCGCCCCGATTAAAAAAGATGAAATTGAAGCAATTGAGAAAGTCCTGCCTGTTGTAAAGGAATACCTCTCCAAAAAGCACGCTGATGAAATAGAGGCTAACGGTTTCTGGGAGGAAAAAGAAGGTGATCTTTTAACCAGAAGCATTAACAACAGGGCCTGTGTTTTTGTCTATTATGAAAATGAGATTGCCAAATGCGCAATTGAAAAGGCTTATAAAGAAGGTAAAATAGGCGTCAACAAGCCTATCTCCTGCCACCTGTTCCCTATCCGTGTAACCAAGTTCGGAGGAGACATTTTAAGATATGAAAGGATCCCGGAGTGCCACCATGCCGTGGAAAACGGCGTAAAGCTGAATGTTACAATTGCGGACTTCTGCAAAGAATCGCTCGTAAGACTTTACGGGCCGTCCTGGTTTGAAAAATTAACGATAGCCAGGAGGTAAAATGTTATCATTAAATCAAAGACTATCACAGCTACAGAAGCTTTCGCCCCAGCAGATACAGTATCAGAAACTGCTGCAGCTTAATACGCTTTCACTTGAACAGAGAATTAAGACCGAGCTTGAGCTCAACCCGATTCTGGAAGAAACCCTTCTTGACGATTATGAACTTGAAATGAGCCAGGACGAGGAAAAGCCTCAGGATGAGAAGACGGATGATACGGCCTCCGAAGGAGAAGAAGAGGAAATCGTTGATACAAGCGACGATGAATTTGAACTGGAAGACTTTATGAATGACGGCGATTCTGACGCCGAGGACGACTATTATAACAGGAGCGGGGACGAGGACAGGACTCAGCCCGTTGCACCTTTAAGAGAAAGCCTGAATGAACACCTTACCCGTCAGCTTTACCTGCTCGACTTAAGCGATGACATGTTCGCCCTGGGTGAGGAGATAATAGGCAATCTGGATGAAGACGGGTACTTAAAGCGCGACCTGAACAGCATAGTAGACGAACTGAATATGTTTCAGCACGTTGAGGTTTCACCTGAAAATGCCGAAAACCTCTTAAAAAAGATTCAGACATTTGACCCCGTAGGAATTGCATCAAGGAATCTGCAGGAATGCCTCCTGGTGCAGATCAGGAATTCATCTTTCGATGCTTATTTTTCCTATCTGGCAGAGCAGCTTCTTACGAATTACTTTAATGATTTTATTAACAAGCGTTTCGATGCAATACAGAAGAATATGAATCTTACCACCGAAACGCTGAAATCGACGATAAGCCTGATTCATAAGCTTAATCCCAAGCCGGGCGAGGGCAACATTGAATCCGACCAGGCAAACCAGATAACTCCGGATTTTATAGTGGAAAAAGTGGAAGATAATTTTATTATTTCGCTTAACGACCGCCACGTCCCTTCTGTAACCATCAGTTCCACGTATCTTGAGATGCTGAACAGCAACAAAAGGAAAAGGAACATCTCAAACCGTGAAAAGGAAACGCATAAGTTCCTGAGAGAAAAATTCGAGTCGGCAAAATGGTTCATTGCTTCTATACAGCAGCGCCGTGAAACCCTGATGAAGATCATGCGGGCAATTGTTGAAAAGCAGTATGCATTTTTTGAAAACGGTCCCAAGGCCTTAAGGCCCATGATATATAAAGATATTGCCGAAGAGATAGCAATGGATATATCCACCATCAGCAGGGTTGTTAACGGCAAGTATGTACAGAGCCCGGTAGGCATTCACGAGCTGAAATATTTCTTCAGCGAAGGGCTTTCGACCGACGACGGCGAGGAAATATCAAACAAGCACATTAAAGAGCTGATAAAAGAGATGTGCGACGGCGAATCAAAAAGCGCCCCTTACAGCGACGACAAGATTGCAGAAATGCTGAATGACAAAGGTATTCACATTGCACGCAGAACAGTAGCCAAGTACAGGGAGCAGTTAAGGATACCGGTTGCGCGCCTTCGCAAGGAATTATGAGCCTGATCGGGGATGTGGCTGCAATAGTGCTCCTTTATTTCCTTTTCGGCCTCGTGCATTCACTTCTTGCCTCCCGGAAGCTTAAGAAAAGAATTGCAGAAAAATACGGCGACTATATTGCCTTCTACAGGCTGTTTTACAACGCGGTCTCCTTTTTTTCTTTTATGCTCGTGCTTGAATTTGCTCCAAAGCCCGACAGGATTATTTACGACCTAAATGCTCCCTTTGACATGATTATTTTTGTTCTTCAGATTATAAGCCTTGCCTTTCTACTCTGGTCTTTTACACATTTCGAAGTCATGGAATTTCTTGGCATCAAGCAGATTATAAGGTGGTATAATGGGAATTACAGTCCTGAAGATCTGGATGAAAAAGGAACTTTAGTTAAAAAAGGGCTTTATAAGATAAGCCGTCATCCGGTTTATCTGTTTACAATACTGTTCCTGGGCCTAAGGCCGCAGATGGATCTTTTTTATCTGGTTTCTTTTATCTGTATAAGCGCTTATTTTTACGCCGGCTCTGTTTACGAAGAAAGAAAACTCACAGAAAGATTCGGCCAGGAATATACCGATTACAAAGGAAGAGTTTCCAGAATCTTTCCGCTTAAGTTTAAATGGAAAAATTAAAATTATTATTTATAGAAAAATGAAAAAAGCTTTTTTACTTTCCGCTGTTATCATGCTTTTTCCGGTTCTGCTCAGCGCACAGGCCGGTAACGATGAAACGCTGGCTAAGGCAGGCAGCAAGACAATTACAAGAGAAGAGTTCCTGGAAAGATTTGAAATGACGCCGTGGCCGCGCCCGCCAAAGAAAGTTACGCCGGAAAACCTGAAGGAAGGTTTCCTTTACACGCTTATAAGCGAGAAGCTCTGGGCCTTAAAGGCGCACGAAATGGGGCTTGATACTTCCAAAGCCGTCAAGATGGCGTTTAATTCCCTGGAGAAGATGTACATGAGGGATGCGCTCTGGCAGATTGAAATAAAAAACAAAACAACAATACCTGAAACTGAAGAGGCAAAAGGATTCTTAAGAACCCGGTTTGCCTATAAGGCCGATTATCTTATATCCGGCTCTGAAAAAGAGATTAACCGCATGTACGGACTCCTTCAGAAAGGAACCTCTTTTGACGATATGTTAAAGGCAAACGGAAGCAAAGGGCTCGATACCTTAACCGTTTCATACGGACTGATGGAAGAAGCCGTGGAAGATGCAGTTTACAATTTGATGGTGGGCCAGTATACCGCTCCTGTCTTTACACCCAACGGCTGGTGCATATTCCGTCTTAAGGATATAATTGAACTTAAACAGGATCCGAAAGACCAGGAAAAAGTTGAACAGCTGGTTAAAAAGATCACTAATGAGAGAGCCACAGCCAGGGTTTACCAGGAGTTCTACCGCAGCTTTTTCTCCAGTCAGAAAGTCAACGTCAACAGCAGGATCTTTAAGCAGCTGGGGGATAACCTTGTAAGCAGCATAAAAGAGAAAAAGTATAACGACAAGATCTCCGACAGCGACATTGTATTTCTTCAGCCTCCCGATATTATTAAGCTTGAGGAGAAGTTCAGTCCTGATGTGCTGAAAATGGATTTTATACAGTTTGAAAAAAATCCCGTAAGCCTGAGGCATTTCATAGAAGAGTTTGCAATGGAAGGCTTCAACACTCAGACTGCGGATCCCAAAATGATCTTTGCCGTTTTTAACAAGGTAGTTAAGAAATACATAGAAAATGAAATGCTTACACGCGAAGCTTACAGGCGCGGGCTTCAGAACATGCCGGAGGTAAAAAGGTCGCTTGATATGTGGAAGGATAATTATCTTTCACAGATGCTCAGATCCACCTTCAGGGATTCTGCTAATGTGTCGGACCTTGAGGCAGAGCAGTATTTCCACAAGATGCAGCAGGGGGCTCCCCTTACGGCTCAGGTAAACATAGTAGAAGTGCTTACCGACAGCCTTGAAGTTGCAGAAAAAGTGCTTGACGCGGTTAAGAAGGACGCTGATATGCACGAGCTTGCCCGCATGTATTCAAAGCGCGAGTCGACAAAAAAGACAAATGGCGAGACCGGTTTCTTCTCAATTAATGAATATGGGGAAATAGGCCACATTGCCGCCAACATGGCAATAGGGGATGTTTTCGGTCCGTTAAAAGTACCAGAAGGATACTCGATCTTTAAGGTAATAGGAAAAAAAGAAGACTCTTTACACATAGATAAGCCTTTTTCTGAACTCAAGGATTCGCTCAAAAAGAATCTCTCGTCGGAAAAGGCCTATAATTCCGTAGTAAACTACACGGTTAAACTTGCCAGCCAGTACGGCCTCAAAATCGACGAAAAGGCACTGCAGTCCACACAGGTAATTAATATTCCCATGTTCACCTACCGCTTCATGGGCTTCGGGGGAAAACTTCCGGCCGTGCCTATGACTGCTCCCTTTACGGAGTGGGTAAACCCGTGGTTAGAATATAAGTCGAATTTACCTTAAATTATAAGATGTGCTTTCATTGCGGGAGCTGACTTTTTCCCCCGTTTTCATCTGAAGCATTTGGATATTTTTAAAGCTTTAATTTCTTATATTGATACAATGCAGCTGAAAAAGACGGATCCCCGGCAGACATATTTTTATGCCTTCCCGGGATCCGGCATTCAGCCTTCTTTAATTTTACTCGCAAAAACAACAGGAGATAAAAGTGGGTCAAAAAATTCGATCAACCACAATACTGGGTGTTGTTCATAACGGCGTGGCTGCCATCGGGGGCGACGGGCAGGTTACGCTTGGCAATACAGTTGTAAAACACAATTCCATGAAAATAAGGAAGCTGTATAACGGCAAAGTGCTCTGCGGATTTGCCGGAAGTGCGGCAGACGCTTTTACTTTGCTCGAACGCTTTGAAGAAAAGCTGGAGCAGTACAGGGGCAACGTGGGGCGCGCAGCAGTTGAGCTTGCAAAGGACTGGAGGACTGACAAATACTTAAGGCGCCTGGAAGCAATGCTGGCCGTACTGTCGCAGGATCAGGCATATATAGTTTCCGGCACAGGTGACGTCATTGAGCCGGAGGACAACATTGTTGCCATAGGTTCAGGCGGAATGTACGCTCTGGCCGCAGCCAAGATGCTCAAGAAATACAGCAGCCTCTCTGCCAAAGAGCTCGTAACAGAAGCATTGAAAACAGCTGCGGATATTTGTATTTATACTAATGACAAGATAAGCGTTGAGACAATCTGAAAAATATTTTCCGGAAACTGACAATAGAAATACCACACAAGAATTAAAACGGATTTTTATAAAATGAAAAATGATTTAATGAGAAATCTGACGCCGACCCAGATTGTAAAGGAACTGGACAAGTTTATAATCGGGCAGGATGACGCCAAGCGTGCAGTTGCAATTGCACTCAGAAACCGCTGGCGCAGGCAGCAGGTGGAGGAAAAATTAAAGGAAGAGATTCTTCCCAATAATATAATTTTAATAGGCCCCACGGGCGTGGGCAAAACAGAAATAGCACGCCGGCTGGCAAAACTTTCCGGCGCTCCGTTTATTAAGGTTGAAGCTTCAAAGTACACTGAGGTAGGCTATGTAGGGCGCGACGTGGAGTCCATGATACGCGATCTTACTGAACTTGCCGTAACAATGGTTAAATCTGAAAAGACGGAGGAAGTTCAGGAAAAAGCTGAAAGAATTGCAGAAGAAAAAATTCTTGATCTGCTTATTCCGCCAGTAAAAAAGCCGAGTACAACTCCGCAGGAGAACAGCGATGAACCCGACGAGGCGTTCCAGAACCAGAAGACGCGCGAATGGATGAGGCAGAAGCTCCGCAACGGGGAGCTCGACGACAAGATGGTGGAGTTCGACACATCATCGGCACAGGCCGGCATGGGAATGCAGGTACTGGGGCCGTTCGGATTTGACGACATGGGTATAAACATACAGGAAATAATGAGCAACATTATGCCCAAGAAAAAGAAGAAAAGAAAAACTCCCATTAAAGATGCCCGCGCCGTAATTGCACAGGAAGAAGCCCAGAAGCTGATCGACATGGAGGCTGTTCAGAAAGAAGCCATTACGCGCGTTCAGGATTCGGGGATCGTGTTTATTGATGAGATAGATAAAATTGCGGGCGGCGGCAAAGGCCAGGGACCCGACGTCTCGCGCGAAGGCGTGCAGAGGGATCTGCTTCCTATTGTGGAAGGATCGAGCATAAATACAAAGTACGGCGTGGTTAAAACAGATCACATATTATTTATCGCATCGGGAGCTTTCCACGTATCCAAGCCTTCTGACCTGATACCAGAGCTTCAGGGACGCTTCCCTATCCGCGTGGAACTGAAGAGCCTTACGGAGGATGACTTCATTAAAATTCTTACGATTCCGCAGAATGCCCTTCTTAAGCAGTACGCAGCACTTCTACAGACCGAAGGAGTTGAAATTGAATTCCTTGAAGACGGCATAAAGGAAGTAGCCAGCATTGCAACCATTGTTAACGAGCAGGTGGAAAACATAGGCGCAAGAAGGCTTCACACAATTCTTACGACACTTCTGGATGATATTCTCTTCAATGTTCCCGACCAGATCCCATCTTCAAAAGTAATGATCAGCGGCAAAATGGTGAAGGATAAACTTGAAAGGATAGTACAGAACAGGGATCTCAGTAAATACATCCTTTAATATAAACTGATTTCATGCGGGCGGAGTCTCCACCGGAGTGGAACCGCCCGTTTTTTATTCTCTGAAAAGTTTCATAACTTTAGTTCCTTTAAAAATAATGTTTTCTGATTCGGGATTTTTTTTATGAATTACTTTAATGTCCGTACAATCCGTTATTTTCCTTTTATAATCATTGCCGCACTTATTGCGGGGTGCTCCTCCAGTCCAAAGCTAATGAACCTGGAGACTGCAAAAAATGAAGTGGGGCTTTACTACGAGTCGGGTCAATATGATAAAGATGTTCAGGAAGTTGTAGAAGGCGCCATCAAGGATTTTGACGATGTGAAAGTAAAGGACAGTTCCGCCGTGGTATTTGATATTGACGAGACTGTACTTTCAAATTATCCGCATATAAAAAGCGTGGGTTTTGGATTTGTAGGCGACCTTTGGAACAGGTGGATACTGGAAGGAAAGGCTCCGGCAATTGAAGGGGTAAAAAATTTATATAACTACCTAGTCGAAAGGAAGTTCCACATTCTGTTTGTTACAGGAAGAACCCGTGCGCAGTACGAAGCCACATACAGAAATCTGAAAGAGGCGGGCTATACGAAGTTCGATACGCTTATAGTGCGTTCGGACAGCATGCTGAAAGCCCCGGCTGAAAATTATAAAAGCATTGAACGCATCGTGCTTACAAATATGGGCTATAGAATTGAAGGCTGTGTGGGCGACCAGTGGAGCGACCTTAAGGGTGCCTACACGGGTATAAAGGTAAAGCTTCCCAATTTCCTTTACATTGTTGACTGAGTAAAACATTTAAAAGATGAAATTCCCGTCCGGCTCATTTTTCCAGTTGAGCCGGGCACAATTTTCCCTGAATCTGCCCTTAAATTTAATTCCCCATTTTTACCTTCTGCTTTTAAGCACATTTGTGATTGCGATACTTGCAAATAGCACCAAATAAATATACCTTAATGTGTTACTCAGTTAATCCTCCGTTTTGAATGTTTGTCAGTTCCCTAATGTACCAATTGAACCAGGCTGTGTTTTCGGTGAAAGTTAACACGGACTTATAAGTCCGTGCAACGAGGAGGGATTTATGAAGTATGCCATTTTTATTTTGGCCTTCTTTCTTATTGCCCCGGGCTGCAGCAGAAAGAAGGTGCCTCCGCATAAGGAGAAGTCCAGGGCTGAAATAAGTATTTCAGAAACTATAGCACAGATCGATAAAATTAACGACACTCTTTCTGTTCTTACTCAGCAGTTCAGCTCTGCGGCAAAGGAAGATTTGACAGATCCGAAGTTCCAGGAAAACCTGAAGTTAAAACTCGACGGCTATAGCAGGCATCTTAGCATCTGCAAAAGTGAGATCAAAAGCCTTGCCATGGTAGATAAAAGATGCAGGGCGCAGATTTCAGGTCTGCAGGATGTAATATCAAAAGGAGAAGAAAAGATCAGCCTTCTGCAGAAGGAAATTGCAGCGATAAAAGCAAAGCCCGAAGCCAGGGAATCGCAGCTGGCCCGCGCGCTCTGAAGTATTGATTTTTTTGACATGACGCTATCCTGAACAAATTTAGTTTATTTGTATTTGTTCAGGATTTGTTATTTTAAAGCCATGAAAATTAAAAACCGTATTACAGAACTTTTTAACATCGAGCACCCCATCATACAGGCCGGAATGGTCTGGGTCTCGGGCTGGAGGCTTGCTTCAGCAGTATCCAGCTGCGGCGGCTTGGGGCTTATTGGTGCAGGCTCCATGAAGCCGGAACTCTTAAAAGAGCACATACAAAAATGCAGGGCCGCAACCAGCAAACCCTTTGGCGTCAATATACCGCTTCTTCGCGAGGATGCTTCCGAACTGGTAAGAACAGTTATTGAAGAGGAAGTAAAGATAGTATTTTCCTCGGCGGGACATCCGGGTAAATTTATTGATGAATTGAAGAAAAACGGCATAAGTGTTACGCACGTTGTGCCTTCACTTAAGTTTGCCCTTAAGGCCGAAAGCGTAGGCTGCGACGCCGTTGTGGGTGAAGGAGTTGAAGCCGGGGGGCATAACGGCCTGGATGAGCTTACAACATTGTCTCTTATTCCCCAGCTTTGTGATGCCCTTCATATACCTGTCATGGCTGCAGGAGGAATTGCCGACGGCAGGACTATGCTGGCAGCCTTCTCTCTTGGTGCCGAGGGAGTTCAGATAGGAACGCGCTTTGCAGTAACGGAAGAATCATCGGCGCACATCGAATACAAAAAACGGATCTGTGAGGCCAGGGATAACGACACCGTACTGATATTAAAGAAGATCGGACTTGTAAGAACGCTTAAAAACCGGTACACAGACCAGGTGCAGTCGGCAGAAGCCATGGGGGCCGGTGCCGAAGAGCTCAGGGAGCTTCTGGGTAAAAAACGCGAGCGCCTCGGTATCTTTGAAGGCGACAGTGATCAGGGCATGATGGAAGCCGGCCAGGGTGTGGGGCTCATTAACAATATACCAGCCGTAAAAAACCTTTTTGAGCAGCTTTTGCAGGAATTTGATTCGGCATGTAAGAATCTTCCCTGCGGGGATATATGACTGCGCACCCAAGCCTGTCTTGATATGAAAATAGTCTTTGGTTTTAAGCCGCGGTCAGCGGCTTAGTGTTGATAGCCCAGTGTGAAGGAATTCTCCGCGGAGAATGACCGAACCCCGGGAAACGAGATCCCCCAATATCCCAGGCGCCGCGGCAGCCGCGCCATGTTATTCATGCATGAATACATTTTAGAAATCCCGATACGCCATAAATAATGATTTTAATTTCATTAATATTACCCGTCACAAAATTGGAACATGGCGCGGCTGCCGCGGCGCCGAATGTTTTTTTTGTTATTTATACCTAGGGTTCCGGCATCCTCCTGCGGAGGATTTGTCACCCTAGGCTATCAACAGGGCACCGCTGCCGCGGTGCTGAAGAAATTATTGGACTCATGATGTATTATCACTTCTCATATGGGCGGACAAATGACAGCGGCATTTGAGGTCAACCTTTACCTCAGGAAGCAGGCCTCGTCCCTTCGAAACTAAATTCCTTTGGCGCTTGTTGAATTAGAAATAACGGCAGAATCAGCAAAGGCATAAAATGAAATATTTAACGGCGTTAATAGTTCTGCTCATATTCAGTTTTAACAGCTGCACAGACAAAAACTACAAAGGAAATGACGCTATGGCTAACAGGTATACCCATGGGGACGCTCCTGAATTTCCCGGCGGACTCGACTGGCTTAATGTGGATAAACCTATTAAACTCTCTGAACTCCGGGGAAAGGTTGTGCTGCTGGATTTCTGGACCTTCTGCTGCATCAACTGCATGCACATTATACCCGACCTGAAAAAGCTCGAAGCAAAATATCCCGAAGAGCTAGTTGTAATCGGAGTCCATTCGGCAAAATTCCTCACCGAACAGGAAACCGGCAATATACGCCAGGCAATACTGCGCTACGATATTGAACACCCTGTTGTAAACGACAAGGATTTCAAAATATGGACGAGCTATGGCGCAAATGCATGGCCGACCGTTGTACTGATAGATCCCAGGGGCGACATTGTGGGGCACCACTCGGGTGAAGGCGTCTTTGAAAGCCTGGACGGAGCCATCAGCGACATCATTAAACTTAATAGTTCTTCTATAAACAGAGCTCCCATAAAGCTGAGTCTCGAGAAGAATAAAAAACCCGAATCACTCTTAAGCTTCCCGGGTAAGGTGCTGGCAGATGAAAAGTCGGGAAGACTCTTTATTACAGATTCAAACCACGACAGAATAGTTATATCAGATCTTGACGGGAACGTTAAGGAGATTATCGGATCAGGAAAGCCTGGGCAGAAAGACGGATCGTTTGAAGAGTCCTCTTTTTTCCATCCGCAGGGTCTCGCACTTCAAGGTGATGCGCTTTATATTGCCGATACGGAAAATCACCTTATACGCAAGGCTGACCTTAAGACAAGAACAGTTTCAACAATTGCCGGCACAGGCAAACAGGTTTACGAAAGAAATCCCAGTGGAGACGCCAGACGGGTGGGGCTAAATTCGCCGTGGGATCTTACGCTTAACGATAACATACTTTATATAGCAATGGCAGGACAGCATCAGATCTGGGCATTAAATTTGGCCGATAACTCAATACGCATTCATGCGGGTACGGGAAGCGAGAACATTGTTGACGGTGATCTCAGATCCTCTCTTCTTTCACAGCCGAGCGGCATTACAACTGACGGCAAAAGACTTTACTTTGCCGACAGCGAGGTAAGCGCAGTAAGAAGCGCCGGTTTTAACACTGTAAGCGGGAAGGTCTCAACTATTATCGGCAAGGGGCTCTTTGAGTTTGGTGACATAGACGGCGACTCGAGGCGCGCCAGACTCCAGCACCCATTGGGTATTACATACCACAACGGAAAGCTTTACGTTGCCGACACATACAACAATAAAATCAAAATAGTAGATCCCGTGGAAAATACCAGCAGGACATTTGCAGGAAACGGCACAGAAGGAATGGATGACGGTGAAGCTTCAAAAGCCTCTTTTAATGAACCGGGAGGTATCTCGTACGCAAAGGGAAAGCTTTATACTGCCGATACAAATAACGATCTTGTCAGGATAATAGACATAAGTTCGGGAAAAGTCTCAACGCTTCAGCTCAAGGGGATAGAAAAATCAAGAAAGGCTTTTACTTTCAATGAGAAAGAATTTAACGGGGATAAGGAAGTTGTAAACGGAGTTAATCTTTCAAAATTAAAAACAATCAGTCTTAAGCTTTCTTTTCAGAATAATTATGGATTAAATTCTGAGGCCCCAAGCAAGATAAGGATATTCTCGCGCGACGGTAAAGTTAATGTAGAAAAGAATATTACATCTCCGAAGACGGAAATTGAGTTATCCGGCCTTAACGGAACAGACAAGCTTTATTCGGAGATGGTTGTTTACTACTGCAAGGAAGGCAATGAGGGTTTGTGTCTGATTAAGGATGTGCTGTTTGAAATTAATAATTCGCCGGAGGGGCGGGAACATTTGGAATTAAATTATGATCTGGCGGCGAAATAACGTGCGCCGGCCACTTAGTTAATACTTAGTTAATTTTACATAATTTCCTTTATAATTATTCAAAATTCGAATAATCCAGAACAGTTGACTTAGTTAATAATTAAGTAATAATTGACCGGATTTTATTAGTCCGCTATGAATTAAACATATCTTTGGCAGTCTCTGTTGTAAAATATTTTTGATTGCGGCTTCTGACTTTATCTGGAATTGTAAAACTAAGCAATCCTTTTTCTAACAAAGGAACAATATATGCCTTGTAGTTAATAAATTGATTTGAAAGTCCAATATATTCAAATATTTCAAATCTGGTTTTGGGAGATAAACAGAATTCTAATATCCGACCTGAATATTTAGGTAAATTCATAGAATCGGCTTTTGAAAAGTTTAACATTCTAAATGAAGGGTGGATCTTAATTGTAGCCAAGAAGTAGGACCTGGCATCATCAGTCTCAAATATTGGTTTAGGTGATCCATTTTTCTCTAACTCTTTTAATATAGTGGGAATTCCGGTACCCCTTCCTTCTGTTAAGTGAATTTCTTTTAAAAATTCACCAATCCTTCTATTCCGATACTTTCTAATGATAAACTTACCCATCTGCAGGTTTACCCTATTTAGCGGCGGCAGTGGTCCTGGAAAACTAATTATATCAATGTGTGAAGGAAAAATTTTGACCTCAATAGGTGAATCATCACTATAGCTGCGGTGATAAACGGCATTGGCAAGTGTTTCTTCAATTGCCTGATATGGATAATTAAAATAGCGGTCAGCTTCGGCCTGCCCCGGCCGTTTAATTATTTTTTCTTCAATTATAGCATCCCTGATATAATTTAAGGCCGATCGCAGCTGCTGATGTAATGGCCCGCCGAATATTTTTTCCGTAAACTCACTTCCGGCATCATCTGAAAAACGAACGATTTCAATCTTTGCACTTGGGAAAAAATACTGGGGATTTTTACCAAAAAATAATAATCCTGCATTTTTGGGAAGGAGATATTCATCTGGACCTTCGACAATATTCATTCTTCTGGCAAGCTCATTAACAGAAAGTTCTGACACTTTCATTGTGCTCTTAATCTCATCCAGGAATTCTTTAATTCCAGAAAGATCAAAATCGGCAACAGAAGCCCGCATGTTTGTACGGTCATCATAGGGGACCTGATTTGTCATTGAAATAAGTTCGTATTCATTATCCCTTGTTGCCTTTACTGTAGCAGAGAATCTGCGGATATAGTAATAATATTGACTTTCTTTGCCAAGTTTATCGGGCGCTTTGTAGGGACGCGTACTGCCGCCGGGGCACCATAAAATAAGAATTTTTTTACCCCGGAAATCTACTGGTTCCACTAAAGGAAAGTAGTTCGGTAAGATCCTTCTGCATAACTGATTTAGTTCTAATTGAATAGAATCTATTAAATTAGCTTCCAGACCCACCGGAGGTAGTATTGGCATTCCTTTTTCAGAGGCAATGCCTAAAATTATATAACCTCCACCCCAATTATTAAAGTCATTTGCAAAGGCACAAATTGAATGTAAAACACTCTGCGGATTCCACCCTTCCTTAAATTCAATCCTTTCCCACTCAACAGTTTCTCCGGAAATTAATTTATCTATATTTATTGGTAGAGCCATTACCTGAGAGTCCTGTATAAAAGAAGCTGAATAATTCAATTATTTTGAAGGAAATATACAAAATGCATCCCGGAATTTAAACAGGGAGCATTCAGACTCCTTGAACTTACAAGCTAAAGGCATATTCTTTATTTTAAGAGGAACACAATTACAATAACCGTAATGGTGCCGACGGCGGCAATTTGGGAGAATAATTTGTAGCGCTTTTTAATTCTTCCCCATATTATGGCTGAAAGCACCATAAGTCCCGCAAGCGCAATTGAGGCCAGAATGCACTGAATGAAATTAAACCTCTCCCCTATTATTGAATAAAGCGTCGTATCATTCCACAGCTTCCTGTAGATCACCTGCAGGTGCAGCCAGTAAACCAGGAGCGACTCGCGTCCAACGTCGAGCACAAATGAAGCCTCAGTGTTCCTTGACAATTCATAGTACCTTAATGAGATGAGCAGGACTACAACTATTCCAAGCCTCAGGAGAAAGAAAAACTGGTTGGGTGTAACTTTGCTTATGTAATCGAGCATATCGAGGGGGAACCAGAGTACAAATGCTCCAATCAGTATGCAGGCTATCCCCCACCTCATGGAAAGTTTCAGGAACCGGCTTTCTTCATTACGGTTCTTAAAGAGCATGTAATAGTAGCTTATAACCGAGCCCGAAAGCATAAAGCCGAGCCAGGGGAACAATGGGAAAAGCGATCCGTGCTGCTCGTTAAAATAATTGGCCAAAGGCAGCGGCATGTAATGCGTAAAATCTATCTGGTAAACCCAAGGCGCAAATATAAATGAAACGAGCGTTATTACGATGAGCACCGAATTAAATACAAGGTCACTTTTTATAAACAGCCTCAGTACAAACATCAGAAGGAGTCCAAAAGCTATGCAGTGCAGCACGTCAACGCTTAAGAAAGGAAGCAGTTCATTTGGAGTAGCCTTATGCAGCATCTTCTGAAGCGACAGGTACGGAAGCCTGAGGGAGTAGCCTACCAGCCATATTAAGACTATTCGCCCTAACTGCCGCCAGAAGTCGAACTTGTACTGCCTGAAGGCTTCCAGCTTTCTCTGGCTTGCAATAGTAAAGGCAAAGCCTGAAATAAATAAAAACGAGGGCGCAACCAGCCCGTTTATAAATGTCAGATGCTTGAACCATTCCGAAGCCCTCAGCTCCGGCATCAGCATGGCGTTAAAGACGTGGGTCTCAATCATGAATAAAAGAGCCCAGCCCCTGTAAAGATCAATAAAGGCAAAACGTTTTTTTGTCGCGTCCATAAAATAGGAAAATAGTTAAAGGAAAAATAAATCGAAGGGAAAACTCTCATAGTGAGAGGGGGAAGAAAGATTTTCCCTTAATTTAATGCATGAATTATTTATTTTTGATTATCGCATATTTTCGCAAATGCAAAGATAAGAGGAGCAGACATATAATCATAATGTTTTTTATAAAAGCGTGCCTGCGGCGGAATTTGAACTTATCATAATTTCAGGCACGGATATTTCCCTCCCTGCCCGAATATTCAGGATCTGATAAAATATAAACGGAAAGTTATGTATAAAGAAACACTGAACGAATTACGCACTGAACTTGAAAACTGGAAAAACCGCCAGGAAACAGATAAAAGCTCTGCCTGCAGGGTCCTGTCCCTGGCAGAAGAAATTCTTTCCTCTCCTGAGAAAACTTCTGTTGAGGAGAATTTCTGGCATGAATACCTCGACGTTACGCGCCATTCGGTATTCTTAAAGAGCCTTCATGAAAGGCCCGAGCGCTACCGCTGGGCAGATACGGCCTTTGAAGCCATTGAGCTTTCAAATTACAGCCTGAAGACTCTTTTCGACCAGAGGGTGGCAGCCCACCCCGAAAGGATTCTTTTTACCGTAACCGAAGACAACAAGCTTACAGAATTCAGCTACAGGTGGGTGCATAAAAGAGCGCGCCAGATTGCTTCTGTTATCTACGAGGCATCTGAAGACACCCCCAGAGTGGCAATATTTTCCGAAAACACGCTTGAAAGCGCAAGCTGCGACCTTGCATGCCTGCTTTATGACATTTTTGATACGCCGTTAAACATACATTTCAGCTCCGACACGGTTGCGGATATCTTCAATAGAAGCAGCATTAACATTGCCGTTACGGATTCCGAAGCAAGGCTTAACCTCCTGTTAAGGGTGCGTGAAAAGCTGGGACGGTCATTTAAGATCATTTATATAGGCTACGACAGAATAGACTCCATTCCCGATGTTTATATAATGGAAAAGCTGATTTCAGAGTTCGATCCTGCAAGAATTGACAGTGTGCTTTCAGCAAGAAAAAGGCTTTCGCTTCACGACCAGGCAACGGTTCTTTTTACATCCGGCAGCACCGGTGTGGCAAAAGGCGTAGTCTTTACAATGCACAATCTGATTACAAAGCGCTTTGCGCGTGCAGCGGCTCTGCCTGAAGTTGGAGAAAAAGAGCTCCTGCTCTGCTATCTGCCGCTTTATCACACTTTCGGCAGGTACCTTGAAATGATGGGAATGATATTCTGGGGAGGCACTTACGTTTTTGCAGGCAACCCTTCGGTTGAAACACTCCTTAACCTGATGCAGAAAGTAAATCCTACGGGCATTATAAGCATTCCGCTCAGGCTTGTGCAGATAAGGGATAAGTTTCTTCACCAGTCGGCAAAAGCCACAGACAGGAAACTCTTCAGAGAGCTCACGGGGAAAAACCTGCGCTGGGGCCTGTCGGCAGCGGGATTTCTGGACCCGAAGGTATTCCAGTTCTTCCACAGCCACGGCGTTGAGCTATGCTCGGGCTTCGGAATGACGGAGGCTACGGGCGGCATATGCATGACGCCCCCGGGAGAGTATGTTAAGAATTCCGTAGGCATCCCACTGCCCGGCATCGAAATGCGCCTTAGCACCAAAGGTGAACTGGAAATTTCAGGGCACTACGTGGCAGACTATCTTGATGACGATATCAAGCAGCAAAATCAGGGCTGGATGCCAACTGGTGACCTGTTCAAGATGGACAAGCACGGGCACTACCATATTGTTGACCGAATAAAGGATATATACAAGAACATAAAGGGACAGACTATTGCACCGCGCCCGATTGAAATGCTGTTTGACAATATACCGGGCTTTAAGAGGACTTTTCTGGTCGGCGACGGGCTGGCCTACAATACACTTTTAATTGTGCCCGACACAAATGATACTATTCTGCAGAAGGCCGTTTCCAAAAAGAAGCAGACGGATTACTTCCGTCCCATTATCGCCTCAGCCAACAAGGAACTGGCACCTTATGAGCGCATAGTTGATTTCAGCATTCTCAGCAGGGACTTTGACGAACAAAGAGGCGAGCTGACATCCAAGGGCAGCATGCGGCGCAAGGCCATTGAAGGCAGCTTCTCCAGTGAAATAGGAAGGATGTACAGATACCCCAACGTTGATTTCAAAATTGACAATCTGAAGGTAATAATCCCCCGCTGGGTTATAAGGGATCTGGGTATAACAGAGTACGACATTAAAAGCCAGCACGACGGGCTTTATAACAAGCTGAATAATACAAGGCTCACGATAAAATTTAATTCGAAAACAGGGAGAGTGCAGGTAGGCGACCTTGAATACGTTGTTTCAGGCCAGCAGGTGGATCTCGGCACTTTTATCAGGCAGCCAATGCTCTGGGTGGGCAATATTTCACTTATCAACTTTGGCCTGTGCAAGGGTGGATGGGATACGCCTTATGAAAAGATTTCACCGCAGGTTTTTCTCTCCTCTTCATTAAACAGGCTTAACGCGGGAAGGCTTCCCGTTATAGACAACAAGATTCCGGAAGCAAAACTGAAGGAGCTCAATGATACTGTTGTAACAAGCATCTTCGGGCGCGGCAGCGCGGCTCTGGAGGCCGTAAGCAGCCTCGAAAAATCGCTTCATACTGAAAGCCACAGGGTGGCATACCTCATCAGGCGCAGGCTTGAGGCACTTGCACTGCATCCTGATTTTGACGTCAGGAGCTATGCATACAGGATCCTTCTTTTTGACGAGCCGTGGCTGGACTACAGCAAGTATCTGCCGGCTTTTATTAACTCGGGACTTCCGTTTATAAACAAGAAAAGCATCGAGCAGATTTCGCAGGCCGATTTTGAGCGCGGAAGGCTTGAAGCCTTAAGGCAGAGGCTGGAATCGTACCGTACAACGCTCGACTGGGATTCATCGCCTGTTACGGTAACGCAGTTCAAGAGAATACTTGAACTCCTGGTGCATTTTGCGCGCCATAACAGAAACTCCTACGGGGCGGTAAGAGAGGAGCTGGTAAGCTGGGTACTGCACAAGAAAGAGCCGCAGCTTTCTTCATACGCGCAGGAGCTGTTCAATAAGCTGTCAGCCTGGTTTGAATCCACGTTTGAACTTTCCGCTTTTGAAGCCGAAGAGGATAGCTGGAAAGAAAGAGTGGTTTTTCAGGAAGATTTTACTCCCGATGAAATAAAAAGAATTGAAAAGGTAATTTTCTGCTCAACATTCCTTAAGGAATCGCTCCTTCTGATATTTGAAGAGGACCGCTTTAACCTGAAACAGGTTGCGCCTGAGGGAATCTGGATTTCAAGGATACTCTCGCCGCATAATTCTTTTCTGTACCGCATCAGCATTAATACGATATACGACAAGCATTACGATCTGATGCTTCTGATTAAGGACGACATTACACGGACGGCGGTACGTGAGACAATTTACTGGATGATAAAAATTTCGGGATACCCGGGAGCTTCATCTGTAATGCCCAAGTTCGGGAACTTCCGGTCCTCAATGGGCGCGGCATCGCTGGCCTACGTGAATGACCTTACCGTGTGGGATAAGATCAGGGATTACTCGAGCGTCAGGACAACGCAGCATTCTCTCAAGAACGAGTACAGGTGGAAAGCGCTTTTTGTAAGGGCGTTTATTGCTTTTCTTAAAGCCTGGCAGAACAGCGGGTATGCGCTTACGCCGGGATCGATTACTCCGACGAACGTGGTTGTTCCGGAGGCAGACCTGAAACTGAACTCGCGCATTCTTTCACTTTCAGGCTGGCAGCCTTATGATAATACGCTGTCCATTATTTATCCTTTTATAAAGAATTTTTATCTGCAGACTATAGGCAACTATCCCTGGAATAAGGATGCCATTAAAATAGAATGGATGTTTGATGCCGCCGTGGAGGCTTTCAGCAAAAAAAGAGCACTTAAGTATCTTGAAGCCCTGAAAAACGACATTATGAATACCCCCGTCCGCTACGCAGAGTTCGACTTAAGGGGATCCATAGACAGGTATCTGGAAAAAAGGAAGAACGAGCCATATAAGAACCTTGCGCTTTTAGGAGCAATTGAACGCTACAATGAATGGATCAGTCAGAATCCCGAATCCACCAGCGAAGCGCGCGAGCAGTTTATAAGGAAATTACATACACTTTATCAGCTTAACCGCTTTGCTGCAATAACGCGTTATATGTTTTATCAGAAAACATACTTTGCAAATGCAGATGAACTGGTAAAGGAAAGGTTCAGCCGTCTCATTCAGGTAATGTTCGAGCAGCCGGAGGTGCATGCAACAAGGCTTGTTGAGCTTTCGGAGCTTCAGGATGCGCTTACTTCCTATGAGGACCGTCAGGTATTCAGCAAACTCGTATTTCCGGATGTTTCTAAGAGGCTTCAGATGGAGCTTATTCCTATTGGGGAGGATGAAAGGAAGAGTGTAATTGTAAAGACGCTCGTATCCGACCGCAGGAATGTAGCGCATGTTGTGCGTCAGGCCCTGTCGCCTTTTGAAGTAGGAAACCTGAACCGTCTTTTTATACTTGACGATTATCCGGTAAACATTACGTCGGAGGATCACTTTCTTATTCTGACAGACAATGAGGAGCAGGAAAGTGTAAACGGCGGAATCTGCTACAAGATACTTGATTCAAACGTTGCGCACCTGGAGGGCATTGTAGTTGCGGCGCCATTCCGCGGCAGGGGCATTGGAAGCGTTCTTTTGGAAGATTTCTGCAACCGTCTCAGGGCCGAAGGCATACAGGTAGTAACAACGCATTTTTATCTTACGTCCTTCTTCTCAAAGCATATGTTCAGGGTTGACAGCCGCTGGGGAGGACTGGTGAGGTTTTTGACGTAATGTGAAGGAACATGGCGCGGCTGACCGCGGCGCCTTTGGATTGATTCGATAATTTCCCCCCGGGCTGCGCCCGGGGGCTATCGACATGATGCCGCTGTCCGCGGCATTTGACACCACCGAAAAAACCTTTATTTATTGCCCGTCCTTTTCGAGAACTACGGCGGTGCCGTAGGCAAGGACTTCTGTTACGCCCGACATTACCTCGTTTGCATCGTAGCGGATGCCTATTACGGCGTTTGCGCCAAGCTCCTCGGCGTGCTGTACCATAAGTTCAAATGAATCGTAGCGGGTTTTCTCGCAAAGCTCTGTAAAAAGCGTGATGTTGCCTCCAACTAAAGTCTGAAGGCTCGCTCCTACGGTTCCGAAAATTGAGCGGGACCTCACTACTATTCCTCTTACAATACCAAGATTTTTTGCCACTTTGTAGCCGTCGATTGAAAATGCAGTTGTAGTTAAGCTGTGATCCATACCCCTCTCCTATTGTTAAGTTTGACTGGGTAAATATATAAAAACAATTAATTAATGGAAAATACCAGGCTTCTATGGCTCTCAGGTCCAACTTTCCAAATACATTGATTTTATAAAGTAATTCGTTTAGCTTGAAAACGGGCAGAATTGTTAAGAACGAGAATAATTGTAAAAAAGGAGGATATGAAATGGCTGGAAGAAATAAGGTTATTTTTGTTACAGGCGCCACGGGCAAACAGGGCGGTGCAGTTGTAAACCACCTGCTGAAAGAGGGCTTTCAGATAAAGGCTCTGACACGCACTCCCGACGGCGAGCCGGCACGCAAGCTGAAAGAAAAAGGAATAGAAGTAGTTACCGGCGATCTTTACAATCCCGGATCATTCAGGCAGCATATAAAAGATGCATACGGAGTCTTTGCCGTACAGAACTTCTGGGAGCACGGCTACCAGGGAGAGGTGGAACAGGGTAAAGCTCTTGTAAATGCGGTTAGGGACAGCAACGTGCAGCATTTCGTTTACAGCTCTGTTGCAAGCTGCACGCGAAAAACCGGGCTTGCGCATTTTGAAAGCAAAAAAGAAATAGAAGACTTTATAAAGGAAAAGAAACTTGCCTATACAATATTCCGCCCCGTATTTTTCATGGAGAATTTTATAGGCATGAGAAATGAAATCTTTGCAGGCAAGCTTGTAAGCGCAATGGATGAAAACGTTCAGCTGCAGATGATTACCGTTGATGACGTTGGCGCCTTTGTTGCGCAGGCGTTCTTAAATCCCGATGTATTTAAGGGTAAAGAGATAGAGCTTGCCGGTGATTCCAAAACGTTTCCCGAAGTGGCTTCAATCCTAAGCAGCGAGCTGGGTGAGCCTGTAAGCTACGTAAAGCTCAGCCTGAAGGAATTTGAAAACATTGCTGGCAAGGAAACGGTACAGATGATCGACTGGTTCAACAGGGTTGGCTACGACGTTGATATTGAGGCCCTGAAGTCGAACTACGACGTGGAGCTGACTCCATTTAAGGAATGGGTGCACAAAGTAAACTTTGCACAGTTCAAGGTCAAGCAGTACAAATAATGAAATAACAGAATGCATTTCAGAAGGCTGTAAGGAAGAGATCAATTCTTCTTTCCTTACAGCCTTCTTTTTTAAGCTTCAATGCTTTCGCCATGGCTTTCCAATACCGAGAGCGCTCTAAGTGCTCTTTCCTCAATGGCCGAGTTTTCCTCCTTAAGCTGCATTATGAATTTATCCGAATCATAATTTCCGCGTACCGCCTCAAAGTCATCTTCCTTATTCCCGTCAATTCCGTAGCCTGTTTTGGAATCCATATCAAATTCCCTCATGGCGTCTTTCAATATTATATTATTCAGTTTAACGGATTCATTCTTCCAGTCGTTTATAATACCCGACAGGTATTCAGGAGTTATTTCTTCACGGGCTGAAGAGCATCTGTTCCTGATCAGTTTCCGGCACCAGCGCCATTCATTTTCCGGATAGTTCAGCCATATTGATTTCAGTTTTTCTTCAATGAGGCTGATGCTGTTAATTTCTCCCAATGTTACAGAGTCCACAAAATCATTAACGGCCGATAGTGGCGCAAGGAGTCCCGCTATATCTGTCCACACTTCCATTACTCCGCTTTCCGCATAAGGAGACTTAAGGCTGTCGAGCACTTTCGAGCCCTGTGATTCAATCTGATTAACCAGGCATTTACCCATAAATATTTTTATTCCCATTTCATAATACCTGGCTGAAGTTCTCAGCATAAGGCGGTTAATTTCAATGCCCTTATATGAAACTGTTTTTGTGTCTTTGGAAGTCTTCTGGTAGAGGTCCTGCAGTATTCCAATTGCCTCAAGCATCCGGCCCGCGGTATAGGGGCTGAAAAGGTCATAGTTTATAAGGTCCAGTTTATCCGGTCCTTTTCTCCTGTCGCGATTGGGCCACTTCATGCTGTCGCGTTTTGTTCCTGCAGTAAAGAGGTTCATAGCCGGGGTAAGGATGCTTTTGCCTTCCTCTTCCGATATATACGAAAATGGAAAATCAGAGGTATCGAAGTTGGTGTAGTGTTTTCCGATTACGGCAGTAAAAGCCCCGACGCGGCATGGCCATTTTAGGTAGCTGAAGGAGCCCGTCTTGGAGCCCCTTTCAAGTATTCCCTGGTGCACGGGTCCCAGGCGGTACATATGGTTACTCTGATTTGTGCCGCTTCCGGCGTTGAAGAATGAGAAGAAGCCCGCAATGAGGAGTGAAGATTTATGATGAGTTACCGTATATGGTCCTGCAAAAACAGAGCATCCCTCGCCGTGGAAGGCTTCTGAGTTTGCAAAGAAAGCCGAATTTTCAGCAGAATACTGCTTGCCGATTTTCACTCCCTGGCCAACGAAGCACTTATCGAGTACAGCGCTGCTGCCGATAGTGGAGCCTGACTGGATGATAAAATCTGCGGCCTCAACTCCGGCTCCTATAATTACGGGATTGTCCTGTGTGCTGAGGATACTTCCGTTATAAAGCTTAAGTGCCCCGCGGATTTCCGCGTACTCTCCAACAAAAATATTTTTAAGTTCGCCGCAGTTAATTATGCGGCTACCTTTTTTAATTGTTCCTGTTTCAGAAGTTCTGCCATTAACATAATTGTCAATTATTTTTTCCAGCTCTTTTATAAGCGAAGGTTTATGCCTGTAGAGCGTCATAAAGTAAGCAATCTGCGAGGAGAGGCGGTCAAAAATTTTAAGCGTGCGTCCGCCTGCTTCATTGAGTATTTCCAGTTCCGTTCCGTTTCCGAATGAGGTCATGCCCTGACAGGCGAGAGTTAAGACATTTTCGATAATTACATCATCTTCAACTTTATAATTTGCCAGGAGCCTCGCGCCGCTTACAAAGACGTCGCTGCCGAATGAGCAGTTGTGGATGTGCGAGTTGTAGAGTCCCGAAGGCATTTCAACGCCTCCTGAAAGGACAACTGTTTTTCTTAAAGCCCCAAGGAAATTTTCTCCTGAAAAGTGCACATTGCGCACCCTTTCGGTTTCAAAATCTGCCGGCACCTTTACGCATCCCCAGTCTTCAGCCGAGCAGCCCTGGCCATGGAGCAGGTTGATTTCATATCCGGAAAGATTTCTTAATTCCATAATAAACTCCGAATATAATGGTTATACAATCAGTCTGGCATCTGCGATAAAGCAGCCTTTGCCTTTTTCCTCCACAATGAGGGGATTAATATCCAGTTCCTTTATCTGCGGGCAGTCGACGGCCAGCTGCGAGAGGCGTTCAATGCACACTTCGATGCTTTCAATATCCCTCGGCGGTTTTCCACGCACACCTGCAAGCACGGGATAAGATTTAATTTCCCTTATCATTTCCGAAACAGAATCCTTCCACACGGGTGCTATTCTGAAGCTCACATCCTTAAACACCTCCACATAGATTCCGCCGAGTCCGAACATGATTACGGGTCCGAACAGAGGGTCGCGTTTAAGTCCCAGTATAACCTCCTCCCCGTCCTTAACCATCTTCTCCACCAGCACGCCCTTAATTACGCCTTTTGGAATCGAGGCCTCGGCGCTGCGGATAATTTTCTTATATGCCTCTTCGGCCTCCTCGCGGTTTGAAATTTTAAGCACCACGCCTCCCATATCGGACTTATGCACTATGTAGTCGGATACAATTTTCATTACCACGGGGTATCCTATATCCTCTGCAACAATAATTGCCTCGGAGCAGGTTGAGGCAACGGCCCCCGGCAGAACGGGCATTCTGTAGGTTTCCAGTATGTTCAGTGTTTCCTCTTCATTCAGATAGTGCCTTCCCGATTCAACGGCCTCCTTCAATAGGCATCGGGCTTTTTCAGCATCGACGTCGGTAAAGACGGGTGCCGCAGTGTGTTTTTTTTCAAGCTGCTTCTTAAAGCCGTAAGTGCATGCATAGGAGCGGCACATGTTTTCAGGAAGCTGGTAGTGAGGAATATTTTTCTTCTGAAGGATATCAATTCCCACTGCAACGTCTGAAGCCCCCATGAATGAAGTAAGAACGGGTTTACCCGACTGGCAGGCAATTTCAGAAATTTCACGGGCTATTGTTTTTATATCGGTCATTGACTGCGGTGTAAGGATAACCATTGCGCCGTCCACATTCTCATCTTTCAATGCTGCATTTAAGGCAATGTTATAGCGTTCTGCCCTGGCGTCGCCGATTACGTCTACGGGATTTTTAATATTTGCTGCAGGGGGAAGGTTTGATTTAAGTGTGCGGGTTGTTTCTTCAGAAAACTCCGCCAGCTTAAGTCCCATTCTTATAGCCATGTCTGTTGTCAAGACTCCGGGTCCCCCGGCATTAGTAATTATAGCAATGCGGTTTCCTTTAGGCAGAGGCTGATAGGCAAATGCAATGGCGTAGTTGAACATCTGTTCGATGTCATCGCAGCGTATGATGCCTGCCTGGCGGAATGCGGCGTCGCAGACCTCGTCGCTTCCTGCAAGAGCGCCCGTATGAGATGCCGCAGCCGAAGCCCCTTCGGGAGTTCTGCCTGCTTTAAGGACGAGAATCGGTTTACCCGTTTCAGCAATAATTTTGCGTGAAGCATCCATAAGGGCCTGAACGTCGCTAATCTCTTCCAGGTAAAGGAGGATGACTTTTGTAAGGGGGTCGTCTTTAAGATAGTTAAGGAGGTCTATTTCATTTATATCGGCTTTATTGCCGAAGCTTATGAACTTAGAAAACCCGATATGCTTGGCAATTGCATAGTCGAGTACGGCAGTGCAAAGGGCGCCGCTCTGCGAGATAAAGGCAATGTTTCCCTCGTCCGGCATTTTGCGTGCAAAAGATGCGTTCAGTTTTACTGCGGGGTCTGTATTTATTACGCCGAGGCAGTTGGGGCCTATAAAGGAGATTCCGTATATGGCGGCAATTTCCTTAATTTTGTTTTCCCTTTCAATGCCTGCGCCGCCTACTTCCCTGAAGCCTGCAGAGATAATGACCATGGATTTAATTCCCTTCTGTCCGCACTGTTCCACAGCCATATGAATTACAGAACTTGGGTAGACAATAACGGCAAGGTCCACAGGATCCTCGATATCGACGACGTACTTATAGACTCTGAGTCCGCATATGGAGCGTTCCTTCGGGTTAACGGGGTATATTATGCCCTGGAAGTCGTCCTTAAGGATATTTTCCAGTATATCGCACGGGACTGTGC
>JBLNAZ010000017.1:0-14636 GCA_050259615.1 Syntrophomonadaceae bacterium | reverse complement strand
CCTGCCAAAAATTCACCAACGGCCTTAAATGAATTAAATGAACTGCGCATCTATCAGCTTAAGAAAACACAGGATGTAATAAACAGTATTAAATACTGGGACGGACTGGCAATCATCCGCTGGAATGAAATTGCAAGACACCTCGTAATTAAAAACAGCACCAATCCGCCTATGGCCTCCAGGGCTTACGCACTTTTAAGCGTGGCACAGTACGACGCCCTGATTGCTGCCTGGTACAATAAGGACCTCTATTTAAGAGAATCTCCCGGCTCCTCTGATTACAGCTACCCGTGCGAGCAGGCTGTAATTGCTTCTGTATCCAGACGCGTCTTAAGCTACCTCTTTCCTAAAGATGCCGACAGCATTAATTACTGGGCCGGCCAGGAAATGAACGCACAGCTCTATACGGGTAAGTACTTCCCAAGCGATATAACTTCGGGAGATACTCTTGGAGCTGTAATTGCAAGAGTCTTTATTAACTACGCTATGCAGGACGGGCATGATGCGGTATGGACCGGCACAATGCCGAACTTCCCGGGCTGCTGGTTCAGCAGCATGAAACCTCCGCAGCTGCCCTTGCTTCCGATGTGGGGCAAGGTAAGGCCATGGCTTATGACATCACTCCCCGTCCTTACGCCTCCGCCTCTATTCGGTTCTGATGAATTTAAGGCGGCACTTGCGGAAGTAAAAAGCATTTCTGATAACAGGACTGATGAACAGCTGAGAATTGCAAAGTTCTGGTCCGACGGCGCCGGAACGTCAACACCTCCCGGACACTGGAATGAAATTGCCGGTAATTACATTAAGACGCTGAATATGAATGAATTAAAAACTGCAAGGGCTCTGGCCCTCATGAATATGGCAATTATTGATGCCGGAATATGCTGCTGGGATGCAAAGTACAAATTCTGGTATATCAGGCCTTCACAGGTGGATACTACCATAACTACTCCTGTAGGTCTGCCTAACTTCCCATCCTATACCTCCGGGCATTCGAGCTTCTCAGGTGCAGCTCATACGGTTTTGGGGTATCTGTTCCCCGAAAAGGCAGATGAATTTAAGGCTATGGCAGAAGAAGCCGCAATTTCAAGGCTCTATGGCGGAATCCATTACAGGTTCGACAGCGATATGGGTCTTGAAAGCGGAAGAACTGTGGGAAACCTCGCGGTGCAGAGGGGAATGAGCGACGGATCGGAAAATTTTAATTTTTGATTTTGCAGCGGGGACAGGCGGGGTACCGGCTTAAAGTCTTTAAGCCTTTACCTGTCCCTGTTTTAATTTCTGGACAATTCCCTGTGCAAGCCTTATGATCTGAAGTGAAGTTTTGGAACGGGGATTTTTTCTGATGTAAAGCTCCTGGGCCATAATGGATTTTGTTACCATCTGGTCGTGCCCTACAAAACCGAGTGACTGGACTTTTTCATTCAGGAAGTGTTCTGCCGCCCGGCTTAGATTCATGTAAGCCGTCGAAGCTTCTTCTTCTGAAAAACACTTGTTTATAACTGCAAAGTTGGGAGTGTTTGATCCGCCCATGTGCATAAGCTTAACAATTACATAGGCGTCCATAATTGCCGTGGGCTCGGCATTCAGCACTATAACATTTGCATGCGCCTGGCTCAGTATATGAATGATCTCATCGCCTGCCCCGGCACCAATATCCAGAATAATATAATCGTACTCGCGGCATAATTCTTTTATCTCGCTCATAAGCTCATCCAGGAGGTGGTCGCTTTGAATCGGGTAATCGGTTTTTCCCGACTCGCCGAATATAAAGTGCAGGCTTGGTTCATAACGTGTAATAAGATCTTTCAATGAACTCTGGTGCATCAGAAAGCTTAAAAGCGTCTTGCCGGGCCTCAGGTTAAGCATAATATTGATATTTGAAAGGTTCGAATCGAGGTCTATCAGCAGCACCTTCTTGCCCATTCTGGAAAGGGCATAGGCCGTGTTAAGGGAGACGAATGTTTTGCCTGTTCCGCCCTTGCCGGAACTAAAAGAGATGATTCTCCCCCTTCCTTCAGGTTTATTCTCCTGAGCCTTCAGGCGCTTGAGTTCCAGTAATCTTTCAGTCTGCCCGATCATTTACTGATCTTCCCTGTATAGATCATGTTTGCAATAAACTGCGGATCTGCGGCTATTATGTCATCCGGAATTATCTGTCCGTTTGTCAGGTATTTTACCGGAACGTTAAAGTTAGCCGTAACGTTGAGTATATTTCCGAATGAGACGGCTTCATCGAGCTTTGTAAAAACGACGCCGTTGTAGTTGAGCACCTTGAACTTCTGTGCCACGTCGAGTATGTTTTTTGTAGTGCTTGTAGTGCTGAGTACAAGGTAAACCTCATCTACCTTTGTGCTGGCTAAAAAGCGTCCTGTTTCCTTAAGCAGTCCGGAATTGTTCTGGCTTCTGCCTGCAGTGTCAATAAATACAATGTCCTTCTTTTTGAATTCTGCAATGAGTCCCGGTATTTCCTGCGGTTCATAAGCCACTCTCATTTCAATGTTGCTGATTTCGGAAAATATCTTAAGCTGATCGATTGCGCCGAGGCGGAACGTATCGAGCGATATAAGTCCGATGTTAAGGTTATGCAGTATTTTGGAAATTACAGCGAGCTTGGCGATGCAGGTGGTTTTTCCGACGCCCGTAGGGCCAACGAGCGCAATTACCTTTGACTTCTGTTTTTTCTGCACTTCAAAGGGGGATGTGGGGATCATGGAGCTGATTGTTGAGATCACGTAACTGTCGATATTTGAAGGCTGGAGGAATTCCTGATATTTCCCGAGCTGGTCGATTATAACGTCTGCAATGCTTTTCTGCACTTCCCTTGCAATAAGAGTATCCGAAATTTCTTTCAGTTCGCGTTCGAGCGTTTCCTTACGGTTGTCTTTTTTTACCGCACCCGGTTTAGCAGCAGAATTTCTGGCTTTTAAGGACTGAGGTTTCAGTTCCTGCGCCGCGGCTTCTTTTTCTGAAGGGAGGTATACCCTCTCCGAAAGTTCCTGAAGCTCATCGGCAAAAGTCCTTTGCTTCGTCTGAGGTTTTACGGGAGTCTGTGTTTTTAGGGTTTTTGGCGTAGCCGCGTTTAATTTCTTTTTGTCGTAATCATCCTCCACGCCGGCAGTCAGTTCAAAGACTCTTTTACGGCCGTAACGGGGGTCATCGTCAATAATTCTGGTGCTGAGGACAATGGCATCCGATCCCAGCTCGTTTTTCATCTGCTGAGAAGCTTCTTTAAGGGTAAGCGCGATGTACTTTTTAATTTGCATATTCAACCTCTAATTTCCCTATGAATTCAACTTCCGTATCCGAAGGAAGCTCCGTATAGGAAAGGACAGCGATATCCGGGAAACTTGAATTAATTAGTCTGTAGAAATAAGGTCTTATTGTTGCCGATGTAATAAGAACGGGAGCGTAGCCGAGCATCCTGAAATTCTGTATATGTCCTTTTAGGGATTCATTTACGTCATTGAGCATTCTGGAAGAAAGTCCGAGCGTCTGAACAGCTTCCTTCTGGTTCTGCAGGGCGCGTGTAATAAAGTTTTCAAGCTGGGTGCCAAGTGCAAGTGCATGTATAAGGCCGTTGGGATCTTTATACATATTTGAAATAGTATAGCCGAGCGAATGCCTTACATATTCAGTAAGCACGTCAATGTTTTTTGTTATTTTGCAGTAATCGATAAGCGATTCAAGTATCTGCACCAGATCCTTGACGGGTATAAATTCCTTGAGCAGGTTCTGCAGCACTTTCTGTATGGTTCCCAGCGGCAGCAGATCGGGGTTAATATCCTCAATAACGGCAGAATAATCCTTCTTAAGATTTTCAAGCAGCTGCTTTACGGCCTGGCGGGTAAGTATCTTGTCGAAGTTCTTCTTAAGAGTTTCCTGCAGGTGTGTTGAAAGAACAGAAATGCTGTCTACAACTGTGTAGCCCAGCAGTTCGGCCTTATCTTTTTCCTGTTTCGAGATCCAGAAGCCTTCGAGATTAAATGCGGGATCCGTAGTAGGAATGCCGCTCAGGCCTTCTGTAACGTTGCCGGGATTCATAGCCAGGAAGTGATCGGTATAAATTTCGTATGCGGAAACAACGTTGCCTTTAATTTTTATTATGTACTCATTGGGATTAAGCTGCAGGTTGTCTCTTACCCTGACAGGCGGAATAAGCACGCCGTACTCGAGCGCAATATATTTTCTTGTAGATGATATCTTCTGGAACAGGTTGCCGCCCTGGTTTTCATCAACGAGTGAAATAAGTCCATAGCCGATTTCAACTTCAATAGGATCGACCTGCAGGTACTGTTCAACCTTATCTTCCGTAGCAGGTTCGGCCATTATCTCTTCAGGTGTTTCAGACGGAAGAGCTGCCTTGGCGGCGGCCGATTTTTTTGTGAAATATGCCGCAGATGCAAGTCCGGAGCCGATTAAAAGGAATGGAATTGTGGGCATTCCAGGCACTAGTGCGAACATGAATACAGCGCCTGAAACCGTTCCCAAAACCCTGGGATTTCCAAAGAGCTGCTTTTTCATCTGTGTATCTAGTGAAGTCCCGGCGCTGCTTTTTGTAACAACAAGGCCTGCAGCCGTAGAAACGAGCAGAGCCGGAATCTGTGAGACCAGACCGTCGCCGATAGTAAGAATTGTATATGAGTGCAGTGCGTCTGTAAGTGAAAGTCCCCTTTGCGCAACGCCGATGATAAATCCGCCTATAATATTAATGCCGTTGATGATGAGGCCTGCTACGGCATCTCCTTTGACGAACTTGCTGGCACCGTCCATGGCGCCGTAAAACTCGGCTTCCCTTGAAATGGCCTCGCGTCTTGATCTTGCCTCGGCCTCGGTTATAAGTCCCGTATTCAGGTCGGCATCAATTGCCATCTGTTTACCGGGCATGGCGTCCAGGGTAAAACGGGCTGCAACTTCAGAAATTCTGCCAGAACCTTTTACAATAACGACGAACTGGATGATTACAAGTATGATAAAGATAATAAAGCCCACAACGTAGTTTCCGCCCACGACGAAGGTTCCGAAGGATTCAATTACCTTGCCTGCGTAGCCTTCCAGAAGTATAAGCCTGGTAGAGCCCATATTAAGTGAAAGGCGGAAAAGCGTCAACACAAGCAAAAGTCCCGGGAAAACCGAAATATCTGTAGGTGACTGAATATAAAGAGCAACGATAAGAATGAGCACGGAAAACGTTATGCTTATTGCCAGAAGGAAATCCAGCAGGAAAGCCGGCAATGGAATAATCATAAGCCCCAGTATAAGGATGAGGCCGATTGCCAGCATTATGTCGCTATTTTTACCAAACCGGTTCATTTGTTAGACTATACTCTTTTTTTTCTTTTCGTTTTTAACCTTAAAAATGTAAGCCAGTATCTGAGCTACGGCCTTAAACAGGTCGGCTGGGATCTCTTCGCCGATTTCACAGTTCTTAAAGAGTGCGCGGGCCAGCTGAACGTCTTCATGCAAAGGAACGCCGTTTTCAGAAGCCACTTTTTTGATCTTCTGTGCCAGTTCATCCATGCCTTTTGCAATAACCTTTGGAGCCGAATCCTTACCCAGGTCGTATTTAAGTGCAACGGCAAAGTGGGTAGGGTTTGTAATAACCACGTCTGCCTTCGGCAGATCTTTCATCATTCTTGCCCTTGCCTGCTTTATCTGTATAGATTTAATTTTTCCTTTTATCTGCGGGTTACCTTCGCTCTGGATCATTTCTTCCTTTACTTCCTGCTTGGTCATCATCATGTCCTGCTTGTATTTATGCTTCTGAAAAGCAAAATCGGCAGCGGCAATGATTGCGTAGCAGAGTGAAACCTTCCACAAAAGCGTATAGGCGGCTTCAATCATAAACGTCACCAGGTCATCAATCTGATAGTTGACCAGCCCTATGGCAGATAAAATAAAATCCTTAAGAACCCAGTATGTAAAAAGCCCGATAATGGTAAGCTTCAGAAGAGACTTTCCCACTTCAACCAGCGATCTGGAGGAAAAGAACAGGCCCTTTACATTCGTCACAGGGTTAAACTTTGAAAACTTAGGTGCCAGTGCCTTCGGGCTGAAGCGGAAGCCGACCTGCCCGTAGCTTGCAATAACAGCCACTGCAACCAGCCCCCCGAAAATGGGCCCCAGGGTTGCTATAAAAAACCCGATTCCTTTATAAGCGTATTCTGTAATCTGGTCCTTATTCAGGGTTAGCTTGTCCAGACCGCTGAATATGCTAATTGTCATGGAGCTGATATTAGAGCCCAGATGCTTATGCATCATAAAGACCAGCAGGAGTCCAGCGCTGAAAACCGCAAGGGAGTTGATCTCGTTACTTTTAGCCACCTGGCCTTTTGCCCTGCTGTCGCTGAGCTTTTTGCCGGAGGCTTGTTCGGTTTTTTCCTGCCCGTCGACTTCAGCCATATATTGCTAGCTTCCCATTGCTTTTATGAGGTCGTAAAGGCTGCCTTCAAAGTTTTCGAGCATCCCCTTGAAGAAATACATATAAATCGGCAGAACGAAAATCAAAAGCAGCAAACCAATTCCCAACTTCAAAGGCTGTGTTACAAAGAAAATCTGCATCTGGGGTATTGCCCTTGCAATGATGCCTTCTGCCAGATGGACAAGAAAAAAAGAAACCATTACGGGAGAGGCAATTTTTATAGCAACTACAAATACTGCAGCTGTATACCTTATAAAAAGGTCAAATGCCGGCTGTGTAAGGGTGTACTTCCCGAGCGGAATAATTCTGAAGGAAGATACAATTGCCCTTATGATGTAATGGTGCCCGTTTATTAAAAAGAAAATAAGTATTGCAAACACGTTCAGCAGTTCGCCTATAACGTTGCTTTCGGTTTCCTGAAGCGGATTAAGGACGCTGGCCATGTTAAGGCCCATATCGTTTCCAATAAGCATACCGGCAAATGAGAACCCGTAGAAAACCAGGTTAAGGCTGAAGCCTATTATAAGTCCCGTTACCACTTCCTTAAGTCCGTAGAACGCAAGTGAAAAAAGATCGGGACTAATCTGTACTTTTACCGTACTGACCGAGAGGAACGTAATATAGGCAACTACTCCGGCTAAGAACACTTTTCCAATTACAGGAAAAGACGTGTGGCCGAAAATAGGAGCCGTTCCAAAGACCGCAATGATCCTTAAGAAGATGAGGAACGTAATTACAAAATCATTTACCAGTATATCCGTCATTTTACTACTGTACCGAACATATTGAAAAGTCTGAGCGTAATTGCTATCATTTTATCCATCATCCATGGGAGCAGCAGAATTATTGCAACTGCCGTAACGAGTATTTTTGGAACGAATGTCAGAGTAGCCTCCTGTATTGAGGTTGCGGCCTGAAAAATGGAAACAAAGATACCGACCAGGAGCGAAACGCCCAGAATCGGCAGCAGAATTATAAATGTGGTGTAAAATACATCCGTCAGTATTTCTATAATCAGTTCTTCTGTCATTATCCAAAGCTCCTTACTACAGATCCTATAATTAAATTCCAGCCGTCAACCAGTATAAACAGAAGTATCTTAAAGGGCAGCGATACCAGCATTGGCGGAAGCATCATCATACCCATACTCATCAGGACGCTGGAGACTATCATATCCACCATCAGGAACGGAATGAAAAGGAAAAATCCTATTATAAAGCCTGCCCTGAGTTCGCTGATTGCAAAAGCGGGAACCAGAACGTAAGTGGGCAGATCCTGCCTTGTCTTTGGGCGTTCCAGGTGTGAAAGTCCCAGGAAGAGCTCCAGGTCGGCGTCGCGAACGTTTCTGAACATAAATTCCCTGACCGGTTCAATACCCTTATCGTATGCGGCTTCCATGGTCATTTTCCCGTCCATATAGGGCTTAATAGCCTCGGTATTTACTTTCGACCATGTAGGTGCCATAATAAAAAACGTAATAAAAAGCGCCACGCCGGCGAGCATCTGCGAAGGGGGCATCTGCTGAGTGCCGAGAGCGGTCTTAAGAAAATGAAATACTATAATCAGCCTCAGGTACGAGGTTGTCATAATCATTATTGAAGGAGCGAGCGACAGTACGGTTAAAAGGATGAGCATCTGCATGGTTACAGACACATCCTTCGGGCTGTCGGCGGTTCCCACGTCAATTCCTATTTTAGGAAGAGGAATGGTTTTAGCCTGTGCAAAGCTTACGTCACTGTAAAAAGAAAGCAGAATGAAGAGGAGGACTGCAGCAGTAAGAACTTTCATCTCATACCCAGATTTTTTTTCAATATCTCTACAAAATTATCTTTAAAGTTGTCTTTGACATCGTTTCTGACCGTCTCTTCTTCAATGAGCCTTGCAGCGGCCGAAGTGTTGAGTTCCTGCAAAAGGTTAATAGAGTTATCGCTAAGGCCAAGCACCAGTATTTTGTCGTGCACCTGAACGACCTGTATGAATTTTTTGGGCATAAGCATCTGTGTGCTGAGAACCTTTATTTTTATGAGCTTTTTGGTATTTTTCTCAAAAGTAAAGAAATATTTCCTGGCCAGATATAACGTACCGTACATCAGTCCCAGGATGAAGATGAGCATAAAGATAACTTTTATAATATTCCAGAATTCCATCAGGAGAGTCCTTTTAGCCTGTCGTTTGAATCGACGAGGTTAGTAATTCGGATACCGAAGTGCTTGTCTATAACAACTACTTCACCCTCGGCAATTTTCTTATTATTTACAAAAATGTCCACCGGCTCGCTGGCCAGTTTATCGAGCTCAATTACATAGCCTCTTTCGAGCTCCAGAATGTCTTTAATGAGCATCTGTGTGCGTCCGAGCTCAATGTAAACGCTAAGCTGCAGGTCTTTCAAAAATTCCAGCTTTTCATTCTGAACAGGAGCGCGGTTATTGGATTCATCAAATTCAGTAAAATCAGCTACGCCGCCGGTAATCTGATCGCCTGAGATCTGTTCGAATTCACTTAGTATGTCGTCAGCAGACATTTTCTTCTCCGTTTATATTCTCTTTTATAATCTTAATCAGTTTGTTTTTTCGTTTTTAAGGTCTCCGGTTTCCGTTACAACGGGCGCGGGAGAGATTTCATCAAGGAAGGGCTCAGCTTTCCTTATTTTCAACTTTGCGCGTAATCTTAACTGCCTTATGGCCGCTTACGGTGCCGGGCAGTCCCATAAAGATAATCCTGTCGGCTACTTTAACCTTGAGCTCATCGCCTATTTTCTTATTAATTCTGAGTATGTCGCCTTTTTCCAGGTGCATCAGGTCCTCAACAGAAATTGTAGTCTTGCCGAATTCCACAGCCAGGTTAAGTGAAGTTTTCTGGATGTGTACATTCAGAATATTCTTGGCTGTAGTGCCGTTATATTTAACCGGTCTGATAGAAGAGAGTTTCTGGTTCGACATTTTAGACAGAATTGTATCGAAAGCGAACGTTGCAAAGCAGATATTCATAAGGTATGACTGTTCGCCGATAAAAATCTCAAATGAAATAAGCAGTACGCTTTCGCTCTGTGAAGTGATCTGCGCAAAATCTATATCGGGCTCGAAGCGTTCGACATTAAATTCATATTCCCCTATTATCTGCCACGCCTTCTTGAGGTCCACCATGATCTTTTCAACAATCATAAAGAGCACTTTCTGCTCAATGGGTGTGATAATCTTGGATTGTTTGGTTCCCAGGCCGTTACCGCCCAGGAGGCGGTCCACGAGTGCAAGTGCCAGTTCGGGGCTTAATTCAAGTATTCCCTTAATATCCGTGTCCTTTATCTCAAAAGTGAAAAGGCAGGCGGGATTGGAAACCGAAAGCACGTATTCGGAATAGTAGATCTGATCTACCGAAATAACATTAATATTTACGATGGCCTGAAGCTTTGACAGAAGAAAAGAGCTTAAACTTTCCGAAAAGTTTTCATGAATATTGCGGATAGTTCTGAGCTGATTCTTTGAGATTCTGTTGGGAAGCCTGAAATCAAAAGGAATTGCCTCCTTCTCAGGTACAGACGCCGGGGACTGTTCCCCGCCGGTCTTCATCTTATTAAGAAGCTGATCTATTTCCTGCTGTGATAAAACTTCTGCCATTGTGGTTATCTATATTATTGTATAATAAACTTGCTGAAAAATATATTATTGATCTTTAAGTCAGGAACGCGGGACTTCAGGGTTTTTATGATTTCAGTCTTTACAGTGTCCCTGAAAGCTATGCTGCCTAACTGAGAGACAGTCTTGCTTGCAAGCGTAGTATTGACCACATCCTGAACGATTATTTTTTTTTCTTCAAATTTCTTTTTAGCTTCCTCTGCCTCTTTTTCATCGGCAGTAAGGCCGAAGCCGACTGTGGTAAGCAGGAGGCGCTGGCCGTTTGTTCCGGCCGGGTTTACAATCAGGTCTTCAATGGTCTCAATAGGACCAGTCTGAACTGAAGAAGTTTTAGCTTCTGTTACTTCCGTCTTTGCCTTATTTGAATCGGAAGCACTGGCTTCTTTATCTTTTTTGCTCAAAAGGATGTTTGCCGTAACAAAATAAACGACTACAAGCTGTATTATAAATACAGGAAGCCCGATTACTAATACTTTTGGATTTATCCCCCCCTTTTTCGGGGACGGCATTGCTGAGGGATCCAGTTCTTTTTCCATATTTTGATCTGTTTTTGCTATAATGTAGCTATACTTATTCAATAGATATGCCATTTGTTTTAAATGGCCTAATACCTGCTATTTCTGCTTATTTTCCCAAGTTAGGGCAAAAAACAGTGCCCATTATTGGTTACTATTGAACAGTTGGTTACTTGTAAGTAGGGATTGGGGGTTCTTATTGGGCGGGAATTTCCTCCACGGGTAAAAACAAAGCATTTGATTCCCGGGCCTGAATTTGGGAAATTGAATTTAAAGGAGCCATAAGCTAAATTAAAACCTTAGTTTTATAATATTAATGGGATTAAACCCTGAATGAAAGGGAATTATACATTTATCCTTTTGGCGGTCTTATTTAGTCTGCTTGCAGGATGCAGACCGGGATTTGTTGAAAGGAACAGGCCTGAAAAGATCCTTCAGGATGGGGACTGGCTTTCCTATCATACAAAGCATTTTGATTTTTACTACCGCCCCGGCTCAAAAAGCGAGGGAAGAATTAACCTGATTGCAAACAGGCAGGAGAATCATTACCTCGAAATTCTGAACCAGATGCACCTGCACGACCATAATTTCAGGGCAGTTTATTTTATTTTCAGCAGTTTTGAAGAATACGACAATGTAACTGATGCCGGGCAGTTCGGAAACGGGCACGAAATAGGAAATTATGACGCCATTTACGCCGTGGACGGGTATTCTTTTTCGAATATTATGGGCAAGCATGAGCTCACCCATTTTATTGTGGACAAGTTTTTCGGGCCCGGGGCAAGAGGACCTTTTAAGTGGATCATTTCGGAGGGGCTGTCTGTCTGGATCGAGGACAACTGGGACGGCATGGACCTTAACGAGTTTGCAAGGCTGAAGGTTGCAGAAGGCGACATTTCCACCCCTTATGAGATAATCCGCAATGATGAAACTGAAAATGTCCTGAGGAATTCCTACGCCATGGCCGGCGCTTTTACCAAGTATATGATCTCAACATACGGAATTGCCAAATACATCAGGCTTTATCAGCAGGGCAAGTCGCTCGACATATTTGACCAGGTATATGGAACCAGCCTGTCCGATATGAATAACCAATTCCTGAGTTTTCTTACCAGGGAAAATGCCGAGGTGAAAGTAGGCGGCGTGAGGTAAAAAAACCTCAAAAAAGAGTAAAAGCGGGGTTTTTTACCCTTAAACTTTTACTCTTTAATTAAGTTTATTTTAATTATCTAAAGCTATTAAGGAATTCTGCTCGGATCCCAGGCTACCCTGTAGTTTTCATCAAGAGAATCCAGGAGCTGCATATCTTCCTTTGAAATCTCAAAATCGAAAACATCAGCGTTCTCATAAATCCTTTCTTTATGTACAGACTTGGGTATTACTGCAATTTTATGCTCCAAAGCCCAGCGGATCATTACCTGTGCCGTAGTTTTTCCGTAATGGCCTGCAATTTCCTTTAAGCGTGAATCGTTAAGTTTGCTTGCGCGGGCAAGAGGGCTGTAGGATTCCAGCTGAATATTGTTCTCATTGCAGAATTCAAGAAGGCCTTTCTGGTAGAGAAACGGGCTGAACTCCACCTGGTTTACAGCCGGAACCACCTGGCAGGAGTTAAGCAGCTCTTTTAAGTGCGAAGTGGTATAGTTGCTTACACCGATTGCCTTTGCTCTTCCTTCTTTTGCAATAGTCTCAAGTGCCTTATATGACTCGTTTCTAAGTCCTGAAACGGGCCAGTGTATAAGATAAAGGTCCATGTAATCGAAGCCCAGGAGGTTCAGGCTTGTATCGAAGGCTTTCAGTACCTTGTCGTACCCATGGTCGTCATTCCACAGCTTTGTAGTTACAAATATCTCTTCTCTTGGAATATTACTGTCTTTAATTGCCAGGCCAACATCCTTTTCGTTCTTATAGAAAGCGGCCGTATCAATGTGGCGGTAACCGGCCTCAAGCGCCCAAAGGACGGCATTATAAGTTTCTTTTCCCGGATCCGAAAGGTAAACCCCCAGTCCGAAAAAGGGAATTCCCACGCCGTTGTTCAGTGTTGCTTTATCATTAATTGTAAGCTTCATTTATTCATCCGAAGTTTGTAAATATTAACTAAATAATAAGAAAAAACGGGGAATTTTGAAAAAATTTAAAGTATTAAGGAACATTTGGCTTAAAATTATTTTAGAATTATGCGTATTTGCCGTTCGCTTGAAAAAAATGCCTTGCATTTTTTGGGTTATATTCATTTATTATAAAAGTATCGTTCACTTACCGGAACCTAAAGCCGGATTATTTTTATCTGTTTATGATTGATAATTACTGCCGGGGTTCGCACCCGGTGCTTACGGGAAGCTAATAAAGAATTTTTCATTTTACCCATGCTGCCCGGCATGACCTTATCTGTTCACCTTTTACCAGGTGTTTGGGTTGTGCCGGGTTATTTTTTTAAAAAAAATGGCATCTGTTACTTTGGAACTGACGGGAATTCTTAGAAATGATGGTTATGACTATAGTTACGAATATTTAACAGGAGGCAGGGATGGCAAAGAAAATAAAAGGGCAGAATATTGCGAGTCCGCTTATAAATGAACCTGAAACACCACACTCAGAGGTAACCTCGGGCAGAAATCTTTCATACTGGACAAGTGAGGTTAAACCGGTTAAGTTCGATAGACTGGACCGGAACCTGAAAGTTGACGTGGTTATTGTAGGCGCCGGAATATCGGGGCTTACAACCGCCTATCTTCTTTCCAGGGAAGGAAAAAATGTTGCCGTTGTTGAAGACGGCGATATTGGAAGCGGCGAATCGGGCCGTACGACAGCCCACATCTCAAATGCCCTGGACGACAGGTATTCCTATATCGAAGGGATACTGGGCCGGGAAAATGCCCGCAAGGCTGCAGAAAGCCACTCCGAAGCCATTCATATCATTGAAGAAAACATCATGCGCGAGAAAATAGACTGCGATTTTGAGCGCCTTCCAGGTTATCTTTTCCTGCACCCGTCGGATAATAAAAAGACTCTGGATGACGAGCTTAAAGCCACTCATCAGGCTGGCGTAAGAACGGAAATGATTATGGGTGTACCGGGCATCCCGATGGAAACAGGTCCCTGCCTCATGTTCCCCGATCAGGCTGCATTCAACCCGATGAAATACTACGACGGCCTTGCAGCTGCAATAGTAAGAAACGGCGGGAAGATATTTACCAATTCACACGCGGCTAAGGTTGAAGAACCCGGAGTAACAACCGATAAGGGCTTTTCTGTTAAAGCAGACTATGTAGTAGTTGCAACAAATACACCCATTAATGACAGGTATGCCATCCATACCAAACAGGCTCCTTACCGCACTTATGTCATTGCCGGACTGGTGAAAAAAGGCTCTCTTCCGCACGCCCTCTGGTGGGATACGGGCGACCAGAATTCAATCTGGACGAGTAATCCGTACCATTACGTAAGGCTTCATAAGTATGACGATCAGTACGACCTTCTTATTTCAGGCGGCGAGGACCATAAGACAGGTCAGCTTGGCGAAGAAGGGCTTCAGGAAGAGGATAAGTATAATAACCTGATCAAATGGACTTATGAAAGATTCCCCATGGTGTCAATTGAATATAAATGGTCGGGACAGGTAATGGAACCGGTAGACTCCATGGCTTTTATTGGGCGCAACCCGATGGACAGCGATAATATATTTATAATTACAGGGGACTCAGGTAACGGAATGACACACGGCACTATAGGTGGAATTCTGATTACGGACCTTGTAATGGGAAGGCAGAACCACTGGGCGGATCTTTATGATCCATCGCGCAAGACGATGAAGACAGCGGGCGACTTTATAAAAGAAAACCTCAATGTTGCAAAGCAGTTTAAGGAATACCTGACGCCGGGCGACATCGATTCAATAAAGGATCTGAAGGCCGGGGAGGGTGCTGTTATCAGAAGCGGACTTACCAAAGCTGCAGTCTACAAGGATGATGATGGAAAAGTCTTTGCCTACAGCGCCATATGTCCTCATCTTAAATGCATTCTTGAGTGGAACGGAGATGAGAAAACGTTTGACTGTCCCTGTCACGGCTC
>JBLNAZ010000016.1:0-50906 GCA_050259615.1 Syntrophomonadaceae bacterium | reverse complement strand
AGGCTGGGCAGTCGCTAGCAAAAAACTGATCGAAGCTATGACCAATATTCAGGGCCACCAGACCTCAGGCCCCTCAGTTGTCCTCCAGCAGGCTGCCGTTGGCGCACTGAACGGAGTTCAGTCCAGCGTCGAAAGCTTAAGATGCACACTTGAAAATAACCGCAACGTAATGATTGACCAGCTGAATTCCTTTGAAGGCATCCGGGTCACTAAACCCGACGGCACTTTCTACTGCTTTGCTGACTTCAGCCATTATATGAAAAGCTCAAACAAGCTTTCAGAATTCCTGATCGATAAGGTCCAGGTTCTCACTGTTCCCGGCGCTGAATTCGGCCTGGAAGGATACCTGAGACTCAGTTACTGCGGTACAATTAAGGATATTACCGAAGGCATTGAACGCATAAAATGGGCTCTGGATCCTAATTCTCCAAATGAGCTCTATATTGGCGACCGTAAATTAGTGAGGGACTGGTCATGAGTAAATATTTAGAATTTAATACTCCCGCCAGCAAGGAAGCAATGGAGCTGGCTTCGGATTTCAGGCTGAAAAATCAGGGCATTAATTATCTGGACAGAGTTTACTGGAATCTTCCTGAACCAGCTTTATATGAGGAAATTATCTTCCGCAATGAAGGGCATCTTTCCAAAGGCGGTCCGCTTATTGTTAATACGGGCAAGCATACTGCCCGCGCTGCAGCCGATAAGTTTATTGTAAAAGAAGAATCTACTGAAGACAAAATCTGGTGGGGCATCTATAACCGTCCCTTCAGCCTTGAAAAGTTTAATTCTCTTTTCAACCGCTTTCAGGCCTGGGCACAGGGCGAAGAGCTTTTTGTTCAGGACTGCTATGCAGGAGCCGATCCCGAATACCGTCTTCCAGTAAGAATTGTAACTGAAAAAGCATGGCACAGTCTTTTTGCGCGTAACATGTTTATTACAATACCGGACCAGAATGTGCTGAAGAACTTTCTTCCTGAATTTACAGTAATTGCCGTTCCGGGTTTTAAGGTTGATCCTATAATTGACGGCACACGTTCAGAAACAGCTATTATACTTAACTTCTCGGAAAGGGTATGTATAATTGCAAACTCCCTTTATGGCGGAGAAATTAAGAAATCTGTTTTTACAGTTCTTAACTTCCTTCTTACCTTCAGGGATGTTCTTCCGATGCACTGCTCGGCAAACGTAGGTAAGGATGGCGACGTTGCCATATTCTTCGGCCTTTCCGGCACAGGGAAAACTACTCTTTCAGCTGATCCGAAAAGAAGGCTTATTGGCGACGATGAGCACGGCTGGAGCAGCGAAGGTGTCTTTAACTTTGAAAGCGGCTGCTACGCTAAGGTAATCAGACTTTCACCTGATCATGAACCCGAGATCCATGCATGCACGAAGCGCTTCGGCACCATTCTGGAAAATGTTGTATACGATCCCGTTTCAAGAATGATAGATCTTAACGACGACCATATTACAGAAAATACAAGAGCCTCATATCCGCTGGAGTTTATTCCTAACATTGTGCCCGAAAAGATGGTGCATTCGCACCCGAAGAATATTATATTCCTTACATGCGATGCATCGGGCGTTATGCCGCCTATTGCCAGGCTGAATCCCGAACAGGCACAGTATCATTTTATCAGCGGCTATACTTCAAAAATTGCAGGCACCGAAATAGGGCTTGGCATAGAGCCCCAGATTACTTTCAGCGCGTGCTTCGGTGCGCCTTTCATGGTGCGCCACCCGTTTGAATATGCCGAAATGCTGAAGCAGAGAATGCTCAAGCATAACGTCAACTGCTGGCTTGTCAATACGGGATGGGTAGGCGGACGTTTCGGTGTCGGAAAGCGCATCAGTATACGCCACACGCGTAACCTGCTTAATGCAGCACTGGAAGGCAAGCTCTGCGACGTTGAATACCGCAAGGACAAGCTTTTCGGCTTTGAAGTGCCTCTTTCATGCCCCGACGTTCCCGAAGACGTTCTTGAGCCCTCAAACGCTTGGGGCGATAAGAATGAATACTGGAAAAAGTACGACGCACTTGCATCCAGGTTTGTTGAAAACTTCAAGCTCTTTGCAAAAGGATGCACTCACGAAGTAAACCAGGCAGGCCCGGTCAGACTCTCACAGGTGCAGCAGTAAAGGCAAAATAGTAGATCCGGCTTATTTATCCCTCTTTATCCTTAAGTGGTAAAGGGGGATTTTTTTATTTAAAGACAATTATTCGTGAAATGAGAAATTAAAGAATTGAACAATTACAGTATTTTAAATATCTTTTCGGTTCCAGACAGAGAAATAAAAGGATAAAACTAAATTGATATCGGAACGCATAAAAAAGATTGCCGCATCGCCAACAATGAAAGTTGCTGCAAAGGCTCTTGTAATGAAAGCAGAAGGCGTGGACCTTGTGGATTTCAGCGTTGGTGAGCCTGACTTCCCAACACCGGAACATATAAAAGATGCTGCCAGAACAGGCATTGAAAATAACTTTACAAAGTACACTGTTAATGAGGGAATGGCGGAACTCCGCCTTGCCATAGCTGAAAAGTTAAAGCGTGAAAATAACCTGGAATACGACCCTAAAGAGATTCTTGTCTCCAACGGGGCAAAACAGGCGCTCTTTAACGTGGTTATGACACTGGTTCAGGAAGGTGACGAGGTGCTCATTCCGGCTCCGTATTACGTATCCTATCCTGAAATGGTTAAGATTGCAGGGGGTAAACCGGTTATTATACAGACAAAGGCTGAAAACGGTTTTAAGCTTCTGCCGGAAGCACTCTGGAACGCCATTAACGAAAAAACAAAGGCGCTTATACTCTGCTCACCTTCAAATCCTACCGGCCTTGTTTATAATGAAAGAGAACTTGAAGGCCTTGGCGAGGTAATTAAAGAGAAAAACATATTCGTTATATCCGACGAGGTATATGAAAAGCTGATTTATGACGATATCCCGTTTTCCAGCATGGCTTCGGTAAGTCCTGAACTGAAATCACTTACCGCTGTTGTAAACGGCCTTTCAAAATCCTATGCTATGACGGGCTGGAGAATCGGGTATGCTGCCTGCCGGAAGGAAATTATTGACGGCGCCTCAAAGATTCAAAGCCACAGCACCTCGGGAGCTTCATCGGTTTCGCAGTTTGCTGGTATTGCAGCCTTAAGCGGACCCCAGGATGCTATAAATATTATGAATTCGGAGTTCAAAAAAAGAAGAGATTATATTTACGAAAAGCTGACTTCGTTCGAGGGAATAAAGTCTACAAGGCCTGCAGGCGCCTTTTACATTTTCCCCGACTTATCCCACTTTTACGGCAAAGGGTTTAACGGCAGGGCAGTCACCAATTCAAGCGAAATGGCTCTATATATTCTTGAAGAAGCCAAAGTGGCAGTTGTTCCGGGTATTGCTTTCGGAGAGGATAACCATATCAGGATATCATACTCAACTTCAATGGACAATATTATAAAAGGAACAGAGAGGATTATTTCAGCCCTGGAAAAATTAAAGTAAGTTATTATGAAAAAAGCGGATCAGGAGTGATCCGCTTTTTTGAAATTCAGCTGCTTTTTTGAATTCAGTTTGTGGTAATGTAAAGCTTCAGGGCTTTCAGTATCTGGTCCACCGGCATCTCCTCTCCGGTCCACAATTCAAAGGACTTTGCACCCTGGTAAACCAGCATCTTCAGCCCGTCAATTACCGTGGCGCCTTCAATTTCGGCAATTCTTAAAAGCTTTGTCTGAAGCGGATTATATACCAAATCAAAAACTATCTGTCCTTTTGCAAACGACTGCGGAATTGTTGTAATTGCGTCGTCCACATTCGGGTTCATTCCGACAGCAGTGGCATTGATGATCAGTTTGGAATTTCTGAACACCTCCACCAGGTCGGGTGGTACAAGTTCGTACGAGCAGATGTTGTAATAGTGCATCTTGGAATAGAAGTATTCCTTGAGTGATTCAGCCTTCTGCTCAGTCCTGTTGACAATATTTATATTTTTCGGCTTGAAGTTTCTGATGAGGGCATAAATTGCACTTCTTGCAGCCCCTCCTGCTCCAACTACGGTCATCTCAGCACCCATCAGCTCATCCTTATAAGGCATAAGCGATTCTGTAATGCCGTAAACATCCGTATTATAACCATTTAAGGAGCCGTTGTCGTTAACAATTGTATTAACAGCTCCTATAACACTGGCCTCTTCGGAAACATTTTTCAGGTACTGAAGAATGTTTTCCTTGTGGGGCAGTGTAATGTTAAACCCCCTGATGCCAAGGGCTACCATGCCGTTTATTGCTGCCTTAAGCGTGTTTAAAGGCACGTCAAAAGGAAGATATATATAGTTCAGATTTTTTAGTTCAAATGATATATTGTGCATCAGCGGCGAATAAGTATGTTTGATCGGATGGCCGATAATGCCAATAATCTGTGTCTCCAGATTGAATTTGTTGTATGATGTCATAAAGTGTCTGTAATGGATATATTAGTTTTCGTCTAGTAATTTTCTAAACAGTTTGGATGCTCTAATTTCAGGATATTCCTTTGCGAACTCCTTCTTAATTGAGGGATCCAGCCTGAATGCATTCTTAAGGCATTCAATGGCTTCCTGGGTTTTGCTGAGAATGAAATTTACCTTTGCCTTGCCGTAATATGAGTTTGCATCTGAAGGATTCAGCTTAATGCATTCATTGTATGCGGTCATGCCTTCGGTCCAGTTGCCAAGCTCAAGGTCAATTTCAGCCAGCTTAAACCAGATCTGGTAATTTTCCGGATCAGTTGAAAGGGCGTTCTTATAGCTTTCAGCCGCTTCATCCAGCTTCCCTAAAGAAAGATCCAGGTCGCCTTTTGCAATCCATGCATCCGGTGAGCTGTCGTTGAGCTTAAGGGCAGTGTCAAAATCCTTAAGCGCAGTTTGAACCCTTCCCAGATTGCTGTAGCAGCATCCGCGTGAAAGATAAGCCTCAAAGTAATCGTTTTTACACTTTATGGCTTCAGTGTAATTATTAATGGCGTTTTCCGGGTCGTCCAGCTCTTCGTGGATCTGGCCAATATTGAAGAAAATTGCCTCGTCAGTTTTGTCAAGTTCCGAAGCCTTCCGGAAGGCTTCAAGAGCTTCAGTCAGCTGCCCGAGGTTGGCCAGGGCGATACCCTTATTGAACCATGCATTGCAGAAATCTTCTTTCAGCGCAAGAGCAAGTTCAAAGTCATCTACGGCCTCCTTGAAGTTATTCATGCGTATATGAATAATTCCGCGGTTATACCACCCGGTTACGCTGTAAGGTTCAAGGTCAAGAAATTTATTGTATGCTTCAAGCGATTTTACGTAATCTTCTGTATCCTCATAACAGTAGCCAAGCTCATAGTAAGCTTCGCCGTATTCGGGGTCAATTTCCATAGCTTTCTTAAAGCATTCAATTGCCAGATCAAATTTTTCGTCTCTTTCATAGATCACACCCAGCGAAAAATGAGCTTCCTCGTTCTCAGGTTCCAGTCTGAGTGCCGCTTCAAGAGACTCCACGGCTTCATCTATAAAGCCGAGATTGTCTTCGGCCAGAGCTTTATTGATAAGTGTTTCGGCATCGTTCGGATTCATGGACAATGCTCTGTTGAAACAGTTGTATGCTTCTTCAAACTCAAAGGAATTGTTCAGGAAAATTCCCTTAAACTGCCACAGTTCTGAATTATAAGGAGCAATTTCCAGCAGTGCATTGGTAAAAAAGAGCCCGTCTTCGGTATAATCATAGTCCAGGCATGCCTCAATGAGATCTTCAATGCTATCCATGTAAATGAAAATGGCCCCTTCAGCTATAAGGTTTCTGTACTTTTCAATCTTTTCCTTCAGCTCCTTTTCATCAAAGAAATAATCATCGCCGCTGTTTCCGAATTTGTCATCGGAATAATTCATTCTAACTCCCATTTACCTTAGGTGAAAATCTATTATTCTGTATGCTCAAAATCAAGTAGAAATATAACATAATGCATATCTAAACCGCAAGGTCACTTTCCGTAATATTAAGTAATTAATTATGACCGGAATGTATATGATAAATCAAAAAGAAAGGCGGATAGTTCCGCCTTTCGTGGAAGTTTTTGAAATATTTTAAGAGGAATATTCCTTTGTTTTCAGCCTGTTTCCGGGCTTTTCAGTGAGTTTTTAGTGCAGTACCGCGGTTACTTTTTCTGCAGCTTCCTTGAGACTTTTTCCTACTTCAAAATTCAGGCCCGATTTCTGAAGAAGTTCGCCGGCTTCCTTGGCATTTGTACCTTCAAGACGCACTACAATGGGAACTTCCACATGAATTTCATTTACGGCATCAATAACGCCCTGTGCAACACGGTCGCACCTGACGATTCCGCCGAAAATATTGATCAGTATGGCCTTTACGTTAGGATCAGATAAAATGATCTTAAAACCGTTTGCAACAGTTTCCTTGTTTGCCGTACCGCCGACGTCCAGGAAGTTAGCCGGTTCGCCGCCAGCAAGCTTAATGATATCCATTGTAGCCATTGCCAGGCCGGCTCCGTTAACCATGCAGCCTACATTGCCGTCGAGCTTGATGTAGTTAAGGTTGAATTTTGAAGCCTCAATTTCAAGCGGATCTTCCTCATCCAGATCCCTGTACTCCAGTATGTCGGGATGGCGGAAGAGGGCATTGTCGTCAAAATTCATCTTGGCATCGAGTGCTATAACCTCGCCTTCTTTTGTAACAACCAGAGGGTTTATCTCGGCAAGTGATGCATCTGTTGCCTGGTAAACCTTATATAGAGAAGTCAGGAACTTAACTGCATTCTTATGCTGAATGCCTGAAAGCCCGAGGCCAAAAGCCAGTTTTCTTGCCTGGTAAGGCTGTATGCCGACTTCAGGATCAATTGTTTCTTTCAGAATCTTTTCCGGTGTTTCGGCTGCAACTTTTTCAATTTCAACGCCGCCTTCGGTTGAAACCATAAATGTATCTTTTGACTTTGCGCGGTCGAGCGTAATACCAACATAAAGCTCTTTTTCTATATTAACGCCCTGTTCTATTAAAAGACGTTTTACAAGTCTGCCTTCAGGACCTGTCTGGTGTGTAACAAGCGTCATCCCAAGGATCTGGCCTGCCAGCTCTTTAACCTCTTTCAGGCTTTTAGCAAGCTTTACGCCGCCGCCCTTGCCTCTGCCGCCTGCATGTATCTGTGCTTTCACTACCCATACACTGCCGCCAATCTCCCTGGCAGCCTCTACGGCTTCCTCAACTGAAAAAGCAACTTTCCCTTTGGGAACGGGAACGTTGAACTTACGAAAAATTTCTTTTGCCTGATACTCATGAATTTTCATCTGATTTCCCTCTGTTGAATAAGATTTCTTTATAAAGCGGCTTTCCCCAGGTTATACCTTCTTCAGGGGAGAGCCGCTGTAATCCGTTATTTCAATTGTAAAAGAGAACTAAGAAACTAAACTTTTTCGCTTATTGCCTTAGCCTGCATGAAGAGAAGCAGATAATCTCTTCCGCCTGCCTTGGAATCGGTGCCTGACATGTTAAAGCCGCCGAACGGGTGGCCGCCTACCATAGCGCCGGTACATTTCCTGTTGAAATACAGGTTGCCAACGAAGAAGTGTTTTCTTGCCTTTTCAAGTTTCTCACGGTTGTCTGTGTAAACTGCGCCTGTAAGGCCGTATATTGTATTGTTTGCAATTTCAAGCGCGTTGTCGAAGTTCCGGGCTTTTATAACGGCCAGGACAGGTCCGAAAATCTCTTCCAGAGAGATCTTTGCGTTCGGCTTTACGTCTACAAAAACTGTCGGTTTAATGAAGAATCCGTTTCCTTCTGCGGCTTCGCCGCCAACAAGAAGCCTGCTTTCTTTTTTGCCGGCTGCAATGTAGGAAAGAATGTTCTTTCTTGCTGATTCGTTAATTACAGGGCCCATGGCAACGTTGTCTGTAGCCGGGCCAACCTGAATCTTTGATACAGCGTCTTTCAGCTTTGCTACAAATTCGCCGTAAACCTTTGCGTCAACTATTGCTCTGGAACATGCTGAGCACTTCTGGCCCTGGAAGCCGAAAGCTGAAGCTACAACACCTTTAACAGCCTCGTCAACATTGGTTTCGCTGTCAACAATAATTGAATCCTTTCCGCCCATTTCTGCAACTACTCTCTTAAGCCATTTCTGCCCCGTCTGAACTTCTGCGGCAAGTTTGTTTATATGAGTGCCAACCTGCATTGAACCTGTAAAGGAAACAAAGCGTGTAAGCGGGTGTGCAACCAGCGTATCGCCCACTTCGGCTCCTGAACCAGGAAGGAAGTTAAGAACACCTGCCGGAAGGCCTGCTTCCTGCATAATCTCATAATAAAGTCTTCCCATCATTGGCGTATCGCTTGAAGGCTTTAGAACTACAGTGTTGCCTGTAACAATTGCGGCTGAGGACATTCCGACCAGGATTGCGAATGGGAAGTTCCATGGGGGAACTGCAACGCCTACACCAAGCGGAATATAAACCAGTTCATTTTCTTCTCCCTTTATAGGAGTAATAGGCTGCTTTTCTGCAAAGCGGAGCATCTCACGGCCGTAGAATTCCAAAAAGTCTATTGCTTCTGCTGTATCAGCGTCGGCTTCAACAAAGTTCTTACCGGCTTCATATGTCATCCATGCATTTATTTCATATCTTCTTCTGCGGGCTATTTCAGCTGCCCTGAAGAGGATTGCTGCTCTTTCTTCAGCAGGGGTGAGCTTCCACTGCTCAAATTTCTTTGCCGATTCCCTGATGGCTTTGTCGGCAAGTTCTTTCGTTCCTTTATAGAACGAAGCAACAACTTCAGTTTTATTTGAAGGATTGTATGAACTGAACTTGCTTTCAGTCTTAACCTTCTTTCCGCCAATCATTATTTCATAGGTTTTGCCTAATTTTTTGCAAACGGCCTCAAGAGCCTCCACCTGTTTGGCGTGGATCTTTTTGTCGTTAAAGTTCTGAATTGGTTCATTTTTGAACGGCTTAACTTTCATCAGAAATTACTCCTGTTTGTGGATTAAGAATCTTTAAAAATTATACTCAAATTACGTCTTTTGCGCCTAATAAGCAATTTTAGATTATTCGGTAAAATGGCATGCATCGGCAGCGGCATAAAGAAAAAACTAAAATAATTTAAATTTAATTTACTTATTTCCCTGATCCGGCTTCCTTCACCCCATTATTGGAAGTAAAATACCGGGTATGTAAAATCATCCAGCACTACTCTGGTTAACCTGTAGAATCACCTGAACCACCTCCTGTGAACCAATGTCCTCTGGTCAGGGGAGTGCTATCTGCTTTCGTCTGCTGCAGGAGGCTTTGAAAAATCCTTAATAAACGGTTGCTTTTTTTCAGTTTGACATTAAAAGAATAAATTTTTAATGTAAGAGCATATCTACATTTTGAGGGGTCTTAGGTCATGCTCTCGAAAATACTCTCCAGCGCCACCTTTGGAATAGAAGCCTTCCTGGTTGAAGTGGAAACCCATATTGAAAAGAAGATTCCTGCTTTTACTATTGTAGGTCTTCCGGATAATGCAGTCAAGGAAAGCCGCGAAAGGGTGCTTGCCGCAATAAAAAACTCAGGCTTCGATTTTCCGGCCAGGAAAATTACAGTCAACCTGGCTCCTGCCGATGTCAGGAAGGAGGGGAGTTCATTCGACCTTCCCATTGCCATAGGACTCCTTTCGGCAAACGATATGATCAATGACCGCTGGCTCAGTGATACCATATTCCTCGGAGAACTTGCACTCGACGGCCGCCTTAGGGCTATAAAAGGCGCCCTCCCGATTGCCGCCGAAGCCAGGAATAAGGGAATCAAAAGAATTTTTCTTCCTCCTGACTGCGCACGCGAGGCTTCTATTGTAGACGGCATTGATATCTATCCGGTTGAAAACCTGGATGAAGTGGTAAAGCTGCTTAACGACAGCCTTGAAAAAGAACCCCTCGTTACGGATAAAGATGAGATCTTCTCTCAGGTAAACCGGTACCATATAGATTTTTCGGACGTGAAAGGGCAGGAGAACGTTAAACGTGCCCTTGAGGTTGCAGCAGCAGGCGGGCACAATATACTTATGATAGGCCCTCCCGGCTCGGGCAAAACAATGCTTGCTAAAAGAATTCCTACAATACTTCCTCCCTTAAGCTTTGAGGAGGCGCTTGAAACTACAAAGATCCATTCTGTTGCGGGTATTCTTACCAGGGAAAAAGCTCTCGTTACGGTGCGCCCTTTTAGAAGTCCCCACCACACTGTCTCAGATGCGGCTCTTGTTGGAGGGGGCTCATTCCCCAGGCCTGGCGAGGTGTCGTTTGCACATCACGGTGTTTTGTTCCTGGATGAACTGCCTGAGTTTAAGAAAAATGTTCTTGAAGTCCTGCGTCAGCCTCTGGAGGACAGCCGTGTTACTGTAAGCCGTGCTAAAATGTCGCTTGAATTCCCGGCAAACTTTATGCTGGCTGCGGCCATGAACCCGTGTCCCTGCGGATACTATTCAGATCCCGGACGAAGATGCACCTGTGCTCCTCCGCAGATTCAGCACTATATGGCAAAGATATCCGGACCATTGCTCGACAGGATTGATATCCATATCGAGGTGCCGGGCGTAAAATATAAGGAGCTTTCAGATAATTCAAGGGGCGAGACTTCAGAAGCAATAAGGGACAGGGTAATAAAAGCCCGTAATATACAGCTCCAAAGATTTACTTCCTTAAAACACTTATACACAAATGCCGACATGGGTTCTCAGGAGGTGAGGCAGTTCTGCAGGCTCGACAGCGCCGGAAGCGAGGTGCTGAGGATGGCCATGTCACGCCTGGGGCTTTCTGCCCGCGCATACGACAGAATTCTCAAGGTAAGCCGCACAATTGCCGATCTGGAAGAAAGCACTTTAATAAAACCTCAGCACGTCAGTGAAGCAATTCAGTACCGCACACTTGACAGAGAGCTCTGGAAGAATTAACTTTATGCACGAAATTTTACCTTAATAACGGATTTTTTTCTGGATATTTTATTAAATGGAAAAAATCTGGAATAATTTTCTGTGCCTGATCTTGCTTTTTTAAAAAGTTAAGGCTATATTTGTTTCTCATTTTGATACGGGCGGACGCCGGAGTTGGAGAGCCGGGGCGGACTGTAAATCCGTTGGCAAACGCCTTTGGGGGTTCGAATCCCTCGCCGCCCACCAGATGTTGACTATCGTAGATTGGTCGTTGGAGATTGTTTTAAGAATCGCTTTTACAACCTACAATTGAAGATGTCAATTCGAACATCAACATTTTTGCGTTCAGTTTCGGGACTGACATTATTTTTGCGGGAGTAACTCAGTTGGCTAGAGTCACAGCCTTCCAAGCTGTTGGTCGCGGGTTCGAGTCCCGTCTCCCGCTCTTTTTTTATTTTTAAATGTCTTTTTTTTTACAAGTTTAACGCTGCTGACGTAGCTCAGTTGGTAGAGCACATCCTTGGTAAGGATGAGGTCACCGGTTCAATCCCGGTCGTCAGCTCAAACTAACACGAAAATACTATGAGAGATATAATAACACTTGAGTGCACAGAGTGCAAAAGAAGAAATTACACTACAACTAAGAACAAGCGCCTCCATCCCGGAAGAGTAGAATTCAAAAAGTATTGCCGCTGGGATCATAAGCATACTGTTCATAAAGAAACAAAGTAGTTTTTCTTACGTCAGTAGCTCAATTGGCTAGAGCAGCGGTCTCCAAAACCGCAGGTTGGGGGTTCGAGTCCCTCCTGACGTGCAGATTAGCTAAAACTAGTTTTTAAACGAATTCCCGGACTATCGGGCGAGAAATTTAGTTATGAAAGAAAAAATCATCAATTTTTTTAATGATGTGGTCAAGGAAATGAAAAAAGTTACCTGGCCCACAAAAGATGAATTGAAAGAATCAACAACTATCGTTATTGTAGTGTGTTTGATCATTGCCGCATTTACATATTTAATTGATATGGCAATTACACAAATTTTTAAAGGGATATTTTAAGGCGTACCAATGGAATTTAAGTGGTATGTAGTCAGGACTTTTTCAGGTCAGGAGAATCGCGTAAAGAATCTTCTGGAAACTGAATTAAAAGAACACGATCAGCTCCGTGCTAAGATCCAGGATGTTCTTGTCCCTACTGAAAAAGTCTTTGAAGTAAAAGACGGCAAAAAGAAAAGCAAAAGCAAAAACTTTTTCCCGGGCTATATACTTGTACAGGCTGACCTCGATAACCAGGTGAAGGATTTTATCCTTAATACCCCTGCAGTTATGGGTTTCCTTGGTACCGGTAAAAACCCCAATCCGCTTCAGCCTGAAGAGGTTAAAAGAATTGTAGGACGTATTACGCAGGATCAGGAAAGCGAACGCCTGGAGACACTGTTCCGTGCAGGTGACTTTGTGAAGATTGTCGACGGTCCGTTCAATAATTTTTCAGGCTATATACAGGAAGTAAACGAAGAAAAAATGAAGATCAAGGTTATGGTTTCCATCTTCGGCAGAAAAACTCCTGTGGAAATTGACTTTGTTCAGGCAGAACTAGAAAAGTAATCATATAAACTAAAAGTAAGAATTAGAAATTAAGTTTGTACTAAAGTTTGATAAGTCAGGAACTTGTAATTTTAATTTTTAATTGTTTGAGAATATAATTGTAGGTTTTTACAATGGCAAAAAAAATAGCTGGTTTTATTAAGTTACAAATCCCCGCCGGAAAGGCTAATCCTTCACCTCCGGTTGGCCCTGCGCTCGGCCAAAAAGGGGTTAACATTATGGAATTCTGTAAACAGTTCAACGCCAGGACCGCTGATAAGGGTGGCTTGATTATTCCCGTGGTTATTACAGTTTTTACAGATAAATCGTTCACTTTTGTTACCAAAACTCCTCCGGCAGCAGAACTTTTGAAGAAAGCAGCTAAAGCTGATAAAGGTTCGGCTGAACCAAATAAGACAAAGGTTGCAAAGGTTACTATGGCTCAGGTTCGCGAGATAGCTGAAATGAAAATGCCAGACCTGAATGCCAACGACGTTGAACATGCAATGAGCATGGTTGCAGGAACAGCCCGCAGTATGGGCTTTAGCGTAGAAGAATAATCATTTAATATAGGCAATCCGCCTTAGTCGGATTCTCAATAGGAAAATAGGGTTGACATTATAATGAAAGTTTCAAAAAGAATTAAAGCCGCAAAAGAGAAAGTAGATCTTAATAAAGAATATTCTCTTGATGAAGCAATAAAGACACTAAAGGAAGTTTCCAGCGTCAAATTTACCGAATCTCTGGATTGCGCTATACGCCTGGGCGTAGACCCAAGACACGCCGACCAGATGGTTCGTGGAACCGTAAGCTTGCCTAATGGAACTGGTAAAGAGGTTAAAGTGCTGGTTGTGGCCAAAGGGGCCAAGGCTCAGGAAGCTCTCGATGCCGGCGCCGACTTTGCAGGCTTCGAGGAATACCTCGAGAAAATCAAAGGCGGCTGGTCAGATATCGATGTTATCGTTGCTACTCCTGATAGCATGGGTGAACTTGGTAAACTGGGAAGAATTCTCGGCCCAAAAGGCTTAATGCCTAACCCAAAAAGCGGTACTGTAACCATGGATGTCGCAACAGCTGTTAAGGAAGTTAAAGCTGGTAAAATTGAATTCCGCGTCGATAAGACTGGTATTGTACATACCTCTATCGGTAAGGTCTCTTTTACTGAAGATAAGCTGGTCGAAAATGCAAGAGCTTTTCTTACCACTATCATGAAGCTGAAACCTTCCTCTGCAAAGGGAACTTACGTCAGAAGCCTTTATCTCTCTACTACTATGGGCCCTGGTCTTAAGATTTCCCGTGAAGAAGTTGCTTCAATAAAATAAGAAATTACGTACTCAGTAATATAAATGCTTCTATTTATTTATGAATTAGTTGATTTGGGAGAGTAATGGACATAAAAGAGAAAGAGGAAATAATCTCTCAGATTAAAGAATTTATCGGCGATTCCAACGCTTGCTACCTCGTGGATTACAGCAAGGTTAATGTTGCGGATATCAATGCTATCCGTAAAGATTTCCGTAAGGAAGGAATCAATTATAAAGTCTTTAAGAATACCCTGTTCAAAAGAGCTCTGCAGGAAGAACAGAAATACGAAAAACTTGGTGACCTTTTAGTAGGCATGACAGGTGTAGCTTTTGTTAAAGATAATACTACTGCTCCTGCCAAGATCATCAAAAAGTATTTTGATGCTTCAGGCAAACTGGGACTCAAAGGTTGCTATATTGAATCGCAATTCTTTGACGGCAAGCAGCTTGACGCATTATCCACACTGCCCACCAAACCGGAAATTATTGCCGGTATACTCGGCAGTCTGGATGCACCAGCTTCTGGTATTGTGGGTGCAATAAATGCAGTTATGAGAGATTTAGTTGGCGTGCTTGATGCCATAGAAAAGAAACAGGCAGCATAATTTAGCTGTTAAAATTTGTACTAGAAATTAATTTATCAGGAGAAATATACAATGTCAGAGAAAATTGCAGAACTTGTTGACAAGATTAAGGGTTTAACTCTTTTAGAAGCTTCAGAATTAAAGAAAGCACTCGAAAATGAATTTGGTGTAACTGCAGCTGCCCCGATGATGATGGGCGCCGCACCTGCAGCTGGTGCTGCCGCTGCTCCTGTGGAAGAAAAAACTGAGTTCGATGTAATCCTTCAGGCTGCTGGCGAAAAGAAGATCAACGTAATTAAGGTCGTTCGCGCTCATACAGGTTTAGGCCTCAAAGAAGCTAAGGATTTAGTTGATGGTGCTCCTAAGACTGTTAAAGAAGCCGTTTCTAAAGACGAAGCTGAAAAACTGAAGAAAGAATTCGAGGAAGCTGGAGCTACTGTAGAAGTTAAGTAAGATAAGCATAATTTAACATAGCGCTATTGATTACAAAAGTGATCGGGTGGTGAAATCCGCCCTGTCACTTTTGTATTATTTTGTACAGTTTGGTTTATTTTATAGCGTTTTAGAAAGGAAAATTTAATGGAGGCTAGATTGGATAATAAAAGGATCTCTTTTGCTCGTATCCCCTCTACAATTCAGGTCCCTGATTTATTAGATATTCAAATTGAATCTTTTGAAGAATTCCTGCAGTCAAAAGTACCCCCCTCGAAAAGAGAAAACAAAGGCCTGCAGGCTGTTTTCCTCGCAAATTTCCCGATCATGGATAACAAAGAATTCTACAGGCTCGACTTTATGGAATACTATATCGAAAAGCCGAGATATTCTATAGTTGAATGTGAGGAAAGAGGACTTACATATTCAGCTCCTTTGAAGGCAAAACTCAGGTTATCTACAAAAGATCAGGAAACCCAGGAATTTATCAACTCTGTTGAACAGGAAGTCTACCTGGGCAACTTACCTTTTATGACAAACAAGGGTACCTTCTTAATTAATGGTGCCGAAAGAGTCGTAGTTACTCAGCTGCACCGTTCTCCGGGCGTGGCATTTTCTCAGACAGTACATCCTAATGGTACACCTATTTATTCCGCCAGAATTATACCGTTCCGCGGCAGCTGGGTGGAATTTGCTACAGATATCAATAATATATTATATGTTTATATAGACCGCAGAAAGAAATTTCCTGCTACTACTCTGCTGCGTGCCCTTGATTTTACTACCGACGAACAGATCCTGGACCTGTTTAATTTGGTTGAGGATGTAGACGTTAAGAATATTACAACAGATGGGTTTACAGGACGCATTGTTGCTGAAGACGTGTTTGATATGACTACAGGCGAAATCTTCCTCAGCAAGGACATGGCTCTTACAGAAGAGGATGTGGAAAGACTTCAGAATTCATCAATTGACAGGATAAAACTTATCAGTTCTGAAACCGTTCCGGATCAGGATCTGATCTTAAATACATTGAAAAAAGATACCTCCAGAACCAAGGAGGAGGCCCTTTTTGCCATATACCGCCAGCTCCGCTCAGGCGAGGCTCCCGATATGGAAACAGCCCAGGGACTGATTGAAAAACTGTTCTTTAACGATAAACGCTACGACCTTGGTGAGGTTGGCCGTTTCCGTATGAATGACAAACTTCAGCTGAATATACCCCCGAATATCACAATTCTTACGGTTGAAGATATTATCGCTATTATGAAGTATATCATTAAACTGAAAGTTGGAAACTTCAACGTTGATGATATAGACCATCTCGGCAACCGCCGCGTCAGAACTGTAGGCGAACAGCTCGGCCAGCAGTACAACGTCGGCCTTGCAAGAATGTCGCGTACAATTAAAGAAAGAATGAATATGCGTGACAGCGAGAACTTTCAGCCGCAGGACCTTGTTAATGCCAGAACAATCAGCAGCGTTATCAATGCATTCTTCGGCACTAATCAGCTCTCGCAGTTCATGGACCAGACAAATCCTCTGGCAGAACTGACACATAAAAGAAGAATTTCAGCCCTCGGACCCGGCGGTCTGACCAGGGAAAGAGCAGGCTTTGAAGTTCGTGACGTTCATCATTCACATTACGGACGCTTATGCCCGATTGAAACTCCTGAAGGTCCGAACATTGGTCTGATTTCCTCTTTGACCATCTATTCAAGGGTTAACAGATACGGATTCCTTGAAACCCCTTATAAGAAGGTTGTTGGCGGAAAGGTAACTCCCGAAGTTGAATACCTGAGCGCCGACCAGGAAGATGCATTTACAATTGCACAGGCAAATGCCGTTACCGATGAGCAGGGTAACTTCCTGAGCGACAGGGTAAAATGCAGGAACAAGGGTGAATTTCCCGTGGTTCCTCCTACACAGATCCAGTATATGGACGTTGCCCCGGCACAGATCGTAAGTGCTGCAGCAGCTTTAATACCGTTCCTTGAACATGATGATGCAAACCGTGCACTCATGGGCTCGAACATGCAGCGTCAGGCTGTCCCTCTCTTAAGACCTGAGGCCCCGCTGGTTGGCACCGGTCTTGAAGGAAAGCTTGCTCTGGATTCACGCGCTGTGATTGCTGCCGAGGATGACGGTGTAATTGAATATGTGGACGCACAGCGTATAGTGGTAAAATATGATTTGAATCCTAACAGCATTGAAGCTCTTACAAGCTTCGAGGATTCAAGAAAAGTAGAATATAGATTAACCAAGTTCTCCGGTACAAACCAGGAAACCTGCACAAACCAGAAGCCAATCGTAAAAGAAGGGCAGAAGGTTAAAAAAGGAGAGGCTATTGCCGACGGTCCTGCGATCGATAAAGGCGAACTTGCACTCGGCCGCAACGTACTGGTTGCTTTCATGCCCTGGAGAGGATATAACTTTGAGGATGCTATCGTAATTTCCGAAAGAGTAGTAAGCGAAGATATTTTCACTTCTATTCATATAGAGGAATTCGAGCTCCAGGTCAGAGAAACCAAACGCGGCGAGGAAGAACTTACCAGAGATATTCCCAACGTCAGTGAGGAAGCTACCAGGAACCTGGACGAAAACGGCATTATTAGAGAAGGTGCCGAGGTTAAAGAGGGCGACATCCTTATAGGTAAAATTACCCCTAAGGGCGAAACCGATCCTACACCTGAGGAGAAACTTCTTAAGGCTATCTTCGGTGACAAGGCAGGTGATGTAAAGGATGCTTCACTGAAAGCTACTCCGGGCCTTAAAGGTACTATTATTAAGACCAGGCTTTTCAGCCGCAAGCGCAAAGAATCCGAATCCAAAAAGGCGGAAAAGAAACAGCTCGAAAGCCTCGATAACGCCTGGAGGAAAACACGCGACGAGTACTATAGCAAGCTTGTCGAGAAGCTTACAAAAATCGCTCTCGGCATGAATACTACCGGTATAAAGGACCTCGATGGCAGCGTCGTTCTGAGAAATGGTGCATTAATTAAGGAATCCACTTTTTCAGGCATGGAAGATGTCACAAAACTTGATTATGCTTTAGACTGGTTCGAATCCAAGAAAACAAACAATATCATAAAGAAGTTGTATGAGAACTACTTCAGTATCCTTAACGATATTGAAGAGGAATATAAGAGGGAGAAACTCAAAATTCAAAGCGGCGACGAGCTGCCTCCTGGAATCGTTCAGCTGGCAAAAGTATATGTCGCTAAGAAAAGAAAACTCTCCGTCGGCGATAAAATGGCAGGCCGTCACGGTAACAAAGGTGTTGTTGCCAAGATAGTTCCTCAAGAGGACATGCCGTTTCTGGAAGATGGTACCCCGGTGGATATAGTTCTTAACCCGCTTGGTGTGCCTTCAAGAATGAACCTGGGCCAGTTATACGAAACTGCACTCGGATGGGTCGGTAAAAAGCTGGGCGTAAAGTTCGCTACCCCGATTTTTGACGGTGCACACGTGGAGGATATGGAAGCATACCTCGAAAAGGCTGCACTCGACCCGGGCAGCAAGGCCACACTCATTGATGGCCGCAGCGGTGATCAGTTCCACCAGAGAGTGACATGCGGATATATTTACATGATTAAACTTGGTCACATGGTAGACGATAAAATTCACGCAAGGTCTATCGGGCCGTACTCACTCATTACTCAGCAGCCTCTGGGCGGAAAGGCTCAGTTCGGCGGTCAGAGGTTCGGTGAAATGGAAGTCTGGGCTCTTGAAGGATACGGGGCATCCCATATTCTCCAGGAAATCCTTACCGTAAAGAGTGACGATGTTGCTGGACGTGCTAAAACGTATGAAGCTATTGTAAAAGGTGAAAATTTAATGGAACCGAATGTTCCAGAATCGTTTAACGTGCTAATTAAGGAGCTTCAGGGCCTCGGTCTTGATATCAAAATTAATTAGTAACTTTTTAGCCCGTTCTTTTTATGAGAACGGGCTGCATTTTCACTTAGAAATTAGGAGAAATTATGCCTTATAGAATCCAAGAAAACGCAATGAAATCCATAAATACCATTACAATCGGTCTGGCCAGTCCCGATGATATACTTTCCCGTTCGCACGGTGAAGTAACAAAGCCGGAAACGATCAACTACAGAAGCTTCCGTCCTGAAAAAGACGGTCTTTTCTGCGAGAAGATCTTCGGGCCTATCAAGGATTGGGAATGTCATTGCGGTAAGTATAAAAGAATCAGATATAAAGGAATTGTTTGCGATAGATGCGGTGTTGAAGTTACACAAAAGGCCGTAAGACGCGAAAGAATGGGCCATATTTCACTCGCCGTTCCTGTTGTACATATATGGTTCTTCAGAGCCCTTCCTTCAAAGATAGGTAATATCATTGGAATGACTACTAAAGAACTTGAAAAGATCATCTATTACGAATCATATGTGGTTATTAATCCGGGCCCCACAGGTTTAAGTCCGAAAGATCTTATCTCAGAGGATCAGTATTTCGAAATCCTTTATTCACTTCCTGCGGGAAATGAAAAACTTGAAGATACAGATCCTAAAAAGTTTGTCGCTAAAATCGGCGGCGACGCAATTAAGGAACTCCTGAAGAGAACCGATGTGGATACTGTATTCAAAGAGCTGCGCGAACAGGTTAAGGTTGAAACTTCACAGCAGAAGAAAAACGATGCCTTAAAACGCCTCAGAGTACTGGAAGCTTTCCGTGAAAAGGAAAACAAGGTGATGAATAAACCTGAATGGATGGTTCTTAGTGTTGTTCCGGTTATTCCTCCTGAACTAAGACCTCTTGTTCCCCTCGAAGGCGGAAGATTTGCAACCAGCGATTTGAATGACCTCTATAGAAGAGTAATCATAAGAAATAACAGGTTGAAAAGACTTATTGATATAAAGGCTCCTGAAGTAATCTTAAGAAATGAAAAGAGAATGCTCCAGGAAGCTGTTGACGCACTTTTCGATAACTCAAGACGTGGAAACGCTGTAAGAAGCGACAGCAACCGCCCCTTAAAATCTTTAAGCGATATGCTTAAAGGAAAACAGGGACGCTTCCGCCAGAACCTCCTCGGTAAACGCGTCGACTATTCCGGCCGTTCGGTTATCGTTGTCGGTCCTGAACTGAAACTCCATCAGTGCGGTCTTCCTAAAGATATGGCGGTTGAACTCTTTAAGCCGTTTATTATCCGCAAGCTTATTGAACGCGGGCACAATAAAACGGTTAAAAGCGCAAGAAAAGTTGTAGACAGGAAAGACCCTATTATATGGTCAATACTTGAAGGAATTATAGATGGACATCCGGTACTGCTGAACCGCGCTCCTACACTGCACAGGCTCGGCATACAGGCTTTCCAGCCGTTACTTATTGACGGTAAAGCTATTCAGCTGCACCCGATGGTCTGTACGGCATTCAACGCCGATTTCGACGGTGACCAGATGGCTGTTCACGTGCCTCTTTCTTATGAAGCACAGCTTGAAGCAGTTCTTCTTATGCTCTCAAGCCATAACATCCTCTCGCCTCAAAATGGAAGCCCGATTGTAGTTCCGACACAGGATATAGTGCTCGGATGCTATTATCTGACGAAAGTTAAAGAAGGCGCCAAGGGTGAAGGCCTACTTTTCGGCTCAATGGAAGAGGTTTTGATAGCTTATAACTCAAAGGCAATAGATCTTCACGCACGCATTAAGGTTAGAATCGAAGGCAAGATCTTCGATACAACCACAGGACGCGTTATATTTAACCAGATCGTTCCTAAGGAAATGGGTTACCTCAATGAAGTCCTCATAAAGAAGATCTTCAGCGGATTTATTTATAAGCTGTTCATTAAACTTGGAAATAAAGTAACTGCTAAATTCCTGGATGACCTGAAGGAATTAGGCTTCAGATACTCAACCGCTGGCGGCTTGTCTGTAAGCTTTGCAGATATGATTGTCCCTGAAGAAAAAGTAAAACTCATTCAGGATTCAAACAAGAAAGTTGCCGATATTCTTAACGAACACGAGCAGGGTGTTATTACCGATGCTGAACGTTATAATAAGATTATCGACGTTTGGACACATACTACTAACAATGTGGCCAAATCACTCATGGAAAAATTAAGAAGCGATCAGAACGGTTTCAACTCTCTGCACATGATGGTCGACTCTGGTGCCAGAGGTTCTCAGGAACAGGTTCGTCAGCTTGCCGGTATGAGAGGTCTTATGATGAAACCTCAGAAAAGCCTTACCGGACAGTCTGGTGAAATTATTGAAAACCCGATTGTGGCAAACTTCAAAGAAGGTTTGTCAGTACTTGAATACTTCATCTCAACTCACGGCGCCCGTAAAGGTCTGGCCGATACAGCTCTTAAAACAGCTGATGCCGGTTACCTTACACGCAGGCTCTGCGACGTGGCACAGGACGTTATCATCTCAGAAGACGATTGCGGCACTATACGCGGCGTTGCTGTTACTGCTCTGAAAGACGTTGAACTTGAACGTGAATCACTGGCTGAAAGAATCACCGGCCGTGTGGCTCAGGAAGACGTCTTTGACCCGAGAACTGATGAAGTTGTTGTTGCCGCAGGCGAACTCATTACTGAAGATATCGCCGAGAGAATTGAAGACGCAAATATTGAATCGGTATATATCAGAACCGTGCTTACCTGCGAATCAAAACGCGGTGTATGTGCTAAATGCTACGGACGTAACCTTACAAACGGAAAGCTGGTCGAAATAGGCGAGGCAGTCGGTATTATCGCAGCCCAGTCAATCGGCGAACCTGGTACGCAGCTGACTCTTAGAACATTCCACCTTGGTGGTACTTCTTCACGTATTGCAAGCCAGTCACAGGTTGAAGCTTCTGTTGAAGGCCGCGTGCAATTTGAAAAGGTGTACTACGTTGAAAAGACCGACTTCTTCGGTAAAGTAAAGGTAGTTACTGGCAGACGTGGATCCTTAAACCTGCTCGATAAGGACAACCGTCCAATGAAACGCTATGAGATCCCCTACGGAGCTGAACTTCTCATTGACGACGACCAGGTGATCAAAAAAGGCGCTCCGCTCTACAACCACGATCCTTACAATGCGGTTATATTAACCGATATTGCCGGACGCATCAGCTTTGTGGACCTTGTAGACAGCGTTACAATGCAGCAGGTTACAGACGACCAGACCGGCCACGTTCAGAAAGTTGTTATCGAGTCCAAGGATAAAACTCTTACACCGAGCATCCTGGTTACTGATAACGACGGGAACAAGAAGATATTCAACATCCCTACAAGATCTTATATTTCTGTAGATGAAGGTGAATCTGTTCAGGCCGGCACAATCCTGGCTAAGATCTCTAAATCAGCTTCCAAGACGCGCGATATCACGGGCGGTCTGCCCAGAGTTACCGAGCTCTTTGAGGCCAGGAGCCCGCATGACCCGGCTACTGTTGCTGAAATTGAAGGTATAGTTAAGTTTGGCGCCCGTAAGAAAGGCTCAAGAGAAATAGTAATTATTGCTCCCGACCAGTCTTACGAGAAAGTATACTCAGTACCTTACGGCAAGCATATCCTGGTTCAGGAAGGTGATGAAATTCCTGTGGGTGAAAAAATAACAGACGGACCTATTGATCCACACGACATTCTGAAGATCAAAGGTACTAACGCTGTGCAGGAATACCTGGTAAATGAAATTCAGGACGTTTACCGTTTGCAGGGTGTTAAGATAAACGACAAGCATATTGAAGTAATAGTACGCCAAATGCTCCAGAAACTGAAAATTGTTTCCTCAGGCGATACAAAATTCATCGAGGAAGATTACGTAGACCGCGTTGAATTCAACGAAGAAAACGACAAGATCAAAACTCTCGTTTTTGTGCTTGAGCCCGGCAATTCAAAGTTCAAGACAGGACAGCTTGCTTCCAGAAACAAGGTCAGGGAAAACAATACTGAACTGACACGCAAAAACAAGAAGCTTGTTGAGTCCAGGGATGCCGAACCTGCAACGTTTGAACACGTACTGCTTGGAATTACGCAGGCTGCTCTGTCAACAGACAGCTTTATCTCGGCTGCTTCGTTCCAGGAGACAACCAAGGTACTGACAAATGCAGCTACGGAGGCCAAAACAGACAATCTGATCGGATTAAAGGAGAACGTCGTTATGGGTCATCTCATTCCGGCTGGTACAGGCCTGAAAAAATATAAGAAAATTATTTTGAAGATCGACGAGACAGAAAAAGAGAAACCGGTTGAAGTTAATACTTCAGTTAGCTAATTAAATTAATGGAAATCCGTGCCAAAAGCACGGATTTCTGAATAAAAAATAAGCTATTACTTGACAATAATTGTATATCTGTATATATTTACAGTCTAAAATTTTTAGATGAATACTAGGAGGAATATTAGTGCCCACGATAAATCAGTTAGTTAGAAAAGGTCGTGTTCAGATACTGGCAAAAAACAAGGCTCCGGCTCTCGATGCCTGCCCTCAGAAAAGAGGAGTATGTACAAGAGTTTATACCACTACACCAAAAAAGCCGAATTCTGCTCTTAGAAAAGTAGCCAGAGTCAGGCTCACAAACGGAATGGAAGTAACAGCTTATATTCCGGGCGAAGGTCATAATTTACAGGAGCATTCCATAGTTTTGATTAGAGGTGGCAGAGTAAAAGATTTGCCTGGTGTACGTTATCATATTATTCGTGGAACGCTCGACACTAGTGGTGTTGAAGATAGAAGAAAATCCAGATCAAAATACGGCGCTAAAAAACCCAAAGCAAAATAAAAGAATATGAGAAAAAGAAGAGCCCCAAAAAGATATATTAAACCGGATCCGAAATATAATGATCTGGTACTTGCAAAATTCATCAATGCTATTATGTATGATGGAGAAAAATCAGTTGCGCGCAAAGTAATCTACGACAGCTTCGAGCTTATTGAAGAGCGTACAAAGAAACCGGCTATGGAAGTATTCTCCAAGGCCGTTAATAATGTCCAGCCTTATGTGGAAGTAAGAAGCAGGAGAGTCGGCGGTGCAACATATCAGGTACCTATGGAAGTTAGGCCCGACCGCAGACTAGCATTGGCTTTCCGCTGGCTGAAAACCTATGCCCGCGCCAGAAACGATAAATCCATGGCCGCTAAACTTGCTGCGGAATTAATCGCTGCTTCAAACGGCGAAGGTTCTTCAATTAAGAAAAAAGATGATACACACAAGATGGCTGAGGCTAACAAGGCTTTTGCACACTTTAAATGGTAAAGATAAGGAAAGATTAAAGTTTTATGGCAGATAGAGTTAGTATAGATAAAGTTAGAAATATTGGCATTATGGCGCACATCGATGCCGGTAAAACTACAACTACCGAACGTATTTTGTTTTATACCGGTAAGACCCACCGCATCGGCGAGGTTCACGAAGGTGCCGCTACGATGGACTGGATGGAGCAGGAAAAAGAACGTGGTATTACTATTACAAGTGCTGCAACTACCTGTTTTTGGAGTGGTCACAATATAAATATTATTGATACGCCGGGTCACGTCGACTTTACTGTAGAAGTAGAGAGATCCCTGCGCGTTCTGGATGGTGCTGTTGCTCTGTTCTGTGCCGTCGGCGGTGTTGAACCGCAGTCTGAAACCGTATGGCGCCAGGCCGATAAGTACGGCGTTCCAAGAATTGCTTTCGTTAACAAAATGGATAGAATCGGTGCCGACTTCTTCCATGCAGTTGAAATGATGCACGACCGCCTCGGCGCAAATGCCATTCCAATTGTTCTTCCTATCGGCGAAGGCGACATGTTCGCCGGCGAAATCGACCTTATGAAAAATAAGGCCAGAATGTACAAGGAAGAAAGCCTTGGCGCTGAATTTGAGGAAATGGATATACCTAACAGCCTGAAAGAGCTGGCTAACAAATACAGAACAAAAATGCTTGAGGCCGTTTCAGACGTGGATGATACGCTTCTTGAAAAGTATCTCGACGGCCAGGAAATCTCTGAAGAAGAAATTAAGAAAGTATTGCGTACGGCTACAATTCAGTCTAAAATAATACCAGTTCTATGCGGCTCTTCATTTAAGAATAAGGGCGTTCAGAAACTTTTGGATTCAGTTGTGGATTTTCTTCCTTCACCGGTTGATGTTGGTGACCTGAAGGCTCACCACCCTGATTCAAACGATGAAATATATCGCAAAATAGATGAAAAAGAAGAATTTACAGGTCTTGCTTTCAAAATCCAGACAGATCCTTTTGTTGGAAAGCTTACCTATGTCAGGGTTTATACTGGTACCTGCAAGGCTGGTTCCTATGTATATAACTCTATAAGCGGAAAGAAGGAAAGAGTAGGGCGCATTCTGCAGATGCATGCTAATCAGCGCCTGGATATAGATGAAATTAAGGCCGGAGATATAGCCGCAATAATCGGCTTAAAGTATACAAAGACCGGGGATACTCTCTGTTCAGAAAAAGATCAGGTGATATTGGAGAAAATGATTTTCCCTGAACCTGTTATTCAAATCGCAATTGAGCCAAAGACAAAAGCCGATCAGGATAAACTTTCTGAGGCTATGCAGAAGCTCTCAGATGAGGATCCTACATTTAAGATTAAAGTTGATGATGAGACTGGGCAGACTTTGATCAGCGGTATGGGTGAACTGCACCTTGAAATTCTGGTTGACAGAATGAAAAGAGAGTTCAAGGTTGAGGCAAATGTCGGTAAGCCGCAGGTTGCATACAGAGAATCCATTACTGCCACTGTCAACGCTGAAGGTAAATTTGTTAAGCAGTCAGGCGGTCGCGGTAAATTTGGTCACGTATGGATTGAGCTCGGCCCGAATGAAACTGGAAAGGGCTATGAATTTATAAACGGTATTGTCGGCGGTTCCATACCAAAAGAGTATATTCCTGCGGTGTCAACTGGTATTCAGGAAGCTATGCGCAATGGTGTTATAGCCGGATATCCTGTTGTAGATATTAAAGCGAAATTGTACGATGGTTCTTTTCATGAAGTGGATTCGGACGAAATATCCTTCAAGGTTGCAGGCTCAATGGCTTTCAAAGAAGGTGCCCGTCGTGCAAAGCCGGTTCTTTTGGAACCGATGATGGCTGTAGAAGTTACCACCCCTGAAGATTATCTGGGTGACGTAATGGGTGACCTTAACTCTAGAAGAGGAAAGATTGAAGGATTTGCAGCAAGACGCGATGCACAGGTGATTAAAGCCATGGTGCCTCTTGCAGAAATGTTCGGCTATGCAACGGTCCTTAGATCTATGACTCAGGGTAGAGCAATCTACTCAATGCAATTTTCTCACTACAACGAAGTGCCGAAATCAATAGCAGACGAAATTGCAGAAAAAACACAGTCAAAAAAGTCCGTGACAATTTAACATTAGATTATAAAAGCAAAGTAAAATAAGAAGGAGAACCGAGGATGGCCAAAGAAAAATTTGATAGGAGTAAACCTCACGTTAACGTCGGTACAATTGGTCACGTTGATCATGGTAAAACCACTTTAACTGCTGCCATTACAATGGCGCTCAGCAAAAAAGGTTTATCTGCTAAAAGAACATTTGATTCAATTGATAATGCCCCTGAAGAAAGAGAAAGAGGTATTACAATTGCTACAGCTCACGTGGAATATTCAACAGCTAACAGACACTACGCTCACGTAGACTGTCCTGGTCACGCTGACTATGTTAAAAACATGATCACCGGTGCTGCTCAGATGGACGGCGCTATACTGGTTGTTGCTGCTACAGACGGCCCTATGCCTCAGACCAGAGAGCACATTCTTTTAGCTCGCCAGGTTGGTGTGCCAAGAATAGTTGTCTTCATGAATAAAGTTGACATGGTTGACGATCCTGAACTGATCGAACTCGTTGAAGTTGAACTTCGCGACCTTCTCAATCAGTATGAATTCCCTGGCGATGATATTCCAATTATTAAGGGATCAGCCCTGCATGCTCTTGATGCAGCAAGCAACGATTCAGTTCCTGTTACTGACGAAAGATTAAACTGCATCTGGGAACTCATGGATGCTGTAGACTCATATATTCCTGTTCCTGAAAGAAGCGTTGACAAACCATTCCTTATGCCTGTTGAAGACGTATTCTCAATCACTGGCCGTGGCACAGTTGCTACAGGCAGGGTTGAACGCGGTCAGGTTAAGATTCAGGAAGAAGTTGAACTTATCGGCCTTGGCGTACACAAGAAAACTGTTGTTACCGGTATCGAAATGTTCCGCAAGGAACTCGATTCAGCTATGGCTGGCGATAACGCTGGTATCTTGTTAAGAGGCGTTGATAAAAACGAAATCGAAAGAGGTATGGTTTTAGCTAAAACCGGCTCAATTACTCCTCATAAGATTTTTGAAGGTTCAGTTTACATCCTCTCTAAAGAAGAAGGTGGACGTCATACTCCATTCTTTAACGGCTACAGACCACAGTTCTATTTCAGAACTACCGACGTGACTGGTATTGCTCACCTGCCCGAAGGTACTGAAATGGTTATGCCTGGCGATAACGTAAAGCTGAAAGTCGATCTTATTACTGAAATTGCTATGGAAGAAGGCTTGCGCTTTGCTATCCGCGAAGGCGGTAGAACAGTTGGTGCCGGTGTTGTAACTAAAATTTATGAATAAATTATCTAGCCCTGAGGAGAATTTATTCTCCTCAGAGCTAATTGCATAGGAGTTTTAAAGTGCCTGGTCAAAAGATTAGAATAAAGTTGAAATCATATGATCATATTCTCATTGATAAGTCGACAGAGAAGATCATAAAGACTGTAAAGAGTACTGGTGCCGTAGTTAGTGGTCCTATTCCGCTGCCTACTAAAAAGACTATCTTTACTGTTCTGCGTTCACCGCACGTCGATAAGAAGTCAAGAGAACAGTTTGAAATAAGAGCACATAAGAGAATTATAGATATTCATAACTCAAATAATAAAACCGTCGATTCTTTAAGCAAATTGGAAATTCCGGCGGGTGTCGATATCGAGATAAAGTTATAAGGATACTAAAATGCCTGGATTGATTGGTAAAAAAATGGGAATGAGTAATATATTTACTGATGACGGTCAACTTGTTCCTGTTACAATTATAAATGCTGGACCTTGCCCTGTAGTGAATGTTATGACCACTGAAAAAAATGGTTATGATGCTTTACAGTTCGGTTTTGGATCACGCAAGGAAAACAGAGTCAGCAAGCCTGTTTTAGGACAGTTCAAAAAGCATAATTTAGCTCCGGCTCAGATTATAAAAGAGTTTAGAAATTTTAATGTTGCCGATTATAAAGTTGGCGATATGGTTGGAGTTGAAATCTTTAAAGAGGGTGAGTCTGTTAAGGTTACTGGCCGCACTAAAGGAAAAGGATTCCAGGGTGTTATGAGAAGGCATGGTTTCGGTGGCGTTGGTGGTACAACCCACGGTCAGTCAGACAGATTAAGAGCTCCCGGTTCTATCGGTTCAAGCTCTTATCCTTCAAGAGTATTTAAGGGCCAGAGAATGGCCGGCCGTATGGGATTTGAACAAGTTACGGTTCAGAACCTTAAAATTATTAAGATTATTCCTGAAAAAAATATAATTATGGTAAAGGGTGCTATCCCTGGTGCCATTAACTCAATCGTTGAAATCAATAAGTAATTGTTCCGGTCGAACCCGGAAATTCTAAGAATCAATTTGGTTTAAAAAATGACATTAGATGTTTATAAAATAGATGGCACAAAAAGCGGCGAGCAGATAGATCTGAACGACGGCATTTTCAATATTGAGCCGAATCAGCATGCAATCTATTTAGCAGTAAAAGCCCAAATGACGAACAAACGCCAGGGCACGCATAAATCCAAAGAACGCAGTGAAGTCTCAGGCGGCGGTAAGAAGCCCTGGAGACAAAAAGGCCGTGGCGGCGCTAGAGCCGGTACAACCAGGTCTCCACTCTGGGTTGGTGGCGGTACTGTATTCGGTCCTAAGCCGATAGAGTATAAGGAATCTGTGAACAAGAAAGTCGGTAAACTTGCCAGAAAATCTGCCTTAACACTTAAAGCTAAGGGTGAACAGATTATTGTTGTTGAAGACTTCGGATTTGATACTCCTAAAACAAAAGAATTTAATGCGATCTTATCTGCTTTCAAATTGAACGGCAAAAGAACTTTAGTCCTGTATGAAAAAAATAATAAGAATGTTTTCATTTCTGGAAGAAATATTCAGAAACTCAATATCATGGAAGCTCATACAGTTTCTACATATGACATTCTTAATAACCAGATGATTATTCTTCAGAAGAGCGCCGTAAAATTAATTGAACAAACTTTTGATAAAAATTTATAAGGTAACTAAGAGATGCGGGAAGTATTATATAAACCACTTCTGACTGAGAAGATGAATAACTTAAACGAGGGATTGAATAAATACGGGTTTGTTGTAGATATTCATGCCAATAAGATCAGCATAGCTAAGGCGATTGAAGAAAAATTCAACGTCAAGGTTGCAGATGTTAATACTATCAGGTACCAGGGAAAAACTAAAACTCAATTCAGAAAAAGTGGCAGATTTACAGGAAAGACCTCTCGCTTTAAAAAAGCGATAGTTACATTAAAAGAAGGTCAGAAAATAGACCTATTTGAACAAGTACAGTAAACGGATATTTGAACTGGAGTAGCATTTAATGGCAATCAGAAAATTAAAACCTAATACCCCGGGTACGAGATTTATGTCGTACGCCTCTTTTGAGGAAATTACTAAAACTAAACCGGAGAAAACTCTGGTGACCGCCCTGAGAAAATCCGGGGGAAGGAATAACCAAGGTAGAGTTACTGCCAGACATATTGGCGGCGGACATAAAAGACAGTACAGAATTATCGACTTTAAGCGCGACAAGCAGGGAATTGATTCAAAAGTGTTTTCTATTGAATACGATCCAAACCGTACCTGTAGAATTGCTTTGCTTCACTATGCTGACGGCGAAAAAAGATATATCCTCGCTCCTGAGGGTCTGAAAGTTGGCGATAAGGTAACTTCGGGCACCGGAAGCGAAATTAAAGCTGGCAACGCTCTTAAATTGAAAGAAATGCCGCTCGGCAGCTTTGTTCATAACGTAGAGATTAAACCTGGTAAGGGCGGTCAGTTAGGACGCAGCGCCGGTTGCTCTCTTCAGCTCGTGGCTAGAGAAGGTCATTATGCTCAGCTCAAAATGCCTTCAGGTGAAGTTAGATTGATCAGCACTGAATGTATGGCTACTTATGGTGTAGTCGGCAATTCAGAGCACGAAAATATAAGCCTTGGTAAGGCCGGCAGATCAAGGTGGTTAGGCAAACGCTCTTATGTAAGAGGCGTTGCAATGAACCCGGTAGACCATCCAATGGGTGGTGGTGAAGGTAAAACCTCTGGCGGTGGTCATCCGGTATCTCCGTGGGGTACCCCTGCTAAGGGTTATAAGACCAGAAAAAAGAAAAATCCATCAAATAAATTTATTATTAAACGTCGCAAGTGAGTTAATAATGCCAAGATCAGTTAAAAAAGGACCTTTTATAAGCACTAAGTTGCTCCAGAAAATTGCTCAGCTGAATGATAACAATCAGAAGAAGATTGTTAAAACCTGGTCTCGTTCCAGTACTATTTCACCTGACTTTGTTGGGCATACGATAGCTGTTCATAATGGAAACAAAATGATTCCGGTTTATATTTCAGAAAATATGGTAGGGCATAAGTTAGGTGAATTTGCTCCAACCAGAATCTTTAGGGGACATCCTGGAACAAAAGCCGAAAAAACGTCAAAAGTAAAATAATTTTTTAAGAGTCGAGGTTCAGCTAGTATGGAAGCTAAAGCTACACACAAATATATAAATTCATCTCCTAGAAAGATGCGTCTGGTAATTGACCTGATTCGTGGCGTTAATGTCACTAAGGCTATGGAAGTGCTGCATTTCCATCCTAAGCACGCGTCGAAGGATGCTGAAAAGGTTTTAAGATCAGCTGTTGCTAACCTTTTCAATAAGAATGAAGAGTCTAAGATTGATCAGGCAGATGTATTCATTAAGGAAGCTTATGTGAATCAGGGGCCTGCGTTGAAGAGAATTTTACCTGCTCCAATGGGCAGAGCTTATAGAATGAAAAAGAGATCAAATCATTTAACAATAGTAGTTGCTACTAAAGAGTAATTTTTGGAGGACTTTTGGGACAAAAAACACACCCCATTGGCTTTAGATTAGGAATCATAAGAGGTTGGGAATCCAACTGGTACGAAAGTAAAAGTTATGCCGGAAAGTTGGTTGAAGATACCCAGTTAAGGCAGTATATCAGAAAAAGATTAAAAAAAGCTGGTATTGCAAGATTAATTATAGATAGAACCTCTAAGAACATAATCTTAACAATATTTACCTCTAGACCTGGCGTGGTTATTGGTAAAAGCGGGAAAGAAATTGCCCAACTTGAGCAAGAATTAAAACAGATTACAGATAAAGAAGTAAAAGTACAGATCACTGAAATTAAGAGACCTGAATTAGATGCTTTTCTGGTAGCTGATAATATTGCTTCCCAGCTGGAAGGAAGAATTTCTTTCAGACGCGCTATGAAGGGTGCCATAACTTCAGCAATGAGAATGGGTGCTGAAGGCATCAGAATCATGTGTGCTGGCAGATTAGGCGGTGCTGAAATGGCCAGAACAGAACAGTATAAAGAAGGAAGAATACCACTGCACACCTTAAGAGCTGATATAGATTATGCTACGGCTACAGCTCAGACCATTTATGGTTCAATTGGTATAAAAGTGTGGATCTGCCGTGGAGAAATTCTTGGTAAAAGAGTAACAGAGTAATTCTTAGGAGAATTTTTATTATGTTAATGCCGAAGAGAGTTAAATATAGAAAAACACAGCGCGGGAGAATGACAGGCAAGGCTTTCCGCGGCAGTGCAGTTTCTTTCGGAGATTTTGGCCTGAAGGCAATGGAACCAGCCTGGATTACCAGCCGACAGATTGAAGCATGCAGAGTTGCTATCTCCAGAAAAATGAAGAGAGATGGTAAAGTCTGGATCAGAATTTTCCCGGATAAGCCTGTTACAAAAAAACCACTCGAAACTAGAATGGGTAAAGGTAAAGGCGCTCCTGAATTCTGGGTAGCAGTTGTTAAACCGGGTAGAGTACTTTTTGAAGTGTCTGGTGTACCAAAAGAACTGGCAGCCGAAGCCTTGAAAATAGCTTCTCACAAACTGCCTATTAAAACTAAAGTCGTAACAAGACCTGATTTTGAACAATAATTAAGGTTGATAAAGATGAAAATTCATGAAATCAGAGAAATGACTTCTGATGATATAGTTAAGAAGATCCAGGAAGATAAGAAAGACCTTCTGGACTTAAATTTCTCGCATGCATTGAAACAGCTTACTAATACGGCAAAGCTGAAGCTTCTCCGTAAAGATATTGCAAAAATGCAGACAATTCTGCGTCAGAGAACATTAAATAGCCAACAAGTTCAGAAAGAAAATAAATAGGGAGTGAGATCTGTAATATTATGGAACAACGGCCATTAAGAAAAACGAGAATTGGTTATGTAGTCAGCAATAAAATGGAAAAAAGCATTATTGTTGCTATCGAGCGCAGAGTCGCACACAGCCTTTATAAAAAATATTTTAAGAAAACTACAAAACTAATGGCTCATGACGAAAAGAATGAATGCGGAGTTGGTGATCTTGTCAAAATTATGGAAACAAGGCCTCTTAGCTTACGAAAAAAATGGCGATTAGTTGAAGTTATTCAAAAAGCTAAGTAAAAGTTGAGATTTATAAAAATCCCGGCTTGACGGGAAAGTTTTAGGGAGAATAACAAAATGGTTCAGGAAGAAACAAATCTAGTGGTTGCTGACAACTCAGGTGCTAAAAAAGTAAGATGCATCAGAGTACTTGGCGGAAGCAGCAGAAGATATGCAAGCGTTGGAGATACTATTGTTGTTAGCGTTAAGACAGCAATACCTGGAGGAACCGTAAAAAAGGGTGAGGTTTCTAGAGCAGTAGTCGTCCGTACAACTAAGGAAATTAGACGCAAGGACGGATCTTATATCAGATTTGATGAAAATGCTGCCGTGCTGATTAACAATCAGAATGAACCCAAAGGAACCCGTATCTTCGGCCCTGTTGCAAGAGAGTTAAGAGACAAGAAGTTCATGAAAATTATTTCTTTAGCCCCAGAAGTGTTATAAAGCAGGATTTCAAAATGAAAATACATAAAAATGATAATGTAATGGTAATTTCAGGCAACTCAAAAGGTAAAACCGGTAAAGTCCTGAAAGTATTTCCAAAACTGAATAGAGTTATTATTGAGGGTGTAAATCTCAGAAAAAGACACACTAAACCGAATCAGAGAAATCCTCAGGGAGGCATTGTTGAAAAGGAAGCCCCTATCAATGCTTCAAATGTTATGATAATGGATCCGAAGGCAAATAAACCGGCTAGAATTGGTATGCAAATAATTATCGATGAAAAAACCGGAAAACAGAAAAGAATAAGAGTTAGCAGACACAGTGGTGAAATGCTTTCATAATACTTTATTTATAGAGGTTTGATTATTACTATGGCTGAAAAGAAATCACAGAAAACTGAAACAACGAAAAAAGAACAATCTAAGGCAAAAGCCGTTAAAGAAACTGCCGTTGCTGAGGCGCCTGTAAAAGAAGAGAAAATTACACCCAGGCTGGCTGAAAAATATAAAAAAGAGATTGGCCCAGATTTACAGAAAAGGTTCTCATATAAGAGCGTAATGCAGGTGCCCAAACTCGAAAAGATTGTTATCAATATGGGCGTGGGTTCTGCAGTCCAGGATCCTAAAAACCTTGACGAAGCTACCAGGGACCTTGAGACAATTACAGGTCAGAAGGTTAGCGTCAGGATAGCAAAGAAGTCCATCTCTAACTTCAAACTGCGCGAAGGCATGAAGATTGGTGTTATGGTAACTTTAAGGCGCGAAAAAATGTACGAGTTTTTAGACCGTCTTATATCAATTGCCTTGCCTCGCGTTAGAGATTTCAGAGGTATACCCGATAAATCTTTTGATGGGCGCGGAAATTATACCCTTGGTATTAAAGAACAGATTATATTTCCTGAAATTAATACCGATAAGGTAACAAAAATTTTAGGTATGGATATTACGTTTGTAACAACAGCAAAAACAGACAACGAGGCATACGAACTTTTGACTGCTTTTGGTGTTCCATTTAGAAAAAAAGAAATTAAACAATCGTAAAAAGGAATTTTATGGCTAGAAAATCGTTGCTGGCTCGTGAAGCTAAAAGACAAAAAATGGTTGATAAGTACAAAAAAATCAGACAAGATTTGAAGGATAGCGGAAATTATGATGCTTTACAGGCACTTCCTAAAAACGCAAACCCAGTCAGGCTTCACAGAAGGTGTTTGATTACCGGAAGAGCAAGAAGTGTTTATAGAAAGTTCGGTGTTTCCCGTTTGGTCTTTAGAGAAATGGCTCTTCGCGGGGAAATTCCTGGAATTAAAAAGTCAAGTTGGTAATATTTAGGAGAATATTAAATGCCAGTTACGGATCCTATTGCAGATTTATTAACAAGAATTCGCAATGCTGTTAAAGCTAAAAAGAAATATGTTGAAATTCCTTCTTCTGCAATGAAGAAGAATTTAACTGAAATACTTAAGGACACAAGCTTTATTACAGACTACGAAATTCTTGAAGACAATAAGCAGAACGTTCTCAGAATTCAGCTTAAGTATATTAAGGGTATGCCTTCTATTTCCGGAATTAAAAGAATCAGCTCTCCGGGATTAAGAATTTATGTCGGAAAAGATAATCTGCCGAAAGTGTTAAATGGACTTGGAATTGCTGTCATATCTACCTCAAAAGGTTTAATGACGGAAAAACAGGCTAAAAAGGAAGCAGTTGGCGGGGAAGTACTCTGCCATATTTGGTAATTTATTGTATGGAGTTTGACAGTGTCACGTATAGGTAAAAAGCCCGTATCATTAAGTGGAGTTACTGTTACATTAACAGGTAATACTCTCAAAGTAAAAGGCCAGAAAGGTGAATTAGTTAAGAACTTTCATCACAGCATGAAGATTGATGCTACTAAGGATGAAGTTACAGTCACTAGACCTGATGATAGTAAGGAAAACAGAGCTTTACACGGATTAACTAGATCTCTGATACAGAATATGGTTACCGGCGTTCAGGAAGGATATACTAAAACCTTGGATATAGTTGGTGTTGGATACAGAGCGGAATTAAAGGGAAAAAACCTATTGCTTAACCTTGGATATTCCCATCCCATTTATTTTATGCCTCCGGATGAAATAACTCTTGAGGTTACTGCTCCAACACAGATAAAAATTAACGGAATAGATAAAGAATTAGTTGGCCTGGTCGCAGCTAAAATTAGATCCTTCAAAAAACCAGAGCCTTACAAAGGTAAGGGCATTAAGTACTCTGGCGAAGTAATTGTAAGAAAAGCAGGCAAGACTGCCGGTAAGTAGAATTGGAGATTCTGAAAAATGAGTTCAAAAGAAAAAAATTCAAGATATCGTTCTAAAATTAAAATTAGAAAACATATTTCTGGTACTGCAGAAAGACCCAGAATGACCGTAACACGCAGCCTTACTCAGATTTATGTGCAGTTGATTGATGATGTTACCGGAAAGACACTCGTTTCTGCATCATCAATATCTAAAGACGCTGCAGATGAACTGAAAGGCGCTAAAAGCAAAGTTGATGTTGGAAAGATTGTTGGCAAACTTGCTGGCAAAAAAGCTTTGGAAAATAATATATCAGCCGTTGTTTTTGACCGTAACGGATACCGCTACCACGGCAGAATCAAAGCTGTAGCTGAAGGCGCAAGAGAAGCCGGCTTGAAATTTTAATGAAAGTTGCCGGGTCGTCTAATGGCAGGACAACGCCCTTTGGAGGCGTTTGTAGAGGTTCGAATCCTCTCCCGGCAGCCAGGAAACCAGAAAATAATTGAGCAATGAGTAAACGGAGAATAAATTGAAGAACTTAAAAGTAAGTGAAATTGAAGGTCTCAAAGAAAAGGTTGTTTATATAAACCGTGTCGCTAAGGTTGTAAAAGGCGGTAGAAGGTTCAGCTTTAACGCTATAGTGGTTGTGGGAGACGGACAGGGACATGTGGGAGTAGGCTTGGGAAAAGCCAATGAAGTAACAGATGCTATCTCTAAAGGAATTGACGATGCCAAGAAAAATGTCTATAGAGTATCTGTTGTGAAAGGCACTGTTCCTCATCAGATCCTCGGTAAATATGGGGCCGGAAAGGTTTTATTGAAACCAGCTTCTCCAGGAACAGGCCTCATTGCCGGCGGCGGCGTTCGTGCTGTGCTGGAATCTGCCGGCGTTCAGGATATACTTACTAAATCTCTGGGCTCCAGTAATCCTCATAACCTGGTAAAAGCAACTCTGAACGGTTTGCTCAGCCTTACAGACGCCAGAACAATGGCCGCTAAGAGAGGAATAACTACACAAGAATTATTTAAATCCTAAGAGAGACGAGATTTGCAATGCCTAAAAAGTTAAAAATTACCCAAACTAAAAGTGTGATCGACAGAAATAAAAAGCAGAAACTGACAATTGAAGCCCTCGGATTAGGCAGACCTAATTATACAGTTGTCCATAACGATACCCCTCAGATCAGAGGCATGTTAAATAAGGTTTCTCATTTAATAAGCATTGAAGAAGTCGAAGTAAAAGATTAAGGAACATAAATGGATATTTTAAGTAATCTCACGTACGCAAAAGGTTCTAGAAAAACTATCAAAAGAGTCGGACGCGGTCAAGGCAGCGGTCATGGCGGTACTTCTACCAGAGGTATGAATGGTCAGTTGTCACGTTCAGGCTCCAAGAAAAGGGCATGGTTTGAAGGTGGCCAGATGCCTTTACAGAGAAGAATTCCGAAACGCGGCTTTACAAATATCTTCAAAATTGAATATGTTGCCGTTAACGTTGGCAAAATTCAGAAATTGGTCGAAGATAAGAAACTTACAGACGGATTGGTAAATTCGGCTGTACTTTATAAATCAGGTTTAATCTCAAATGCAAATGCTCCTTTCAAGATCCTGGGAGATGGCGATTTAAAAGCTAAATTAACGGTTGAGACTTATGCCTGCAGTGAATCAGCCAGACAAAAAATTGAAGCTGCCGGTGGAACAATTAAACTTATAAAATAATGGCAAAAATACAAGAAACCTTCAGAAATATCTTTAAGATTCACGAGCTTAGGCAAAGGCTTTTATATACCTTTGCCTTACTTGTTATCGTGCGTATCGGCGCACACGTAACTTTACCCGGAATCGATTCCAAGGTCCTGGCAGACGCAATGTCTAACAGAACTTCTGACAACCTTTTCGGGTTGTATGATCTGTTCGTAGGCGGCGCATTCCATAATGCTGCAATCTTTGCCCTTGGAATTATGCCTTATATCAGTTCATCTATTATCATTCAGCTTGCAGGCGCAGTTGTTCCTTATTTCCAGAAGCTCCAGCAGGAAGGTGAGGACGGAAGAAAGAAAATTACGCAGCTGACACGTTACGGAACTGTTCTTATTTCTGCCTTACAGGCATGGGGAGTCACAATCCACCTGCTGAATTTGAACAATAACGGTATTCCAATTGTTCCTGATGCAGTAAGAGGTATAGGCTTTACAATATCTACTGTATTCTTCCTGGTTGCCGGTACAATGTTTATGATGTGGATGGGTGAGCAGATTACAGATAAGGGTATCGGAAACGGTATCTCCCTTATAATCTTTATCGGTATTATTGATCGTTTCCCGTATGCAATGCTCGATGAATACAGACTGCTCGATTCAGGACAGAGAAATTTAATTATTGAGCTGGTTATTCTTACTTTTATGGTTTTCATAATTGCAGGTGTTGTACTGGTTACACAGGGCACACGGAGAATACCCGTTCAATACGCTAAGAGAGTAGTTGGAAGAAAGGTCTATGGCGGCGTTACACAGTATATTCCGCTCAAGGTCAATACAGCAGGCGTAATGCCTATTATATTTGCACAGTCAATCATGTTTATCCCGAATACTGTTCTTTCTTTCTTCCCGAACAATGAATTTATGGTGAGCCTGGCCGGATTCTTTTCGTACCGCTCGGCTACTTATTCTGTGATTTATGCTCTGATGATCATTTTCTTTACCTATTTCTATACGGCTATCGCCTTCAATCCTAAGGATGTTGCCGATACTATGAAGAAACAGGGCGGGTTTATTCCAGGAATCAGGCCCGGAAAGCAGACATCAGATTTTATTGATAATATTTTAACAAAAATTACTTTGCCCGGCAGCTTCTTTTTGGCAATCATTGCTATTTTGCCGGCCTTTATCTCTGGTTTTGGAGTTTCGAGCCAGTTTTCATCTTTCTTTGGCGGAACCAGTCTGCTCATTATCGTTGGCGTTGCTCTCGATACCTTGCAGCAGGTAGAATCACACCTACTCATGAGACACTACGATGGCTTTATGAAATCTGGTAAGATCAAAGGAAGAAGATAAGAGATTTATAGTGATTTATATTAAAACTAAAAAGGAAATTGATTATATTCGTGAAAGCTGTAAAATTGTTGCTGAAACTCTGCAGCTTCTCAAAAGGTATGTAAAAGCCGGCGTCACAACTCTCGAACTCGACAGGATAGCCGATGATTATATACTGAGTCAGGGCGGGAAATCAGCTTTCAAAGGCTACTCCCAGGCTGGCTCGATCAAATATCCTGGCAGTATCTGTGCTTCGGTTGACGATGAGGTAGTTCATGGCATACCGGGCGGCAGAGTGCTTCAGGAAGGTGAAATAATTTCTCTTGACTGCGGCGTAGTAAAAAACAAGTATTTTGGTGATGCAGCACTGACTGTGGCAGTAGGGGAAATATCTGCTGAAAAGCAGAGACTTATGGATGTTACAGAAAAATCCTTGTATGAAGGAATTGAACAGGCCGTAGAAAATAACAGAATTCACGATATTTCTTATGCCGTACAGAAATATGTGGAAGATAACGGCTATTCTGTTGTAAGGGACCTGTGCGGTCATGGAGTTGGAAAATACCTCCATGAGGATCCGTCAATTCCGAATTTTGGAAAAAAAGGAACAGGCGCCCTGCTTAAAAACGGAATGACAATTGCAATTGAACCAATGGTCAATTACGGTAAGTACAATGTGAGAATGGCAAATGATGGATGGACAATTCTGACTATGGATGCCACACCATCTGCGCACTTCGAGCATACAGTGGCTATTGACGGCGGTAAACCAGAAATTCTTACAGTTTGTTGAAAAAAATATGTCAAAACAGGGTCCCATTAAAGTAGACGGAATTGTGACTGAAACATTGCCAAATGCCCATTTCAGAGTTAAACTCGATAACGGGCATGAAATTCTGGCTCATATTTCAGGCAAAATGAGAATGCACTTTATAAAAATATTGGTCGGAGATAAAGTAGCTATAGAATTATCTCCTTATGACCTGAATAAAGGAAGAATAACTTACAGATATAAATAGCGGAGCTATAATGAAGGTTAGGGCATCAGTTAAAAAAATATGCGAAAATTGCAAAATCATAAAACGTAAAGGCACCGTTAGGGTAATATGCAAAAACCCTAAACACAAACAGCGCCAAGGTTAAAAAGAAAATTAGGAGGCTAGAGTTTGGCTCGTATTGCAGGTATCGACTTACCAAAAAATAAAAAAGCCTACATTGGTTTGACTTATATTTACGGTGTAGGCCAGCATACTGCTTTAACCATATTGGAAAAAGCAAAAGTTAATGCTGATAAGAAGATCGGTGATCTAACAGAAGAAGAAGTTGCTGAGATCAGATCAATTATGACCAACGACTTTAAGGTCGAAGGTGCATTGAAAAGTGAAGTCCAGCAGAACATCAAACGCTTGATGGACATTGGATCTTACCGTGGTTTAAGACACCGCAGAGGTCTTCCTGTTAGAGGTCAAAGAACGCGCACGAATTCAAGAACCAGGAAAGGAAAGCGCAGAACGGTAGCAGGAAAGAAGAAAACCCCAGCTAAGAAATAATGTTTGATAAAAAGGAGAAATAAGACTTGGCTAAAGTAGTTAAAAAGACTAAAAAAAGAGTTCATGTAGATGCGGTAGGTGTTGCCCACATTAAAGCTACATTCAATAATGTGATTGTTACGTTAACTGATATCTATGGCAATACTATTTCATGGTCTTCAGCAGGTAAAAACGGCTTTAAGGGATCAAGAAAAAACACTCCCTATGCAGCTCAGGTTTCCGCTGAAGCAGCAGCTAAAGAAGCATATGACTTAGGTTTAAGGAAGATTGACGTTTATGTGAAGGGTCCTGGTGCCGGTAGAGAAGCTGCTATTCGTGCCTTAAACACTGCGGGTATTGAAGTTATTTCTATAAAAGACATTACCCCGATACCTCACAACGGGTGTCGTCCACCTAAGAAAAGAAGAGTTTAATTTATTGGAGAACATTTAGATGGCAAGATATATTGGAGCTGCTTGTAAATTATGCAGAAGAGAAAAACAGAAACTGTTCTTAAAAGGAGCTAAATGTTTTTCTGAAAAATGTACTATTGAAAAGAAAAATTATCCTCCGGGACAGCATGGTTTATCAAGAAGAGCTAAATTTTCAGAATACGGTGTTCAGCTTAGAGAAAAACAGAAAGTAAAAAGAATTTACGGTCTGCTTGAGACTCAGTTCAGCAACTATTTTGAAAGCGCTAACAAGCAAAAAGGCATCACTGGCGAAAACCTTGTGAAATTAATTGAAAGAAGATTCGATAACGTGGTTTACAGACTTGGCTTTGCTCCTTCTAGAAAAGCTGCCCGCCAGCTTATAAGGCACAGACATTTTGTGATCAACGACTTAATAGTCGATATACCTTCTTTGTTGCTTTCTCCAGGAGATGTGGTTAAATTACGTGAAAAGAGCAAAAAGCTCGACATTATTCACGATTCACTTAAGAGAACTAAGGATAACGTTTATTCCTGGCTGTCTGTAGATAAAGCTGGCCTTACGGGCACTTTCCTTCAGATTCCGGAAAGAGCTGAAGTACCGCTTAATGCAAACGAACAGCTTATCGTTGAACTGTACTCTAAGTAAAATTAGATAAGTACGTAAAGTATAAATTATAAAAGAGGATTATAAATGAGTTTCCCTTATTTAAAAATGCCCGAATCTGTTGTGCTGGATGAATCTACATATACCAACACTTTTGGAAGATTTACAGTACAGCCCTTAGAAAGAGGTTTTGGCGTAACTCTCGGAAATTCTTTAAGAAGAGTGTTGCTTTCCTCCTTAACCGGAGCAGCAATAACGGCAATAAAAGTAGATGGTGTGTTGCATGAATTTTCTACCATACCAGGGGTCGTTGAAGACGTTACAGAAATCGTCCTGAACCTCAAACAGGTTAGAATGAAAATTCTCAACAAGAAAACCAACAAGTTGGAAATTTCATTCCAGGGGCCATATAATTTTACGGCCGCCGATTTGCAGAAGAATTCCTCTGACATAGAGATCTTAAACCCCGATCTTCACATTGCTACTCTGAATAAGGATGCAAAGTTCGGAATGGAGATCCGCTTCGGTACTGGTAAGGGTTATATTACCTCCAGTGAACATTCAATTCCCGATCAGACCATCGGTCTGATTCCTATTGATTCGATTTTTACACCGATTAAAAATGTTAGATATGATGTTGAAAATGTCAGAATTGGAGAGAAGAACGATTACGAAAAGTTGACCCTGGAAATTACTACTGATGGTTCCATTACTCCGGAAGATGCTTTAACTAATTCCGGTAAAATATTAAGAGATCATGTTCAACTGTTCATTAACTTTGATGTTGAGCAGGAAGAAGAAAAAGTTGTAAGTGAACAGGATGCTGAAAGAGAAAGGATCAGAAAAATATTAACTACTAGCGTCGATGACCTTGAACTGAGCGTCCGCTCTCATAACTGTCTGAAAGCCGCAAACATTAAGAATCTGGCTGAACTCGTGCGCAGAGACGAAAACGAAATGCTGAAATTCAGAAATTTCGGGCGTAAATCTCTGGCTGAACTTATTGAAATTGTGGATAATTTCGGCCTTGAATTCGGAATGGATGTAGATAAATACCTAAATGATAAAAACGATAATAGCTAATTTTGCCGCTCAGGGGCGGATTTTCAACATTAAAAGGTTTAGTAATGAGACATAACAATAAAGGTAGAAAACTCGGTAGAACTGCCAGTCATCGGAACGCAACACTGAAATCTTTATCAACTGCTTTGTTCAGACATAAAAGAATTAAAACGACTGTTGCTAAAGCTAAAGAAACCAGAACATTTGCTGAATCTTTAATTACTAAGGCAAAACAGGATACTCTGCACGCAAGAAGACATGTTGCCAGATTCATTAATGATGCCGATGTGGTAAGAGAACTCTTTGGAGAAATCATTTCTAAGGTTGGCGACAGACCGGGCGGATATACAAGAGTTATTAAACTCGGAAGACGCCTCGGCGATGCTGCTGAAATGGCCATTCTTGAATTAGTGGACTTTAATGAAGTTGCCAATCAGAAGGCTTCTGAGAAACTGGAACAGAAAACTGAACGCAAGGAAGCTAAAAAAGCTGCCAAGGAAAATGCCGACGTTCAGGATGCCAAAGTAATTGAAGAATCTAAGTAATAATTACTTTTGAAAAATTATAAAAGAGTAACCCTAAACAGGTTACTCTTTTTTTTATTATGCTAAATAAACTAGAATTTATAACATCGGCCTTTTCTATACAGAAACTGCCAAGCCCTACTTTGCCTGAAGTAATCCTTTGCGGAAGATCTAACGTGGGCAAATCCTCATTTATTAATTCACTCTTCAACAGGAAAAATCTGGCTAAGACCAGCTCTACACCTGGCAAAACCCGCTCCCTTAACTACTATCTCGTCGAGAATTCTTTCTACCTGGTCGACCTGCCCGGCTACGGCTACGCTAAGGTCAGTAAGGATGAAAGAAACCACTGGCAGAAAATCATGGAGGGTTACTTCGCCCTGGAAAGAAATATCCTTCTGGCAATACACATTATGGACAGCCGCCATACTCCTACATTACTCGATAAAGCACTCAACAGCTATCTTAAAGAAAACTCTATTCCTTATATTGCGCTTCTTAACAAGGCCGATAAACTGAACCAGTCTGAACTTGCAAAGGCCAGAAAGGAAGCTGTAAAAACCTTTCCGGAACTCATTCCGGGCGAAAACCTTATATTTTATTCTGCCCTTAACAGCACAGGGCACAGGGAAATAATGGAAAGACTTTCCGGCTTAGAGAAAAAATAGATTTATTGTTGCTATTTTTAAAATCTAAATTTATATTTAGTCCGGTATATTATCTTAAATCATTATATAGAGACACTGTTACGATGGCACTAGACAAATTAAAGAAAAGAATACTTATTTTTTCAGTTATACCCCTGCTGGCTATACTTCTATTCTTTGTTGATGATCCCCTTTTTAAGGGAATCACAATACTGCTGATCGTAATTTATGTGGGCTTTATCATCTTCCTGCGCGATTCTGTAAGGAGCGAAGAACCTTATGTGGCGCCAAATATTACAATTGAAGCGCCTACTTATACTCCCGATGACGGTGAGGCAATTACAATTATTTCCGGAACGAGAAATTTAGAGGTAATTACAGCCGATAATTATGTGCCCGAACTCCATGCCGGGAAAAAGAATTTCTTTAAGCCGCCCGACCTGAAAGAGAATTTTGCTAAGATTGCTAATGAGGCTTTCCCGGTAAACCTGGGACACGATGAACAGTTTTCTTTCCTGCTGGAAAAAATTCTGACAATTATTAAGGAAACTTACCTGGCTCATACGGCTGTTTTTTTCTGGTATAATAAAAAGAAAGAAAAGCTTACTCTGGAAAGATATGTCTCAAACAGCACTGAAATTACTCAGAGAAAATTCGATCTGGAAGATGATGTGTTAAGTAAAATAGTACAGAGGGAAGAACCTGAAATACTTACCGAAATAACCCAGACCGCTGAAACAGACGTAATAAGATATTATTCCTCAGTCCAGGGAATTAAAAGCTTTGTCGGAGTGCCATTGTACTACGGTAAGAACCTGGCCGGCATCCTGGCCCTCGATTCAAAGATCGGCGACGCCTTTGGAATTGAAACCGTCTACTCGCTCGGAAGATTTGTCCGCGTCATATCAATCGTCATCGCACTTTTTGACGAGAAGTACAGCGACTCGCTTGCTGAAAAGAAACTTAACGGCCTGCTTGGGCTTCTTAATGAAGAGAAGTTTTTCAGCAATGAGGAAGAGCTTTTCAAATCTCTTGAAGTCTCCTTAAAAGATCTTCTGCAGTGGGACGCATTTACCTTTGTATTCTACAAACCGATGGAACAGAAATTCAAGTCCGCTAAGATTGTAAATAATACTTCACTCAAATATATTGGTGAAAACCTTGAGGTCGAATTAAACGGAACACTTGTCGGCAAGTCGATTGTAAACGGAATGCCCGTTAAAATTGATGACACTTCCGCCTCGGGCTTCATACGCTTCTCAAAGAGTGAGGATGTATCATTCGACGGCTCTTTTATGGCTATCCCCCTGGTTTACGACAACCAGAGCTATGGTGTCCTTTGCTTTGAAAGCCTGAAGAAAAATGCCTATACGAATGCCGACGTTCACTTTATGAGAAATACTGCCAGAATTCTCGCCTTCATTGTATACTCTTTTTCTGCACAGTCGGTGCTGAAAAAACTCCTCTCGGTTGATATTGAAACTAAAACCCTGAACAGAGAAACTTTTATAGAAAGACTTAATGCAGACCTGCAGAAGTCAGTCAGCTTAAATATTCCGGGCGCAATAGTTCTTGTCTATATAGACGACTTCCTTGAGCAGGAATCCCTCTTCGAGGGCAACCCATTCCCCAAGGTATTAAAATCTGTTGCACAGACAATCAATGAAGAGACCAATGCAACCAACCTGCTCGGAAGAATCTCGGAAAGAGTTTTCGGAGTTTATTTCTTCAATACCCCAACAAAAGATGTTTTTCTGTGGGCCGAAAGAATAAGAGTTAAAATTGCCCGCAAGCCTATTGCCGTTGTATCCAAACAGACAACCTTTACGGTTTCAATTGGCGTAGCATCTACGTTTAGTAAAACCAGTGCCGAAGAAGTACTCCAGAATGCCGACCTTGCCCTGAAGAAGGCTCTGGAAAAGGGCGGAAACACAGTAAGAAACATTAACTAAACTGTTATTTATGAATAATTTCGTAATCATAGTTCTCGACGGGATCGGTGCTGGCGAACTTCCCGATGCCGATAAATATAACGACTCCGGAAGTAATACCCTTGGAAATATGGCCAGGGCCGTTGGCGGATTAAATCTGCCTAACCTTGAGGCCATGGGTCTCGGCAATATTACCGATATTCAGGGACTGAAAAGAGTAGAAAAACCCATAGCCTCTTTCGGTAAAATGAATGAGGTATCCGACGGTAAGGATTCAACAACAGGCCACTGGGAAATCGGCGGTATTAAGGTTGAATTCCAATTCCCTTACTATCCCGACGGATTTCCTGATGAACTGATAAACAGATTCCTAAAGGAAACCGGCTTAAAAGGAGTTCTAGGAAACAAGGCGGCTTCAGGAACAGAGATCATAAAAGAACTGGGCGACGAGCACGTTAAGACCGGATTCCCAATCGTATATACATCCGCAGACTCGGTATTCCAGATTGCAGCACACGAAGGAGTGATCCCGCTGGAGAGACTCTATGAAATATGCAAAATAACGCGCCAGAAGGTCCTCACGGGCAAAGATTCTGCCGGCAGGGTAATTGCCAGGCCTTTCATCGGAACATCCGGCAATTATACCAGAACAACAAACCGGAAGGATTACTCACTCGATCCTGAAAGCGACACCATCCTGGACGTGCTAAATAAAAAGGGAATTCAAACAGTTGCAATCGGAAAGATTAACGACCTTTTTAACTACCGCGGCATTAAAGTTATTGAAAAAACAAAATCCAACCTGGAAGGCGTTGAAAAAATAAAGGACTTTACGCTTAAGGCCAGTAACAGCCTGATCTTTGCTAACCTGGTGGATTTCGACGTCTACTACGGCCACAGAAATGATCCCGCGGGCTTCCGGAATGCTCTTGTGGAATTTGATAATGAACTGCCCGGAATTCTTTCAAACCTTGATGAGTCCGACTGCCTTGTCATTACGTCGGATCATGGTAATGATCCTACTGATATTAGCACAGATCATACAAGGGAATATGTTCCATTGCTGTTTTACAGAAAGGGAAAAGAGGGTAATAATTTAGGTATAAGAGATACCTTTTCCGATGTGGCCCGGACGGCAGCAGAGTTCTTCGGAGTTGATAATTCCCTGAAAGGAACAAGTTTTCTTTGAAAAAGAAGAAGAAAACAGCATGTTTGCTTGCTTTTTCATTTTCTAAAACATAAATTAGCTTGAAAAAAGGCTGCGGGAGTCTTAAAACCCGTTTCCTTTATTAAGGGTGTAAAGGGGTGTATTGCTTAATAGTTACCGGAAAAAATCCGATAATAAGGACAAAAATACTTCTGTTAAATTCTGATTAGTGGCAGGAAAAACCAAAGTCCAAATAAATTAAAAGCTGAAACTTTAATCTGTAATCCAAATTAGCATGAGGTCAAATTGATTTTAGGCAAGGTAATCGGAACGGTTTGGTCAACAAGAAAAGACGAGAACCTCGTTGGTGCAAAATTTCTGATCGTTAGGGAATTGAATCTGGATTATACTGAAAGAAGTAATTTCGTGGTTGCTGTCGATAGTGTTGGTGCAGGAATAGGCGAGGTTGTTCTGGCTGCAACGGGAAGTTCCGCACGCCAGACCACATTTACCAAAAATAAGCCTATCGATGCAGTTATTATGGCAATTGTCGATAAGCTCGACATTTCCGTAAAAGAACACTCCGGCCAAAAAGAGAGCGTCTGATGCTTCTCGGAAAAGTGATCGGCACAATTTGGGCTACTAAAAAATATAGTACGCTTACCAGCTGTAAAATGCAGTTTGTTCAGCCCTTGAACGGGAAGCTGGAAAAAACAGGCGAGCCAATTATAGCTATCGATACAATAGGCGCAGGACCCGGTGAAATCATCTTTTACATAACCGCCAGCGAGGCAGTTATTCCTATGGATGTGGACATGGCTCCTGTGGATGCATCTATTGTGGGAATAGTGGACTATATAAATTTAGATCACTAAGAAGGAGAGTTAAATGAAGATTACGAAGCAATATACCAATCGGGAGAGTCAGTCTCTCGATAAATATTTGCAGGAAATTGGAAAAGTAGATCTGTTAACTCCCGATGAAGAAATTGACCTCGCCGTCAATATTAAACACGACGACCCTGTGGCCCTGGAACGCCTGGTTAAAGCCAACCTCAGGTTTGTTGTCAGCGTCGCTAAACAATATCAGAATCAGGGGCTGTCTTTAGGTGATTTGATCAATGAAGGGAATCTGGGACTCATAAAAGCTGCAAAACGATTTGATGAAACCAGAGGCTTTAAGTTTATTTCCTACGCCGTCTGGTGGATCCGTCAGTCCATTCTCCAGGCCTTGGCCGAACAGTCCAGAATCGTCAGGCTCCCTCTCAACAGGGTAGGTGCCCTTAATAAAATAGGCAAGGCATACAGCAACCTCGAGCAGGAATTCGAACGGGAACCCAGTGCGGTAGAACTTGCACAGGAACTCAGTATGGATATCAGCGAGGTATCCGATACACTGAAGATTTCGGGCCGTCATGTCTCTATGGATGCCCCGTTCCTCCAGGGAGAGGAAAACCGCCTCCTGGACGTTATTCAGAACGACCAGCAGCCTTCACCTGACTTTTATTTAATGTCGGAATCTCTTAAAAATGAAATTGAACGTGCCCTCTCAACCCTTACAGACAGGGAAGCAGAGGTCATAAAGCTCTATTTCGGATTAAATAAGGAACATTCCCTCACTCTCGAGGAAATTGGTGAGAAATTTAATCTTACACGCGAAAGGGTCAGACAAATTAAGGAAAAAGCGATCAGAAGACTTAGACATGCCTCCAGAAGTAAGAATTTACGTGCATATTTAGGTTGAATTATTTACTTTTGGCTAATGATTATAGAAAAATTATTTAAAATATTACTGCTGGGGACCATCCTTGCTTTTGTAGTAGGCTGCTCCCCAACTTCTTACGCTCAGAGATATAACTCCGGAAAAAAGCATAAGTCCGCCTTAACTACCAAGAAAAGCAAAAAGAAAAATTCTTCTAAGAAGAAGTCTTCCAGTAAAACTTCTTCTAATAAGAAAAAGTCTCCCAGTACACCGCGCTTTTCCCCTGAGAACCAGGTTGCAGAAGACGATACGCTCGATAATTCATCCGACACAATTTCAGATGAGGAGGACGGCGAAGATCTTCCAACTGAAAAAGATGTTATCAGTGTTTCACAGCTGGTTGAAAAGTACGTTTCAGGAAAACAATATGCTGAACCCAGCGACTCCATTAACCTGAAAGAAAAGGTTATTATGGAGATCATCAAATATCTCGATACTCCTTATAAGTTCGGGGGTGTAACCAGCAAGGGCATAGATTGTTCAGCATTCACGAAGACCGTCTACAGCAGCACATTCTCTTACGAGCTGCCGCGCACGGCACGCGAACAGTTCCAGCAGGGCGATGAAATAGACGACATTTCACAGCTGAAGTTCGGCGACCTCATTTTCTTTAATACACGCCGCAGGGTTAGACCGGGACACGTGGGAATATACCTGGGCGATAATCTTTTTGCTCATTCTTCCAGCAGGCAGGGCGTGATGGTGTCCTCCCTGAATATGGATTACTACAACAAAAGATTTATGGGTGGAAGAAGATTTGAAAACCTTTCAGCTAAATAACTGATTTCCTGCCCTAAAAGCAGCAACTATATTAAAGAAAGTTAATGGCAAGATTTAAGATTTACCTCGAGTACGATGGAACCCGTTATAGCGGCTGGCAGGTGCAGAAACAGGCAAGAACAATTCAGGGCACGCTTCTCGACGTGGCCGAAAAAGTATTCAAGGACGATAAGGTCGACATTCAGGGCTCAGGCAGAACCGACAGCGGCGTGCATGCTATCTGTCAGGTGGCTCACCTCGAAGCTAAAACAATGCTCGCGCCTGAAATCATCAGAATGAAATTTAACGACAAGCTTCCTCACGATATAAATATTCTCGAAGTAGAAAAAACACACCCCAGGTTCCATGCCCGCCACGATGCTGAAAGCAGAAGCTATATCTATCAGATATCCAAACGCAGAACTGCATTTGGAAAGCCTTTCGTATGGTGGATAAAGGACAAGCTGAATTTCAAAGCCATGGAAAATGCCTCTAAACTCTTTGTGGGCATGAAGGACTTCCGTTCTTTTTCTGATGACGACAAGCAGGAAAAATCCACCAGGGTATTAATAGAAAATTTTCAGCTTAAAGAAGAGGGCGACCTCATCTTAATGCGCATTCAGGGCTCCCACTTTCTTTGGAAAATGGTAAGAAGAATTGTAGGCACTCTGGTTGAAGTCGGACGCGGCAACATGACAGATAAAGATATAATGCACTTTCTTAAAACCCACTCCACGGAGCCTGCAAAATATACCGCCCCGCCATCGGGACTTTTCCTGGAGCAGGTGATTTATAAGGGTGAGTCTTTTAAGGAAATGATGTCTCCTGTAACCGGTTTTCATATTAAATTTTAAGTCCGGACACCTCAAGCCGGATCTTTTCCTTCAGACACCCATTATATATCATTATATGTCTGAATTTTTAGCTGAATCTTTGTAAATTCATATATCAGCTTTGAAGGAAAATTATGAAAAATATAAACCGGATTTCCAAAGCGCTCGCGCTAATCCTCATTCTTCTCAGCATTACCCGCACCACACCGGCACAGCTTAAAGATTCCGCCTTTACAGAGGAAATAGCTCCGGGCGTTACGTATTCAAAAATTTATAATGCACAAGATACACTCTCAATTAATATCCTAAAGATCGATTTAAGACAGGGAAATTATTACCTCAGGGCCGCAAAAGCGCACGACAGGCTCACCGGACGGGAAAAAACAAGCCATATGGCTGCAAGATTTTCGGACAGCACGCATGAGGTCCTGGCCGCCGTAAATGCCGATTTCTTTAATATGAAAACCGGTGAAGTGGAAAATAATATGGTGATTGAAGGTCAGTTTCTCAAAGCGGTCCATGTCACTGATTCCCCGTTTGATCCGTCGCATAAAATCCATTCCCAGTTCGCTTTTACATACGGCAATAAGCCTCTTATAGAAAAGTTCAGCTTTTACGGCGAAGTGATTATGCCGGACGGAAATAAAAACAGTATTACCCGCATAAATTCCAGCGCCGACAGTAATTCCTTTACTCTATATAACTTTTATCAGGGCAATGAGACTCCTGAGGTTAAAGGGGACTTAAGCAGGGCGGAAATTGAACTGACCCCGGTTAAGGCACAGTCGGATACTTTTATATGCGTCGCCTCAAGCAGTGTTCTTCTTGGAGGCAAACACGCCATTACTAAAGGAAAATCTATTCTTAGCGCGGCGGGCAGCTTTGCTCCCAGGCTTGAGAAAAGCCTGAAGTATGGCGATACTCTGAAAGTAGTTGTGAGACTTAATCCCTTCCATGCAGCAATCCGCACAGTTGTGGGCGGATGGCCTCAAATTGTAAGCAATGGAATGAATATAGCGGACCAGACGGACAGCCTTGAGGGCACATTCCCAAAATTTTCCAGGGTTAAGCACCCCCGTACCGGTATCGGTTTTTCAAGCGACAGCCTCACCGTCTATTTTATTACAGTGGACGGCCGCCAGGAGTCGAGCAGCGGCGCTACACTCAAAGCATTTGCCGACCTGATGATTTCTGAAGGTATTTACGAGGGATTGAATCTAGACGGCGGAGGATCAACTACAATGGTGATAAATGGAAAAGTCGTTAACCGCCCTTCGGACAAAGAAGGGGAGAGACCGGTTGGAAATTCCCTCCTTTTATTTAGAAGCTCCAAGACAAATAATGAATAATTAAATAATTTTAGTTGTGAGGTTATTCTGATGAAAAAAATACTTTTTATTTTATTCTTTTTTCTTTTCGGAACACTAACGCCGGCACAGACTGCAAA